>JAFWAZ010000010.1 GCA_017507425.1 Oscillospiraceae bacterium | reverse complement strand
TCTCTACCACTTCTGCGATCTTTTCCTCGTCAGCTTCCACGCCCAGAGTCTGCATTTCCTTTTCCACGGTCTTGCGGATCAGTTCCCGGCTGACCTGGACGAAGGGGGCCAGGTGGGTCAGGGAGATGGACTGGCCGCCGTACTGGTTGGAGGCAACCTGGGCGATGATCTGAGTGGCGATGTTGCAGGCGGTGGAGAAGCTGTGGGGCTTCTCGATCATGGTGCCGGAGATGACGGTGCCGTTCTGGAGCATGTCCTCTAGATTCACCAGATCGCAGTTGTGCATGTGCTGGGCGAAGTAGTCGGCGTCATGGAAGTGGATGATGCCCTGTTCGTGGGCCTGCACGATATCCCGGGGCAGGAGGATGCGGCTGGTGATGTCCTTGGAAACCTCGCCTGCCATGTAGTCGCGCTGAACGGCGTTGACGGCGGGATTCTTGTTGGCGTTCTCCTGCTTGACTTCCTCGTTGTTGGACTCAATCAGAGTCAGGATCCGGTCGTCGGTGGTGTTGGACTGGCGGGCCAGATTCCGGGTGTAGCGGTAGGTGATGTACTCCTTGGCCACCTCGAATGCGCCGTGGGCCATGATGGCCTTCTCCACCAGATCCTGAATCTCCTCGACGGCGGGGCTGCGGCCCAGACCCTCGCAGGAGATGGCGACGTTGTTGGCGATGCGCTCGATCTGGAGCGCGGTCATGCGGTACTGCTCCTCGACGGCAGCGTTGGCCTTTTCCAGAGCGATGCGGATTTTGGAAATATCAAAGACTTCCTCCGCACCGTTGCGCTTGATGATCTTCATGGTGCTTCCTCCTTCTTATTTACGACAAGGCCGAGCCTTGTGTCTGATCGTATTGATAACCACAATATCTTGTGCCCTCAAAACGCGAGCAGGGTCATTATACAACATCTTGTGTCTGAATGCAAGAAAAAATCACAGCATCTTGTGGAGGCTCTTTGTGCAATTTGTCCGTTGCGTTTTTGCGGAATTCTGTCAACCTCACGAACCGTGTGATTCGGGTAATTCCGGAAGAATTATCGTACTTTGCGAAGATTCTCTTTGCTATTTGCGGGAATGTGTTGTATAATCAACGTATCAACAGGCACGGAAACTTCGAATTTGAAAGGAGCTTGTAAAAGATGGAAAAAACCTTTGGTAAACTTGCTGATGGCCGCGAGGCCCGACTGTACACCATATCTTGTGGTCGAATTATGGCGAAAATCACAAATTATGGTGCCGCTCTGGTGTCTCTGACCGTGGACGGACTGGATGTGGTTCTGGGCTGCGATGACATCCGGGGCTATGAGCGCAACGGCGCCTTTCTGGGTGCGGTGGTTGGCCGCAATGCCAACCGGGTCGGCGGCGCGAAGTTCATGCTGAACGGCCAGGAGATCCTGCTCCCCGCCAACGAGGGACACAACTGCCTCCACTCCGGCCCCGATACATGGTCCTTCCAGATCTGGGAGAAGGCCGCCCATACGGAGAACAGTCTGACTCTGGCCATCCACGGCCCCGACGGCGAACAGGGCTACCCCGGCAATGTGGATGTAACCGTCACCTATTGCCTTGAAAACGACGGCCTGACCATCACCTACCGGGGCATCTCCGACAAGGATACGGTGTTCAATCTGACCAATCACGCCTACTTCAACCTCTTCGGACAGGACAAGCCCGAGAAGGCCATGGAGCAGGAGCTGATGATTCCCGCAGAGCGGTTCTGCCCCGACGACGCCGAGAACATCCCCACCGGCGAGCTCAGAGCCGTGGAGGGCACCCCTTTCGATTTCCGTACCTTCAAGCCCATCGGCCGGGACATCGGCATGGACTATGAGCCCCTGCATCTGCAGGGCGGCTATGACCACAATTTCGTCAATGTGGAGCAGATTGCTGCCGTGATGCGCAATCCCGAGTCCGGTCTGACCATGACCGTCACCACCGACATGCCCGGCATCCAGCTGTACGCGGGCAACTTCCTTGACAACGTGGGCAAGTCCGGCGTGGTCTACGGCAAGCGCTCCGGCGTGGCGCTGGAGACCCAGTTCGCCCCCAATGCAGTTAACCACCCCGAGTGGCCCCAGCCCTTTGTCAAGGCCGGAGAGCAGTGGGTGAGCGTCACCAGATACGCATTTACCTGATACAGAATCCGAAAAAACGGGCCTGTTGCTTTTTGCAACAGGCCCGTTTGCGATACTTGTTTACTGCTGACGGAATGTAATGGCGCCGGTTTCCGGATCCATGGCGTCGATGATGGCCAGAGATTCCAGATGGTAACCGAGGTTACGGATGCGGTGGCCGCCCTCCTGAAAGCCTTTCTCGATGACGATGCCGCAGCCCTCGACGATGGCGTCGGCGCTCTCGACAATGGAAATCAGACCCTGCAGGGCACAGCCGTTGGCGAGGAAATCGTCGACGATGAGCACATGATCCCCCTCGGACAGATACTTCTTGGACACGATGACCCGGTTGGTCTTCTTGTGGGTGTAGGACTCCACCTCGGCCACATACATGTCGCCGTCGAGGTTGACGGATTTCGCTTTCTTGGCAAAGACCATGTCCACGCCGAATTCCCGGGCAACAAGGACTGCGATGCCGATGCCGGAGGCCTCGATGGTCAGCACCTTGTCAATGGGCTTGTGGCCGAAGCGGCGCTTGAATTCCTTGGCGATCCGCTCCATGAGGGCGATGTCCATTTTGTGGTTCAGGAAGCTGTCCACCTTCAAAACATTGCCGGCCTTGACGACGCCGTCGGTTACGATTCTCTCTTCCAGAAAATTCATCATGACACCTCCATATCCCGGAGCCGGACAAAGCGCGTCCTGCGCTCCTGTGTTCACTATCAGTATAGCGGGATTTTTGCGGAAAAGCAAGAAAAATGTCTGATTGAATGGAAATGCCCCCGCCGATGCACACATTTTCCGCTCCCGCATAAACTGTCCTGAAACCGAAATTCAGGAGGTATTGCCATGAGTGAACGCTGCTTTGACGCCATGGAGTGCAGACCCGAGGATCTGCACTGCGCCATGTCCATCCATACCCGGAAAATCACCGATTCCTGTCGGGATAAGGACTGCATCGAGGATCTGCGGGTCTATCTGACCAAGGAGTCCCAGTGCATTCTCGACGCAGCCCAGTCGGCGAAGGTCCGCTCGGCCGAGCTGGTCTACACGGCCATCGATGTGAGCCCGGTGGCCTTTCACCGCAGCCACTACACCGTAGACCTGACCTTCTACTATAAGATCATCGCGGATGCCGCCGTGTCCCCCTGCCGCCCGGCGGCCATCTGCGGCCTGGCCATGTTTGGCAAGCGCGCCGTCCTCTGCGGCGAAAACTCCGGAGCGCACATTTTCCGCTCCGATGCCCCCGGCAACTCCGGCGGCACCCTGCCCACCGCTGTTGTGGAGGTACTGGATCCCATGGTGCTGGGGGGCAAGGTCTGTCAGGTTTGCGGATCGGAGCCCTGCGCGCTGACGGTTCCTGCCGATGTGCTCGCAGCGTTCGGGGAGGAGCTGGTGCTGGGCGGCGACAAACAGCGTCTGTACGTAACGCTGGGGCAGTTCTCCATCATCCGACTGGAGCGACCGGCCCAGCTGATCGTACCGGTGCTGGACTACGCCATCCCCACCAAGGAATGCTGTGCCGATCCCGGCTGTGCGGAGGACCCCTGCGCTCTGTTCGACAAGGTGCCCTTCCCGGCGGAGGCCTTCACCCCCACAGGCTGCGACCCGGACTGCTGCACAGACAAATAAACACCAAAGCCGGAGCTTTCGCTCCGGCTTAAATCATGCGCGGCTTCCCCGGTTTCTGGCCCGGAGACCCTTGACTACGTGCTCGATGAAATCCCACACGGGGGGCTCCAGCCATTTGTCGTAGAGAATGCACATGTACAGGGCCTGATGCCAGTTGCTCAGAGGCACATACTGAACGCCCGGGTGATGCTCCACACATTCATTGGGAATGAAGGCGATGCCGATGCCCGCTGCCACCAGATCCAGCGCAGCCCGGGAGGTATCCACGGTGCAGATGACCGCTTCGTCTGTGGGGGCGCCGCTGGCCCACTCCTTGAAGCTTCTGGCCACATTATAGTTGAACACCACCTGCGGCTCATGTACCACTTCTCTGGGGTCGATGCTGTTGCGCTCAGCCAGCGGATGGGCGACAGGAAGCGCCACGAAGTAGTCCCGCTCGTAGAGCTTCCGGAAATGCAGGCTTCGGTCCCGGTCTGTAGAGTCAATGATGGCCATGTCCAGCTTTTCCTGACGGATCATCTCCATCAGGTACTCCGAGGAGCTTTCCATGAGATTGAACCGGATGCGGCTGTTCCGGCGGGTGTATTTCACGATCTCCCGGGCCAGAAACCCATCGAGGGTACCGGAGACGATGCCCATGCGGATCACGATGGGCGCCTGCGTTCGGCTGTCCCGCAGGGTCATGGAGGCCCGGTGGAGCTGCTGGATCGCTTCATCCACATTTTGCTGATAGAACCGTCCCTCGTCTGTCAGACGGATGTTCCGGCCCGCCTTTTCAAAGAGCTTCACGCCGCCCAGCGCATTCTCCAGATTGTGGATGGCGCTGCTGAGGGCAGGCTGGGAGATGCCCAGCCGGGCTGCGGCGGTGGTGTAATGCTCCGTCTGGGCCAGTACGGAAAAGTAAAGCAGATAGTTGTAGTTCATAAGGCACCTCCGAAATCTATAAGCACAGGTTATAAATAAAATACCATATCTTTATTGGTTTTTTCAAGGGGAATTTATATAATTCAGGTGGTTTTCCGGGAAAACCTCAGAATCCACCGCGTGCGTGCGGTGGTTCTTTGCGTCTATGGGGCAAAGAAACGGCAAATAAATACCGGAAAAATCAAAAATCACAAATAATAATTATAGATCAGGAGGCAAACAATGGCGCACATTAACGAAGCCGGTGTCAAGAAGATCGTCGAGATCTGCGACAGATACGCGAACGAAAAGACACCGCTGATGATGATCCTCAGCGACATCCAGAACGAGTACGGCTATATTCCTCTGGAAGTCCAGCAGATCGTCTCCGAAAAGACCGGCATCTCCGTGGCTGATATCTACGGCGTTGTCACGTTCTACTCTTTCTTCTCTCTGGAGCCCAAGGGCAAGTATGTCATCGGCTGCTGCCTTGGCACCGCCTGCTACGTCAAGGGTGCACAGCAGATCATCGACAAGTTCTCCGAGATCCTCGGCGTGAAGCCCGGCGAGACCACCGCCGACGGTCTGTTCACCATCGACGCCCTGCGCTGCATCGGCGCCTGCGGCATCGCTCCCGCTGTCACCATCAACGGCAAGGTCTACCCCAAGATGACTGTTGATCAGGTCGGTCAGGTCGTGCAGGAATATCTCGACAAGGAGGGCAAGTAAATGAAGAATTTTGCTGAACTGAACGCCAAGGTCTGCGCCTGCACCGAGGCTCTGACTTCCAAGCTGGACGGCTCCAACGGCAAGCGCGCCATTCTGCTCTGCGGCGGCACCGGCTGCCTGTCCTCCAATTCCATGGACATCAAGGGCAAGTTCGACGAGCTGGTTGCTGCAAACCATATGGAAGACAAGGTCACCGTCAACATCGTCGGCTGCTTCGGCTTCTGCTCTCAGGGGCCCTTCGTCAAGATCTTCCCTGAGGACACCCTGTACCGTCTGGTCAAGATCGAGGACGTGGAGGAGATCTTCAATACCGATATCCTCGGCGGCCAGATCGTGGAGCGTCTGCTCTACGTGGAGCCCCTGACCGGCGAGAAGCAGGCCCGGCAGGACGACATCAATTTCTATAAGAAGCAGAAGCGCGTCGCCCTCCACGGCGGCGGCGTCATCAACCCCGAGTCCATCGAGGAAGCCATGGGCTACGGCGCATTTCAGGGCCTTGAGCGTGCTCTGAAGATGGAGCCTCAGCAGGTCATCGACGAGGTTCTGGCCTCCGGTCTCCGCGGCCGCGGCGGCGGCGGTTTCCCCTCCGGCCGCAAGTGGCAGTTCGCCAAGAACTCCGTGTCTGACCAGAAGTACGTGGTCTGCAACGGCGACGAGGGCGACCCCGGCGCATTCATGGACCGCTCCATTCTGGAGGGCAACCCCTATGCCGTCATTGAGGGCATGATGATCGCCGGCTACGCCATCGGTGCTTCCGAGGGCTACTTCTATGTCCGCGCCGAGTATCCCATCGCCGTCAACCGTCTGCGCAACGCCATCAAGCAGATGAACGAGGCAGGCATCCTGGGCGAGAACATCCTGGGCACCGGCTTCAATTTCCAGGCTCACATCCGTCTGGGCGCAGGTGCCTTCGTCTGCGGCGAGGAGACCGCCCTGCTGAACTCCATCGAGGGCAAGCGCGGCATGCCCCGTCCCCGTCCTCCCTTCCCCGCAGTGAAGGGTCTGTGGGGCGAGCCCACCATCGTCAACAACGTCGAGACCCTGGCCTGTGTGCCCTACATCCTGCGCGAGGGCGCAGCTGAGTTTGCCTCCTGCGGCACCGAGAAGAGCAAGGGCACCAAGGTCTTCGCCCTGGGCGGCAAGGTCAACAACGTCGGCCTCGTCGAGATCCCCATGGGCACCACCCTGCGGGAGCTGATCTACGACATCGGCGGCGGCATTCCCGACGGCAAGCAGTTCAAGGCCATCCAGACCGGCGGCCCCTCCGGCGGCTGTCTGACTGCCGAGGCTCTGGACGAGCCCATCGA
>JAFWAZ010000069.1 GCA_017507425.1 Oscillospiraceae bacterium | reverse complement strand
AGGAATTCCAGGTGCAAAAACTGCCCCCGGCTTAAGCCGGGGGCGCTGGATGCAGGGATTAGTAATTCTCGGCGTGCAGCTCGAAGTAAGCCTTGGGATGGTCGCAGGTGGGGCAGACCTCGGGGGCGGCGGTGCCGACCACGAGGTGGCCGCAGTTGCGGCACTCCCAGACCTTGACCTCGGACTTCTCGAAGACCTGAGCGGTCTCCACGTTCTTCAGCAGGGCGCGGTAGCGCTCCTCGTGGTGCTTCTCGACAGCAGCGACCAGACGGAACTTGGCGGCCAGCTCGTAGAAGCCCTCGGCCTCGGCGGTCTCGGCGAAGCCGGCATACATGTCGGTCCACTCGTAGTTCTCGCCCTCGGCGGCATGGAGCAGGTTCTCGGCGGTATTGCCGATGCCGCCCAGCTCCTTGAACCACAGCTTGGCGTGCTCCTTCTCATTGTCGGCGGTCTTCAGGAACAGAGCACTGATCTGCTCGAAGCCCTCCTTCTTGGCTTTGGATGCGAAGTAGGTGTACTTATTTCTTGCCATGGACTCGCCGGCGAAAGCGGCTTCCAGATTCTTCTCGGTCTGGGTACCTGCATACTTGTTGCTCATAATGGTTTCCTCCGTCAAAAATGGTTGTGGGTTTTCCCCACGTCCATCATACCCATTTTTTGCAGGGTTGTCAACAATTAAGAAATTCTTAAAACTGAAAAAAGGGGTTGCATATTGCATCGCAAAATGAGAAAATGATACCATCAGACAGGCTCCGGCAGAGAAAGGATCCAAATATGGAAAGCAGAAAGAATTTTGTCATCAACACCGCCTTTTACGGTATACTGATCGCGCTGGCGCTGGCATTCTGGCAGTATCTGCTGCCGATCCTGATGCCCTTCATCATCGGCTTTGCCATCGCTTCCGTGGTTCAGCTGCCCCTGCACATGATCCATCTGAAGGGGGGACGGATGCAGGGCGGCGCGGCTGTGGCGCTGTGCATCGTCCTTTACGGACTGCTGGTGTGGGGCATGATCTTCTTCTCCGTGAAGGTCATCGGCGAGATCAGCAATTTCGCCGCCGCGGTTCCGGATCTGTTTTACGACTACCTTTACCCCGTCATCTGGGATGTGGGCGATCTGATTCAGGGTCTGCTGGAGCCCATCGATATGACGCTGGCCCAGCTGGTCAACGAGGTGGGCAAGACGGTGGCCTCCACCCTCGCCAAGTACGCCACGGAATTCTCCGGCTGGGCGGTGAAAGCGCTGGCCTCCGGCGTGGTGAGCATCCCCGGCGCGCTGCTTCAGATCATCATTATGGTGGTTTCCTCCTTCTACATCGCCGCCGATTATCAGACTGTGGTGAATTTCCTGAAATCTCTGATCCCCGCTGCCCACCGGGATAAGGTGGTGGAGGTCATCGGCTATGCCCGGAAGGCCATTTGGGTCTACATCAAGTCCTACACCATCATGTTCTTCATCACCACAGCGGAGCTCTACGCGGGCTTTCTGCTGCTGGATATCCCCTACAAGCTGGGTCTGGCGGTGGGCATTGCCATCTTTGACCTGATGCCCATTCTGGGTGTCGGCGGCATTCTGCTGCCCTGGGGCGCCATCGCGCTGATTCTGGGCAACCTGAAAATCGGCATCGGCGTCATCGTGCTCTACATCTTCATCTGCGCCATGCGCTATATCATCGAGCCCCGGTTCGTGGGCAGCCAGATCAGCGTCCATCCGCTGGCCACGCTGGTGGCCATGGTGGTGGGTCTGCGGCTGGCGGGCCTTGTGGGCATGCTGGTGCTGCCGGTGGCGCTGATGGCCGTTACCAAGGTCAGGGCGAATACCGCCGCGGGAAAGGAACGGCAAATCGATCATCCCGATCCCTGATCCCTGCATAACTGCCGCCCCGGTTTTTCCGGGGCGGTTAATAGCAGGATTGTACTTCTTTTCCGCACAAGGGCATTTGACTTTCTCGCACGGCTGCGGTACAATGAATATTGTAAGTATTAAAAAGCACCCGCTTGATCCGAACATTTTCAGAGAAAGGTGATTTTCATTATGTACAGAATCTTAGACCTGAACCCCCAGCTCGTTCCCTTCGCCGGCGATATTGACCTGCGTATGTTCCTGTACCGGGCCACCAAGGGCCGGATCCTTAGCGAGGGCCAGACCCTCAACGACTTCGCCAACGCCCACAACTACTACGGCTTCCACCGCACCGAGGGCGGCTGGGTCTACCGCGAGTGGGCTCCCTCCGCCTATCAGCTGTATCTGGAGGGCGAATTCAACAACTGGAATCAGACCAGCCATCCCCTGCACCGCACCGGTGACGGCAACTGGGAGATCTTCCTGGAGGGCGAGGACGCCCTGTGGGACGGCTGCAAGGTCAAGACCGTCGTGGACGCCAACATGACCCGCACCGAGCACATCCCCCTGTACGCCCGCCGTGTCGTTCAGGAAAAGCACGACAACTCCTTCGTCTGCGAGGTCGTGGATCCCGCCAAGAAGTTCGAGTGGACCGACGGCGATTTCAAGACCGACAAGTGCCTGTACATCTATGAGGCCCACGTGGGCATGGCGCAGGAGGAGGGCAAGGTCGGCTCCTACCGGGAGTTCGCCGACATCACCCTGCCCCACGTCAAGGAGGCCGGATACAACACCATCCAGCTGATGGCCATTATGGAGCACCCCTACTACGGCAGCTTTGGCTATCAGGTGTCCAACTTCTTCGCCGCATCCAGCTGGTTCGGCAAGCCCGAAGACCTCAAGTATCTGGT
>JAFWAZ010000068.1 GCA_017507425.1 Oscillospiraceae bacterium | reverse complement strand
TCGTGATAGGGAGGCTCGTAGCCGTTCAGCTCGCCGGGCTTGTCGTCCTGGGCGTTGTCGAGGGTGCTGACCCAGGTGCACTCGATGACCTGGATGGCGTCGGTCAGGACCATGGGGCGCTTCTCGCCGGTGGCTTCCTCGATCTGACCCTTCTCGAGTCTGAATTCGCACTTGGGCATCTTGTCCTCGGGCTTGTCGCCGGGCCAGCTGAGCTTGACGCACTCCTTGAAGGTCTTGGGCTTGTCGTCAACGAAGTTGATGGCGCACTTGCCGGTGCGCAGGATGTTCTGGGCGGTGTTGGAGCTGTTGCGGCAGGACAGCAGCATGGCATAGAAATCCTTGCCCGCCACATAGTACGGCTGCACCAGGGAGTAGGGGCCCAGGGTGGTGGTGCCGTCCTCGCAGAGGGTGGAGATGACGACGGTGGGCATGGGGAAGTACAGAGAGGTCTGGTAGAAATTGTCTACTACACGCAGGTTTTCAAAACTGGACACGATTGCATTCTCCTTTGCAAAAAAATGATGGGGCCGCGGCGTGCGGCCCCATATGTTACAGCAGCGGCACGTCAGAACAGCTTCCTGATCATGCCGTAAAGCTCATCGAATTCTATGCCTGCCATGGTCCATGTCAGCAGCGCCTCCGCCACAAACTCGCCGGCGAACTCGCTGCCGCAGTATTTCAGCAGAGGCTCCGCCAGCTGCCGGCGCAGCATGGTGTGGTATCGGCTGAAGGACTCCGCAAAAACGGCGGCGGCGGTATCGTCCAGAAAAAGCGCCTGATGCCGGACCGTGTACAGCTTCAGCTGATCGAACATACAGCGGACGATGCACTCCGGAGAATCGGCCTCCCGGCTGACCCGGGTGATGACCTCCAGACAGCTTTTCCAGTCCTGAAGCATATAGCTCGCCACCAGGGCATCCTTCGAGGGGAAATAATTATAGACCGTTCCGATCCCCACGCCGCACTCCTTCGCCACAGAGCGAATGGTCATTGCGCCGTAGCCGGAGGCTTCGATCTGTTTCCGGGCTTCTGCAAGGATCCTGCTTTCCAGGTTTTCGATAATCTTGGGCATGATCGCTCCTTTTTTGTGAACATGTTCACATACCGTTAGTATAGATTTCTTTCCGAAAAAAGTCAAGGCGTTATCCGGCATCTTCTCCGGAAATCCATTGTATTCCTATTGTAACGGAACGGGCAGAGCCTGTCAACAGAAGCAGGGGGAACCCTGATGGTTTCCGCTGTTCGGAATGACTGCGGAGGATTTGCTTCTTCCTTCCGATACCTGTACATCCGACCGAAAATCTGCTATACTGCTGTAAAACCCACCGGTTTGTTGCCCGGAAAACGCCCGGCTCAGTCAGCAGGGTGCTTCCCACTCCAGCTCCAGACACCGGACATCCTGCCCCATCAGACAGAACACAGACGGCTCGATGTCCGCGTCCCGGAAGCCCACCGCTCTGTAGCAGCGGTAGGCACCGGGGTTGTTCTCCAGCACACCAATGGTGATTTTCCGGACCTTCAGGATCCCGGATGCATACTGCATCGCCAGCCGGAGCATCTCCCTGCCGCAGCCGGTGCCCCGGCGGGCATCGTCCACGATGACGAAGCCGAACCGCAGGACGGTCTTCTCCCCATCGGTAAAGCGCAGGATCAGATGTCCCACCAGCCCCCGCTCGTCAAAGGCCGTCATGGGATAGAAATTGTCCGGCTCGGCGCAGTCGCCGTTGAAACGGAAGTATTTTTCGTTCATCTCCTCCGCCGTGATGGGGTAATGGGGATAGCGGTCCGTGACCCACTTGCGGAAGGTGTCCTCGTCCTTCACCCAGGACAGGATCACAGGGGCATCACAGGGCTTGTAGGGTCTTAATCTCATGGGGCATTCCTCCTTTTTCCCTATGATACGACATCCGCCGCACCTG
>JAFWAZ010000067.1 GCA_017507425.1 Oscillospiraceae bacterium | reverse complement strand
ATTGGGCATCTCCTGCTCCAAAACCTGCTGCAATTTCCTCTGGGCATGCTCAAAAAATCGTACTGCCGTTTCCATAGGGGTACCTCCGTTCTTTTTTGCATCATACCACAATTTTTCTCATCCGTAAAGGCGTATATTCTCCCAACGGCGGCAAAACTACGCCAAAGGAGTGACGCACATAGACGGGCAAAATCTCGCAAAGCAGACCCTCGACCAGATCCCACAGGCAAACACCAACGCAAAGCGGATCGTCGGCCTGATCAAGGAGGGCGGCAGGATCACCGGCTATCAGTTTGCCCTCGGTTTCGCCACAGGCGTGAACGAGGCCCGCCGGAACCCCGGTGGGCTTCTCTATATATCATTTCAAATAACAGCCTTACCAGGAAATGTCAACGCCTGGGCGTGAATGTTTTGTAAACAAATTGGAATCGGTTCAGGTAAAGTCTATTTCGTATCGTGTGCCATTTGAGAACAGAATCCCACTGGTTAGCTTGATGCAAAGAATACAAGTGTTTGTGTCATCAAAATTATTGTGTCCATTATCAATCCAAGCGGAAAACACTTGCTTCATTCTGTTAGCGATGTGTGAGTTTTCCACTTTCCCGAAGTAACCCAAATTGAATCCTCTGCCCTGGGCTGTAAACCAGTCGCCAGACAGTGCAACCGTGGGATTTTGCTCTATTTGTTTCATTTTACTTGATAGCCCGTGGGTCAGCACATAAAAGGCACCGCGCTCATAAAACGCATCCACACTGCGAACATAAGGAATGCCGTCCATGGCAGTTGCCAGAGCAATAATACTATCCTTGCCGAATCGCTCCAAAAGAATCGCCTCAACCTCTTTTG
The DNA here is from genome assembly GCA_017507425.1 of Oscillospiraceae bacterium. Taxonomy (GTDB): domain Bacteria; phylum Bacillota; class Clostridia; order Oscillospirales; family Oscillospiraceae; genus Faecousia. The sequence goes on along the minus strand of JAFWAZ010000067.1, from coordinate 21,109 downwards.
ATAACTTTTCCATTTGCACTGCCTCCGTCAAATTCAGGTATGTCCCATTGATTATACCATAATCCCATGCCCGATGGAAAGAGGATATTTATGCTTTCAAGGGAATACCCACAGTTTCATTCTGGCGGTGTATATGTCAATGCAACCGCAGCTTTACACGCCGCCGCAAAAATGCACGCCGCACTTTCTGGACAACCGCTGCGTGCAATGGTAAGATAGAGCCATCCAAAAGAAAGGCGGCGATGGCATGAAGCTGGGTTCCAATTTACAATTCCTGCGCAAGCTCCACGGCGGCATGACCCAGGAGCGGCTGGCGGAGCGGATGCATGTCTCCCGGCAGACGGTTTCCAAATGGGAGACGGGAGAGGCGATCCCGGATGTGGAGAAGCTGCTGGAGCTGAGCAGGCTCTTTTCCTGCACCCTGGACGCCCTGCTGAAGGAGGACATGGCTCCCCAGGCGGATTACTATTCCCCGGTGTCCATCGTGACGGTTCCCGCCTTCACGCTGGGGCGTTATGTCATCATCAGTCCCCAGCCGGAGGACGATGTGCAGATGTATCTGGATCACTGGGCAAGAAAGAGCGGTCTGTATGATGTGCAGCCGCATCCCCGGCAGATCGGCTGGGACTTCCCCTTCGTATCCATGGAACAGCAGAACCGCTTCGGACTCCGGGGCTATGTGGCAGGCTGGCTCCTGCCGGAGGGCTTTGAGCCGAAGTGTCCCGGCGTGGAAGTTTACCGTCAGGAGCAGGCGCAGTACGCCAGGATCACCGTCCACGATCCCTTCCGGGCGGCCTTCGATCGGATCCCCAAGGGCTACCAGCGCATTCTCGATTTTCTCGGTACCAATGGTTTCAAGGAGAATCACGGCACGTCTTTCCTCGGATGTTTCGAGGAGGTCTATGAGGAGGGCGGCGAAACCCGCATGGATATATACATCCACGCCGACTGTGTCGGCAAAGGAAATCTGCACACGGATTTCAGCAGAGAACGATAATTGGAAAGTGCCCGGAATCGCACAGGATTCCGGGCACTCTTATATCCTCAGTCTCTCACATACCGCACTTCCGCCGCACCGTCGAACTCGCTGATGCGCTCGGTGCCGTCCCAGCGGAAGCCGTGCTTCTCGTAGAACCGCCGGGCCCGTTTGTTCTCCCGGAATGCCCAGAGGAATACGGTTCCCTCTCCGATCTGCTTCAGGGCTTCCGCCAGCATGGCATGGCCCAGCCCGGTTCCCCAGCTTTTCGGCAGGCTGTGGATGGCAACGATTTCCGCACCATCGTCTGCCCTCTGCCATACCAGCATCCCGCTGTCGCCGCCCATCAGAAAGTGCATCTGTCCCTCCCGGAAGATCCCCTCCAGCAGGGCAGCGCAGTTCTCCTCCCGGGCGCAGGCCTCCAGCGTTTCCCGGCTGATAAAGTCCGAAAAAGCGGTGCGGAAAGATACGGCCATGATATGCCCCAACCGCTTCATATCTTCCAATTCTGCGTTTCTGACCGTCATTTTCTCCACTCCTCCTCCAGCAGACCGTAGAAATACAAATCTGCCCAATTACCGTGGTTATCTCTGGTCTGGCTCCGCTGGATGCCTTCGAGCTGCATTCCCAGCTTCTGCATCAGCCCAACGGACTTCCCGGCATCGATGGTTTCCGCAAAAACCTTATGAGCTTTCCGCTCCGCAAAGGCGTAGTCGATCACAGCCTTGCAGGACTCAAAGGCCAGCTCCTGCCCCCAGAAGCGGCGGTTAAAGAACCAGCCCAGCTCAAATACGCCCTGCTCCAGCTCATTGAACAGGATGTAGCCCACCATTTTGCCGCTTTCCTTATGGACTGCCGCGGCTGCCGCCCTCCGACCGATGCAGAAGGACGTCAGAAACTCCCTCGTTTTCTCAAAGTCGTATGCCGGTTCACAGTGTTCCATGGTTTCCGCATCACCGAGGATCTCGTGCAGGTCAGCGGCATCTTCCAACAGAAAGTCACGAATGACCATCCGCTCCGTTTCTATGTACATTTCGTTTCCTCTTTCAAATCGCCATAATGTAAATCTGACATGGATTGCATTCATCCCACAAAGACGGAAATACTTCCAGCTCTTTGAACCCCAACGAAAGGTAGAAGCGGTTGGTGTCATCATAAATGGGGTATCTGCCCATCTGAACAGTCTTAACCTGGATAAAGGAATATCCCAACCGTTTTGCCTCATTCTTGGCTTCAGCAAAAAGTTTTCTTCCAACTCCCAGCCGATGATACGCCTTCAATACACCCATGACCGCCAGTTCCACAGTATGCCGCCCGGTTTCTTTCAGATAGAGAAATCCCACTGGCCTGTCTCCATCATACGCGCAGAAAAATGGCTTTCCCATGCTGTCTGCTATGTATTCCTCTGTGGATTCCGGGATTCCGAACCAATCTGGGAGAGCTTCCAGAATCGTTCTTGCAATGTGTGCTTTCGCTTCATCACTATCTATTTTCAGTATTACCATTCAGATAATCCTCTCTCGTAATCATCATCTGGAAGAACCCGTCCTCCACGCCCAGCTCCCGGAAGGCATGGTCAAGCATCAGCTTCAGAGCGGTCACGCCGTAGCCCCTGCCCCGGTAAGGTGCATAGATCACGATGCCCATATCGTGCCAATCCTTTTCGGGGGTATATAGGTTTATTATACCATCCGGCAGCTGTCTTTTCAATCCATGCGGCGTTGTCTGCAGATTCTCAATTTTTTGACATTGCGTGCCGAACTGTGCTATAATCACACCATACAACTTTTCGGGAGGTTTTACCATGAAAACCAAGCTCTCTTCCCGGTTCTGGGTGGCGCTGACTCCGTTCTGTCTGGTGGGTCAGGTCGCCTGAGTCTTGGAGAATATGGTGCGTCGGCCTCGGAGATCTCCGCCATGGTGGGGGACGTCCAGCGTGGCGGTCACGGTCTGCGTGCTGGCGGTCAAGTCCCAGCCCATGGCAGAATAACCCCACAGAAAAGCGCAGAGCCGATGGAGCTGCTTGCACGATGTTCCGAAATGTGCTATACTATTCCAGCAGGCATGGCCTGACATCACTTTAGGAGATTGCTGTTTGAAAAACAACACCTTGGAGATTGTGGCGATCTGTTTCTGATATCAATTTTAGAAAGGAACTGATCCCATGAAAACCATCATCCGCAACGAGACCCCCGCCGACTACCGCGCGGTGGAAAATCTGACCCGAGAGAGCTTCTGGAACGTCTACAAGCCCGGCGCAGACGAGCATTACTTTGTCCATCAGATGCGCTCCCATCCCGATTTCATCCCCGAGCTGGCCTTTGTGCTGGAATGTGACGGCGAGATCGTCGGCAGCATCCTATACACCAAGGCATGGCTGGAGGACGGGCAGGGCCAGCGCAAGGAGATCCTGTCCTTCGGTCCTCTGTGCGTTGCGCCCAAATACCAGCGGCAGAAATTGGGCAAGCTGCTGATCGAGCATTCCTTTGCCGCCGCCCGGGAGCTGGGCTACGATGTGAACATCATTTTCGGCAACCCCGGCAACTATGTCAGCAGAGGCTTCGTCAGCTGCAAGCGAAAGAACGTCAGCTTCGTCGTCCCCGGCAATTACCCCACAGCCCTGCTGGTGGCTGAACTGGTTCCCGGCGTTCTGGACGGCAAAAGCTGGATGTACATTCCCAGCACCGCCGCCGACTGCTGCGAGGACACCGCCGCCGTGGCAAGCTTCGACGCCACCTTCCCGCCCAAGGAAAAGAGCTGGATGCCCAGTCAGGAGGAGTTCTACATCTACAGCCACTCCTCTGTTGTCAGATGATCCACACCTCTAACTGAAGCGTTCCCCCAGGCCGCAAGGTCTGGGGGAATTGTATTGGCAGACTGTGTTGGTTTCCTATCTTTGGCCTTGACAGCCGGGGGAAAACACGGTAAAATAAGAAAAATGAGTTTGGGAACCAGCTGACTGCAGAGGCCGCTGGTTCCCTTTTGCTTTTTTCGGTTAGAATGCGGAGTATCTCATCTCAACAGGGGGATCGCTTATGAAAAAGAAACGGACACTTTCCACCACACAATTCATTATGCTGAGCTTTCTGGCCGTGATCGTACTTGGAAGCATTCTGCTGTCCCTGCCGGTCAGCTCCGCAAGCGGTGAGGCTGTGTCCTATCTGGATGCACTCTTTACCGCCACCACGGCCACCTGCGTCACCGGATTGGTGACACTGCCCACGGTCAGCACATGGAGCACCTTCGGTCAGGCCGTCATTCTGGTTCTGATTCAGGTGGGCGGTCTGGGTGTCATCACCATCATGTCCGCCGTGATGCTCCTGCTGAACCGACGCATGGGCCTTGGCGATCGGCTTTTGCTTCAGGATGCATTCAACCTGAACAGCATCTCCGGCATCATTCGGTTTGTGAAGCGGGTGCTTCTGGGAACGGTTCTGGTGGAGGGCGTGGGAGCCCTGCTGTATATGACGGTATTCGTTCCGGAGTTCGGCCCGAGGGGCGTCTGGATCTCCGTATTTACCGCAGTCTCCGCCTTCTGCAATGCGGGCATGGATATCCTCGCAGAAAACAGTCTGTGCGATTATGCCACCAACCCCACCATCAACCTCGTCACCGGGCTGCTGATCGTGCTGGGAGGCATCGGATACATCGTCTGGTGGGATGTGATGGGGCTGACAGGCAGGAAACGCAGAGGACTGCGGAACCTGTCTCTCCACAGTAAAATCGCCATTGCCGCAACGCTGATCCTCATTTTCGGCGGCGGGCTTCTGATCCTCCTGTTTGAGTATCACAATCCGCTGACCATCGGAAACCTGTCCCTCTTTGACAAGATTCAGGTTTCCCTGTTCCAGTCGGTCACCACCAGAACTGCAGGCTTTGCAACCGTGCCGCAGCAGGATCTGACCAATGCGTCGTCGGTCCTCTGTCTGTTTCTGATGTTTGTCGGCGGCTCCCCCGTCGGTACCGCAGGCGGCATCAAAACAGTGACGCTGGCAGTGCTGGCAGTATCCGCGATGGCCACCATCCAGAACAAACAGGAGGTCTCCCTGTTCAACCGAAAGATCTCCAGACAGGCCGTCAACAAGGCTGTGGCCGTCACCATGATGTCCTTTGCCATCGCCTTCGCCTCCACGCTCCTGCTCTGCGCCGTCACCGACGCCGATGCGCTGGACATTCTGTATGAAACCGTCAGCGCCACGGCAACGGTGGGTCTGAGCCGGGATCTGACGCCAAGCCTGAACGACGCCGGAAAGGCCATCATCATCGGCACCATGTATCTGGGCAGAGTGGGGCCGATCTCGCTGGCGATGGCCCTGAACGCCAACAAAAAGCATCAAAATATCATCAAAAACCCAACCGAAGAAATCAGTGTCGGATAAAGGAGCATAGTTATGAAGAAAACTTACGCCGTATTTGGTCTTGGGCGGTATGGCATCGCCGTAGCCCGGGAGCTGGTGGAGCATGGCATGGAGGTCATCGCTGTGGATTCCGACGAACGGATCGTCAATACCGCCGCGGACGAGCTCCCCATCTGCAAATGCGCCGACATCACCGACCCGGATGTGATCCGTCAGCTGGGCATCTCCAATGTGGACGTGGTCATCATCGCCATGGCCAACAATCTGGAGGCCAGCGTGATGGCCGTCACCCTCTGCAAGGAGATTGGCGTCAAGACCGTCATCGCCAAGTGTGCCAACGAAATGCACCAGAAGATCCTCACCCGGGTGGGTGCGGATAAGGTGGTGTTCCCGGAGAACGAATCCGGCATCCGGCTGGCCAAAAATCTTCTCAGCTCCGGCTTTGTGGATATGGTCTCTCTGGCGAAGAATGTGTCCATGATCGAGCTGGATGTGAAGCCGGAATGGTTGGGGAAAAACCTGATCCAGCTGAACCTGCGAAAGAAATACTCCATCAATGTGGTGGCCCTCCGCAGGAACGACATGGTCAGCGTGGACATCGATCCCAATGCACCGCTGAAAGCGGACGACAAGCTGATCGTGATTGCCAACACGGAGAAGCTGTCCAAGCTCAGATAACGGTGCCGTCATGAAAATTCTTTGCTTTGGAGATTCCAATACCTACGGCTATGACCCCCGCGGATGGCTCTCTGACCGCTACGGCCCGGAGGATCGGTGGCCGGAGGTGCTGGCTTCTCTGACGGGGTGGGAGGTCATCAACGCCGGGGCCAACGGCCGGATGATCCCCCGGAATCCCTACGCCCTGCGGCTGCTGCGGGAATCCGGGCCTGCGGATGTATTTCTCGTGATGCTGGGTACCAATGATCTTCTTCAGAGCGCTTCTGCGGCAGAAGCCGCCGCCCGGATGGAAGCCTTTCTGACCACGCTTCCCTGCCCTGTGGTTCTGGTAACTCCCCCGCCCATGAAGCGGGGCGCCTGGGTACCCGCGGACGCGCTTGCGGAAGAATCCGTCCGGCTCGCTCAGGAATACCTTGCCCTCTCCCGACGGCTGGGCATCCCCTGCATTGACACCCGGCACTGGGGAATCGAGCTTGCGTATGACGGCGTCCACCTGACCGAATCGGGCCACCGTATCTTTGCCGAAAAGCTTGCTGCGGAGCTGCGTTTTCTGTTTACATCCCATCTTTCCGCATGATATACTATAAAAAAGACGAAAGAGAGGGATCCACATGGCCTACGATCTGAAAAATCCCCTCGTCATAGGCATCAGCTCCCGGGCACTGTTTGATCTGGAAGCGGAAAACCGTATTTTCGATGAGGAGGGTCTCGCCGCCTACGAGGAGTATCAGGTGCTCCACGAAAACGACATTCTGCGAAAAGGCCCTGCTTTTGCGCTGGTGCAGGCCTTTCTGGGGCTCAATGCCCTCCAGCCCGGGCGGCTGGTGGAGGTCATCGTCATGAGCCGCAACAGTCCCAATACCAGTCTGCGCATTTTCAACTCCATCGCCCACTACGATTTGGATATCACCCGGGCCGCCCTGAGCGGCGGCGCGCCCATCGCGCCCTATCTGCGGGCCTTTGAGACGGATCTGTTCCTCTCTGCCCACCGGCCCGACGTCCAGCAGGCCATCGACGGCGGATTCGCCGCGGGCATGATCGTCACCGGCAGCACTCCGGAGCGGAATCCCGACGGACAGATCCGCATTGCCTTCGACGGGGATGCGGTACTTTTCGATTCAGACTCCGAGCGGATCTACCAACACAAGGGCCTTGACGCATTCTCCGAGCACGAGCGCAGCAAGGCAAACATCCCCATGTCCGAGGGGCCCTTTGCCAAATTCCTGAAGACCATCGCCCACATCCAGTCCCAGTTCTCCGACCGGGAATCCTCCCCCATCCGTACCGCGCTGGTCACCTCCCGCAGCGCCCCCGCCCACGAGCGGGCCATCAAGACCCTGCGCCAGTGGGGTGTCCGCGTGGACGAAGCCTTCTTCCTTGGCGGCGTCAGCAAGCAGGAGGTGCTCTCCGCCTTCGGCGCCCACATTTTCTTCGACGATCAGATGGCCCATGCCGAGCCCGCCTCCCACCGGGTGGCCTCGGCTGTGGTTCCCTATCCCGAAGGAAAAAATCCCATGAAAGTATGAAAAAAGCTGCTGTTCTCAGGAACAGCAGCTTTCTTATTTTACAAATCGTAACGCATTATCTGTCAGCTTCGCGGATGAGGCGGTCGAGAAGCTGTGCATCGGCGGTGTTGTAGAGCTTCCCGTCGAAGCGCAGATTCGGGCCCTTGCCACACTGGCGCATACAGGGCACCAGCCTGATCTCCACCTTTCCGGCGTATTGCTCCGCCTCCGCCGCCAGCTTGCCCCGTCTGGAGCAGTTGGGCCCTGCGCAGATCTCGAGGACATGGTGGTCGGCAAGCCGGAGGCTGGGGATCCGGCGGACGATGGCGGCCAGATAGCTCTCCTTCACGCCCAAGCCCTCAGCGGCAGCGGTCAGAAGATATTTCGGAATGGCACCGCCCTGCTCCGACTGGATCTCCCCCAGAAGATTGCGCAGGGCCGTCTGATCCCCCGGCGCGCCCTGACGGCGGTAGTAATCGATGGCTTCTTTCAAATCCCAGCTCATGGCTGTACCTCCCGAATGTGCTCCGCCGCCCACGGGCTGTAATGCTCCCGGTAGAAGCTGCGGTAGCCGTCAAAATCCATGCTGCAGCCGTGGCTCAGAAGCTCCATGCGGACGCCGAAGACATCCGCCTCCACCTCCAATGGCACCATGCCGCAGTTTACATAAAACTGTTTCCGTTTTTCCCGTTCTGTGCTGTTGGCGGCAGGCTCATAGGTGCTCTCGATCTCCACGAACAGCGCGGAATACTGCTCCATCAGCGTTCTCAGCGCAGCGGTTCCGATTCCCCAGCCCCGGTATTTTTTCGACACTGCCAGATAGTCCAGCAGTACCACCTCCGGGCCGTTCACCGTAGCGGCCAGACCTGCCAGAACGCCGTCGCTGCGGATGGCCCACAGGTCTGCCCTGCCCTCCTTTGCCATGCGGAGGATGATGCCGAAGGGCTTGCGCTCACTTGCCGGAAATGCGGTCAGATAAAGCACATACAGATATCCAAGCTCCCACCATCGGAAGCGATTGAGTGTGATCATTCCGTCCTCCTCGCCGCAAAGGTCACCACCTCCGAGGAGATGGTCACCGTCCGTTCTCCCCTCGGAACATCATAATTCTGATGGGTCAGCTGATCGGTCAGAACCTCCCAGCCGCCAAAATAGACGCCCAGCAGCTTCCGAACCTCCTCCGGGGACAGATTGACCTCGAACTGGGGCTCCCGCGCTTCGCCGGTAACCGCGTCCCATTCCTGTACGCCGGTGTTCATGACGATCATCACCGCCCCGCCCGGGCGGATGCCCGCCGCGATCTCGGCCAGCTTTTTCAGCGCAGAAGCCTTCGAATCCAGATGCTCCAGCACCGAGCCGGCGAGGATGATGTCGTATCCGATTTCTTCGATCCGGAATCCGTCCACAGGGCCGGAGATCCCTGTAATCTGCTCTGAAACGCCGAATTCCTCCGCATTTTCCAGCAATTTTTCAATGGCCATGGGCAGAATATCCACGCAGATAACCTTGGAGCCGGGCAGTGCCATCGCCGCGGCGATGGCATTTCTTCCGACTCCGCTGCCCAGATCCAGCACCCGCAGGCCGTTCCTCTGTACGTACAGAGGCAGCAGATCCCGCAGCGCCTTCACCGGCTTCGACAGCCATGTCCCCGGGGCGTAGAGGGTGTAGCTTTCGTATGCGGCCGTGTGGGACTGGGCTTCCGCCTGCCGGATTTCCTCTAGACGGCTCATTTCAGATATCCCATCTTCCGGAACCAGCCCTCCATCCGCTGGGGCTGACCGGGGATCATCCGGTCGGAGTTCAGAAGCTCGATGAATTCCTCCTCGCTGAGCCACTGATATGCCTCCGTTTCGCCCTCCTGCAGGGTGATCTGATCCTTGGGCCAGTCCACGGTGCAGACATAGCTGTGGAAAATGGTGGCGTAGCACTCCCGGACGGTCACGTTGACCTCCTCAAATTCGTCACATTCGATGCCCGTCTCCTCCCGCAGTTCCCGGCGGATGCAGTCGAGGGGACTGTCGCCCTTCAGGGCGGAGCCGCCGGCAGTGCACTCGGGGTACAGGGGGTAGTTGGGCTTTTTCCGGGAGCGGATCATGCACAGATAGTCGCCGTCCACGTGGCGCACCAGCACCTCGCAGACCAGATGGTACCGTCCCTCGGGGATGGGTTCATCCCGCACCAGCGTCTCGCCGGTCTTCACACCGTTTCGGTCATAAGCGTCCCAAATCTCCACCATGTTCTCCTTTCACGTTCCGATGTATTTCGTACTTCTGCCCTGCCCCAGCTTCCGGGCCGTTCCGTCCCGGAGCATGGCGCCGAGAACCGCCTCGATGGTGGTGGGGCTCACGTCAGGCAGGATCTTACTGATGTCCGCCTTGCTCACGGGTACCAAAGAATTCAGCACCGTGGCTTCGATGCGGGTCTTCTTGCTCACTTTCCGGGTATGGGCCACGGCGAAGCGGGAGTCCAGCTCCTTGTAGCACATGTACAGGGTGGACAGGAAATTCTCCATAAAGGGGAAATAGTCGTTTTCGTTATTCTCCCAGCCCTGCGAGGAAATCCGCAGGGATTCATAGTAATACGCCTTGTACCTGTTTATTTGCTCCTCAAAGGACACGTACTTGCCCGCGTCGTAGCCGTTTTTGTACAGCAGCAGCAGGGAAAGTAGCCGGGACATTCTGCCGTTGCCGTCCCGGAAGGGATGGATGCACAGAAAATCGAGGATCACACAGGGGATCAGCAGCAGCTGGTTGATATCCGCATCGGCCCGGGCCTCCATGTAGGCCAGCTCCAGCTGCTCCATGGCCTCCGCCGTCTCGTCGGCGGGAGTGGGCCGGAAGCGGATGCGCCGCTTGCCCTCGGCGTCCACCTCGAGGATCACGTTGTCCTCGGTCTTGTACCTGCCGCCGAGGGGGTCGCCGGAGAGGCCCATGAGCATGGCGTGGAGACGCAGGATATCCCGGCAGCGGAAGTCAATGTGGCTGTGGTTTTCGTGGATCACCGCCAGCGCATCGCGGTATCCGGCGATCTCCGCCTCGTTGTGGTTCAAGGGAGCGGAGTTGCCGTTGACGATGGCGGCAATGCGGTCGTCGCTGGTGACGATGCCCTCGATGGCGTTGGAGCTCTTGACGGACTGAATCTTCGCCACATTTTCCAGCTCTGTGAATATCTTCTCATAGCTCTCCTTGCGGACGCCCGCCATGGTCTTCAGACCGGCGATGTTCACCGCCAGGTTGAGAAACCGGGCAGGAAGCTGCCCGGTACGCAAAAACGAATAATCAAATCTTCTCATATACATCACGCCTTTCTGCACATAGTTTAGCAAACTTTATGCAGAAAGTCAAGTGAGGCAAAGCCGTTTCTGCATAAACACAAAACTAGTATATGCAGAAACGTTTCATTTATACGGATTAAATCAGGATTCCCCGGCAGTGATCCACCTCATGCTGGATGATCTGGGCCGTCCAGCCGGTGAAGGTCTTGATGCGGGTCTGGAAGGCTTCATTCTGCCAGCGCACCTTGATCTTCTGAAAGCGTCTGCACTTTCTCGGGCCGCCCAGAAGCGACAGGCACCCCTCCTCGGTATCGTATGCCCCCTCAGCCTTCAAAATCTCCGGGTTATACATGACGCTCACATCCCCGCCGTCATAAAAGGCGATGATGGCCACCGCCTCGCCGATCATGTTGGCCGCCATGCCCACGCAGGTCTCCCGGTGGGCCTGAAGCGTCTCCCGCAGGTCATGGGCGATGGGGATATCCTCCATCACCGCCGGACGGGCCTTGCGGCCCAGAAAAAAGGGATCGTGCATCAGTTCCCGTACCATAGTATTCCCTCCTCGTTTTTTCTGTATTTTAGCCCATCTCCACGCCCCTGTCAACCAAAAATGGCCCCCTGCTTTCGCAGGGGGCCAAGGTGTTATGGATCAATTACTTAATCAGAAGTGCGGAGAAGGTGGGACCCTCGTAAGTCCAAGTGTCCTCGTTCTCGATGACCTCGCCCACATTACCCAGATCCTTGACCTGTGCAGTCAGGGGGTTGAAGGTCAGCATCTTGTGGAAGGAACCGTTGCTGGTGAACAGACAGTACACCAGACCGGTTTCTGCATCGTAGGCCATGGGCATGTTGTGCTCGGAGGAGCCGTAGACGCCCAGAGACTGGAGGCTGCACTTGTGGGTGTACATTCCGGACGCCAGATCGACGACGGAGAAGTAATCGTCAAACGCAGAGTAGACATAGACGTTACCCTCGCCGTCCACGGCCATACCGCGAACATTGGTCAGATCCGGATGCAGGGCGACCATGCCCATGAGCATGCCGGAGGTCACATCCACCATGAAAATGGTGGTGGAACCGACGTACTCATCGATCCAGCCATCATTGGGGCAGCACACGGCGCCCAGCACCAGCAGACAGTCAAAGGTGGGATGGTAGGCCATGCCGCGGATGTCCAGATAGTCCACGCCGATTTCGCCGGTAGGTACCATACCCAGACCGGCGTTGCCGATGACGGTGCGCTCATAGGTCTCGGGATCCATGGAGAAGAAGTTGTGCTGTGCATCATAGCCGTAGATGATATCGCCCATGTAGGCGGCAGCCAGAACGGCATCCTGCTCCTCGGTCACGGATTCGACAGCGGAGACGTCCATGCGGCCGATGGAGGACCAGGTGTTGGTGCGGGTCTCGAAAGCCATCATGGTGGCGTCTTCAGCGAAGACCACGACCTTGCAGGAGGCGGATGCAGTCAGATCGCCCTGCGTGGCGGTGACGGTGATCTCAGCGGTGCCGGGAGCGACAGCGGTGATGACACCGTTCTCGTCCACGGTGGCCACGGCCTCGTCAGAGGAGGCGTAGCTCAGCTCTGCGGCGCAGTTGGGATGGATCACCAGAGGATCGACCTCGGCGGTGTCGCCAACGGACAGGGTGTGCAGCTTCTCGTCGATCACGACGGCGCTGAGCTTTGCCTCGGGAACCTCGGGATACTCGTCAGCGATGGTCAGCAGAGCAGAGACCTGAGAGCCTGCAGCGCCCAGGAAGCCCAGATCGGTGGCAGCGCCGGTCTCAGAGTCGATGACGCAGAACTTTGCCTCCACGGGGCTCCAGAAGTCCATGCGGTAGCAGGTGTTCCAGTACAGGTTGCCGGTGTCGAAGTCGAAGGCCATGGAGCAATACATGTTGTTCTTCAGACCGGTGGAGCCAACCAGCTCGTATGCGCCGGTGGCAGGATCGATGGTGTACAGACCGGCATCGGAAACGGTGACCTCACCGGTGAGGAAATCCTCCTCCATGGTGGATTCATCGATGGCGTACAGGGTGCCCTCCTCGTTGAAGGCGATGGCCATGAAGAACTTGTCCATGGTGGCGGACAGGATCAGCTTGCCGGAGTTCAGGTCAACCATGTACAGGTCGGCGCCGCCGTCATTGTTGTAGCTGGCCAGTGCGTACATGGTGCCGGTGGAGTAGTCGAAGGACATGTCGTAGACGAACAGCTCCATGCCGGTGTTGATGGCCTCCACGATCTCGAAGGTCTCGGGATCGATGGTGAACAGGTAGCGGCTGGTGTCCTCCCAGCTGTAGGAGTCATAGCCGTAGGCGTAGATGTAGCCATCGTAGTACTCCGCGGCCTCGATGGTCCACTCGGTGCCCATCAGGTAGTTGGGAGTCTCGGGCGCGGTGTCGGGGATCTCAGCCCAGACCAGACCGTTCATGGTGGCGAAGTCGGTCAGGATGAAGGAGTAGATGTTGTCGGCGGACTCCATGACGGTGACGGTCATGGTATCCATGACCGGCTCGCTGTCGGTGACATGGATCATGACGGAGATAGTTGCCTCGCCCTTGGCGACGCCGGTGACGGTGCCATTTTCGTCCACAGTGGCGACAGACTCATCGGAGGAAGTCCACTCGATGGCGTCGATGGTAGCGTTCAGGGGGTTGATGCTCAGAGGAGCGGCCTTGGCGCCGCCGACCATGACGGCCATGCTCTCGGGCAGATCGGCGCTCTCCAGAGCCACCACAGGCAGCTCGGGGATCTCGGTGGGAACGCTGTGCATGCCCATGAACTCAAAGAACACTTCGCCCTCGGGGCCGCCCAGCTCCAGATAGTCGCCGGTGGCAGGATCCATCCAGAAAATGGTGGAGTAAGCGCCGCAGGCTGCCCAGATGATCTGATCATTTTCATGGTCATAGCACATGGACTGGGTGTAGTTCAGGCCGCCGAAGCCGGTGGAGAGGATCAGCTCCTCTGCAGCATAGCGGACAGGCTCGCCGGTCATCCAGTCGATGTCCTCCACGATCGAGACGCTGTGGAGGTTGGACTCGGAGTCCAGCACGTAGGCATTGCCCTGAAGATCGATGGCCAGACCGAAGTAGGCCAGATAGTTCATGGACATGGCGACGTTCACCAGCTTACCGGTACGGACATCCACCTGGAACATGACACCGGCATAGGTGTTCACGTCCACGCCGACGCCGTACATGATGCCGGAGGAGTAGTCGTAGGCCAGATCGGTGATCTGATACTGGTTGCCGGCGGAGCCGATGACGGTCACATCACCGGTCTTCTGGTCCCATGCGTAGAAGGTGTAATTGGAGTCGTAGCCGTAGATCACATCGGCGTGGCCGTTGTAGTCGGCGGCAATGAAGTCCACGGGAGACATCTCGCCGTAGGTGACGGAGGACAGATCGCTCAGATCCATGGTGATCCAGGAGCCGTACTCCATGGTGTTGGAGAAGTAGTTGTAGGCGCTGACAGTGCCCTGCACGTCCACGATGCGGACGGAAACAGAGGCGGACAGCTCGCCGCAGACGGCAACGATCTCGCACTCGCCGCCGGCCACGCCGGTGATGACGCCGTCAGCGGAGACAGTGGCGACGGACTCATCGGTGGAAGCGAAGGCGATATCGCCCAGCTTTGCGTTCCAGGGATCGGGAGTGACGGTCAGAGTCTGAGCGCCGCCGACGGGCAGCAGAACGCTCTCAGGAGCGAGCTTCAGACCGGCCAGCTCACCGGCGGGCAGGCGGAAGCCGCCCATAACATGGATGTACAGACGGGCCAGAATGACGGCCAGCTGTGCGCGGTTGCTCAGGGCACGGGCACCCAGATGGGTCGCATCCATGCCGGAGATGAGGCCGCTGCCGACGGCCCACTTCATGGGCACCACGGCGTAAGCGCTCAGGGAATCGGTATCCACGAAATCAACCAGCGCATCGCTGCGGGAATTGACGTCGCAGCCCATGTACTTGGCGAAGCGGTACAGGAAGGTGACCAGCTCCTCGCGGGTCACGGCATCACCGGGAGCGAAGGAATCGGCGGACTTGCCGTTGACGATGGCGTTCTCCACGCCCCAGATGACGGCATTCTCATAGAAGGAACCTGCCTCGACATCGGCAAAGGCATGGGAACCGGTGATCTCGGGCTCACCTGCCACGCGGTACAGGACGGTGATGACCATGGCGCGGTTGACTGCCATGGCGGGGGCAAACTCGGTAGCGGAGATGCCGTCCATGTAGCCGTTGCCAACCACAAAATCGACACCCTCATGGTACCAGGAGGGATTCTCCACATCGACAAAGTCCTTGGAGGGGCAGTTGTTCTCGTCACACTCGGGCAGATCGGCGGTGTCGTCGATCATCAGCAGGCCGACATACTCGGACATGGTGGCGAAATCGGCCTTGGTGTAGGTCAGGGTATCCAGATCAACGGTGTAGATGGCGTGGCCGGAGGCCATGTATGTGCAGTAGGCCCAGTACAGGCAGTTGTTCTCTGCATCGTAGGTCATGGACTGGCTGTAGTAGGGATACTCGCCGGTGGTGAAGTCCATGACGGACTCCAGCTCCATGGTCTCCCAGTTCATCTTCCACAGCTTGGCGGAGCCGCCCTTGATGGCGTACAGCTCGCCGCTGTCGGTGCACTCGATGGAGTAGACGCTGCCGGTGCCCAGACCGCAGACCTCCTCATACGCGCCGGTGGTCAGATCCAGCTTCAGCAGCACGGTCTGGTAGTCCAGCTTGCCCACCATATACATGGTGTTGGTGGAGGCGTCGAAGGTCATGTCCGCAACGCTGAAGCCCAGATTGCAGACCTCCATGCGGTTCCACAGGCCGGGAACCATGGCCACCAGATTGTAGCCGGCATCCACGGCGAAGACGTAGCCGCCTGCGTACTCAGCGGCAGTCAGGGCGTACATCTCCATGTAATCGCTGGTCAGGGTGGTGACCTCAGCGGTCTCGGGATCGATGGCGACCCAGCCGTAGAGGGTGTCATCGGTGTAGCTGGCATCCATGACGCGGTAGCCGTAGACGGTGCCGTCAGCCAGCTCGGGCAGGTTGTCGTCGCCCTCGAAGGTCACGGTATAGGCGGACTCGTTGGCGCCGTAGTCACACAGGATCACGAGGAACTCGGTGCCGAGGCCGGTGATGTCCAGCTCCACGGTATAGGTGCCGTCCTCGTTCTTCTGGGAGAAGGGCATCTCAGCCAGAATCCGGGTGTTGGTGGTGTTCATGACGAACACGTCAGCCAGATTGACATTCTCGGAAACGGTCAGCTTCAGGAAGTTGCCGTTGGCAGTTGACACGGGCTCCATGGCCAGCAGCTCGGGAGCGGCGGTATCCACGGTGATGGGGATGACGAAGCTGTCGCCGTTCAGATCCTCGGTATGGACGTCATAGTCACCGGTGGCGGCGACGGTCAGATTCAGCTTGGTGCCGTTGGGCAGAGCCTTGCCGTTGGCATCGGTGAAGTTCCAGGGCTCGTGGTACCAGGTGTACAGGTAGGGCACGATCTGGCCGTACATGGCAGAGTAGGAGGTCTTGCGGGCGTAGGAATCAGCGGCCTCGAAGTAGACCTCGCCGGTCTCGGCATCGGAGAAGGTGAAGCTCAGGGTCTTGGCGCTGCGCATCAGGGAGACGTAGATCTCGGGGATGTTGTCCAGAGCGCCGTCGCCGTTGGGGGAGATGACGTTGTTGGCGGGATCGTAGTAGATATTGCCGTTCTCGTCAACCAGCATGCCGGTGTAGGGATTGAAGCCCAGAACGAAGTCCATGCCGGCCAGATCGGTCCAGACGGTGTGGAAGTACTGGTTGGCGGTGGGCATGGCATTGGGATCCCAGAAGGCAGTCTCAAACCAGTAGCCCTCGTCCATGATGGGGGCGGCAGTCCAGTCGCCGTAGAATCCAAGGAAGGGCAGGCTCAGGTCAACGCCGGTGCCGGCGGTGTTCTTGGCATAGACATAGCCCTCAACGAAAATGCCGTTGGTGTAATACTTGTCCATCCATGCCATATCCTCCTCGGACAGCCGGATGGTGGCCTCCACACGGGCGGAGGAATTGGGCTCGACAGTGACGGTGTCCTGATCGAAGACAACATCGCCGGACAGCTCGCGGTCGAAGCCGGCCATGAAGGCAATGAAGTCGTAGTCCACCAGGTCCTCGGTCAGCAGGGAGAAGTCCAGCTCATAGGTCTGGGCCTCGTCGCTGATGTTGCGGATGTCGAAGAAGAAGGAGAAGGTGCCGTCCTTGCCGGGATCGTCGCCCAGCTCGGCCTTGGGCCGATCCTCGCCGGGAACGGACAGATAGGCCTCGGCGGTGACCGCGGCAGCGGCGTCAACCAGACCGGCGCCCTGCTGGCGGGGAGAAGCCTCCACATTGGAAGCGGAGGAAATGACGGGCACGGCGGTGGACATCAGCAGAGCGTGGGCGATATCGCGCTCCTCGGCGTCTGCCAGATCGGGATAGCACTCACCCAGATACTGCAGCACCAGAGCGGCGGCACCGGCCAGCTGGGGAGAGGACATGGAGGTGCCGGACATGATGCCGTACTGGCCATTGTCATAGCAGGAGTACATATTGCCGCCGATGGCGGTGATCTCGGGCTTCAGCTCCAGAGAGGGAGTGACGCCTCAGGAGGAGAACAGGCTCATCTGACCGGCCTCGGCACTGGGCACAGGGCCGTCGACCTCGGAGACAGTCAGCGTCTTGTTCTCAGCAGCAGCCAGCGCAGCGCCGGTCTCCATGGAGACGGAGACACAGGGCACATCGCCGCTGATGCCGTCGTTCAGGGAGCCGTCCTCGTTGGCCATCTGCAGATAGATGATGCCGGGCTCGTTGTTGTAGATGATACAGCCCGCAGCACCGGCCTGCTCGGCGTTGTACAGCTTCAGGGAGAAGTTGATGGAGCCACGGGAGATGACGGCGATCTTGCCGGCAACATCCAGACCCTCAAAGTCGGAAGCCTCACCCAGACCGGGGATCATGACGTACTCCAGCTCCTGTCCAGCCAGAGAGCGGAATTCCACATTCAGACCCAGTGCATCGTAGTAACCGTAGCCCTCCTCACCGACGGTGAAGTAGGTGGAGACAACGTGGGTATTCTCCGCGGAAGCGACGGACAGCGCACCGCCCCAGGTGGAGGGAGAGCTGACCACGGCGGAGTCGGGATGGGAGGTGGGGTTCTGATCGGTACCCCACATGTTGGCGTAGGAGGACTGGGTCTCGTTACCGGCGGAAATGGCCAGCACGGTGTCGAAATACTCCACACGGCCATAGATCTTGTCGATCTCGGGATCCTCGGAGCTGAAGCCGGAGGTGGCGCCCAGAGACATGTTGATGACGTCCACATCCAGCAGCAGAGCGTCCTCAATGGCAGCCATCAGGTCATCCTGATAAGCGCCGCCGTTGGCGCCGAAGACCTTCATGACGATGACCTGAGCCTCGGGAGCGACACCCACCACATTGGTGGAGTCGATGTCGTTGGCGGCAGAGATACCGGCGACGTGGGAGCCGTGGTCACCCTGCTGGTCATAGTCGTGAGAAGCATGCAGGTTCTCGTCCACATAGTTGAAGGCAAAGGGAACCTTGTCGGAATAGTACAGATCCTCAGCGGTTGCAGCGGGATACAGCTCGGCAGCCTTCAGCTTGCCGAGGACGGCCTCGATGTCGGCCACGGTCAGGCTGCTGTCGGTCAGCACGGGAGCATCCGCGAAAGAGGGATGATCCAGATCCAGACCGGTATCCACAATGGCGATCTTCATACCCTCGCCCTTGTAGCCCAGCTCAGACCAGACGCTGGGCACGCCGATCATATCGCCGGCGGTGGCAGTGTCGGTATCGCTGACCACGCAGGGCTCGTAGACGGGCATCAGGAACACGGTCTTGACGCCGTCCAGCTCGGCGATCTCAGAGAGCTTGCCAAAGGGCACGTTGACGGAGAAAGCGTTGGTCAGGTAGGTGAACTGATAGCGGACATCCAGCTTTTCGCCCAGCACCTTGTTGGAAATGGTGTTGATGAGCTTATTCTGCTGGGCCAGCATGGCAGCCTCCTTGTCGGCGGGGACGGCCATGATGGAAACGCCGGTATCGGCCAGAGGCTTCTCCTCCAGCACGACGAAGGCGGGAACCACCTCATCGTCGGCGTAGAGCTCGGCGGCCTCGGCCAGCTCCTTGACGCCCTGAGGCAGCTGGGCGTTCATCAGATCCACGTTGGGAACGTCGGTCTGATTGGCAACCCACTGACCCTCGGACTGGGCAGGCTGTGCCTGAACCGCGTCCTTCAGGGTGGTGACGTGGATCTCCTCGCCCTTGGCGGGATTGTTGGATGCAGTGGGATCCATGCCTGCAACATAATTGTCCTCACCGGCGACCAGAGCGGAAACGCCGGGAACAGTCATGTTCACGATCAGACACAGTGCCAGCAGCATCGTCAGCACGCGCTTGAAATTCATGTTTGTTCCTCCTTTTGTTTTTTGACGCAGCCGGCGGAGCGTCGGGTGCGCCGCAAATCCGCGGGCAAAAGAAAAGAAATGAACCGGGATTTGCTGGAAAACCCCGGTTCATCAACCACTTTCGCCAACTAATTCGATGAATATATTTTACTCCCGATCAAGTTTCAAGTCAAACAACAATGTTGCACAAACTTCATATTTTCTTAACAATTATCCTGTGCATTTTGCCCATTTCTGAAACTTTCTTTCAGGTTTTCTCTGAACACATCGCACAAAATGCCCCCGGCAGCGCACTGCCGGGGGCATTTTCCGAAATTATCAGTCCTCCAGTGCCGCCCGAAGGAAGCGGCGGTAGATGCCAACGAACTGTCTGCGGGCCTTCGCCAGCTCCTCGGCGGTCAGCTGTCCCCGCTGTCGGCGGCGCTTGATCTCCGCTGCACGCTTGCGCATCAGTTTGATCTCGCGGTCAACGGTGCCGATGGCTGCATTGGCGGTAGGGTCACGGTAGTAGCTCATAATGTTACCTCCTGAAATTAAAATGTAAAGGTACGACCTTTTCAGGAAGCAAAAAACGCTTGTCCTGAAAAGGGCAGACTCTGCCTATGGAGTCGGCCATTTCAAAACAAGCGAAAATTCTATTCAATTAATACCAAACGTCGACTTTCGACGAGAGTAATGTACCATAATTCCCGCCGAAAGTCAAGGATTTTCCATCATAAAGTCGGATCGGCTGCCAGCCATGTGCGGACATCCCCGCCGCCGGCGTAATCCTCTGCCCACGCGACGCCGAACACCACCTGTGCAGCGGGCTCATAGAACGTAACAGCGATGCCATCGGGCTTCGCCGCCGCTGAAAAGGTATCGCTGTCCGATTCCGCCCCCAGAGTCAGGATACAGCTCCCCCGGACAAATTCCACTGCGAGATACGCTTCTCCCGTGGACACTTTGCCTCCGGTGCTCCCCTCCAGAACACAGCGGAACTCCCGCTCCCCTGCCCCGTCGGCGCAAATGCGCCAGCACCCGGCCAGCGGACTTTGAGAGGCATGGGGCATCAGCCGATACTCCACTTCCTCGCCGTCGGCAAAAATCCGAATTATTCCAAAGGGCGTTTTCAGCATAACTGCTCCTTTCTGCGGAAAACAGCGGAGATTTCAACAATCTCCGCTGTTTTGGTTACATAATTACTCCTGAGGCTTCATGGTGGGGAACAGGATGACCTCGCGGATGGTGTCGTTGCCGGTGAGCATCATGACGCAGCGGTCGATGCCCATGCCCATGCCGCCCGTGGGAGGCATGCCGTACTCCATGGCGTTGAGGAAATCCTCGTCGAGCATCTCGGTTTCGTCGTCGCCGCGCTCGCGCTGCTCCACCTGCTTCATGAAGCGCTCCCGCTGGTCGATGGGATCGTTCAGCTCGGAGTAGGCGTTGGCCAGCTCGGAGTGGCAGACAAAGAGCTCGAAGCGCTCGGTCAGGCGGGGATCGACGGGGGACTTCTTGGTCAGGGGGCTGACCTCCACGGGGTACATGGTGATGAAGGTGGGCTGGATCAGGTGCTCCTCCACCTTCTGGTCGAAGGTGGCGTACAGAGCGTTGCCCCAGGTCTTCTCAGCGGCATCCGCCAGCTCAACGCCCACGGAATTGGCCAGAGCCACAGCCTCGGCGTCGTCGGAGACAGCGCCGAAATCGATGCCCACGTACTCCTTGACGGCGTCCACCATGGTCAGGCGGCGCCAGCCGGGGGTCAGGTCAATCTTCTCGCCCATCCACTCCACCTCGTAGGTGCCGAGGATCTCCTTGGCAGCGCCGGAGAGGATGTCCTCGGCAATGTCCATCATGTCGTGGAAGTCGGCGTAGGCCTGGTACAGCTCCACGGTGGT
>JAFWAZ010000066.1 GCA_017507425.1 Oscillospiraceae bacterium | reverse complement strand
CGTCACCTTCCTGTGGCGTGCCATGGGCTCCCCCAAGTCCGAGGCTGAGGTTTCCTTCGCCGACGTGAAGGACGGCCAGTTCTACACCACTGCAGTTGCTTGGGCTGTTGAGAACGACATCACCAACGGCATCTCCACCACCGCCTTCGGCGTGGACAACATCTGCAACCGCGCTCAGGTGGTCACCTTCCTGTACCGCACCTACAACAAGTAAGTCGGCAACGCCGACAAGTAAACTGTCGCAGACTGTGCTTGTCGACAGACGAGTAAAACACGTGTGGTCCAACACGGTACAGATCTGAGGCAGTATATTCCCAAACGCGAGGGCGGCCCGAAAGGGCCGCCCTTTTGCGGCGGGGTGCAGTTGACAGGCACGGTCTGTGGCATCTTATCTTCCGGCACTGCGGGTGTGTTTTTCCTTGCGTAATATGGGATTTCCTGCTATACTGGGAATAACCTGAAACATTAGGGAGGAATCACTATGGCACCCAACAGACCTCGCGGACGCAAAACCAATGTCACCGGCGGGGGAAAACCCATCCGGCGCAGGGGATCCGGACTGGGAGGCGGCCCCGTTGGCGGCGCAGGACGCGGCTCAGGGATCGGCGGCGGAGGCAATCGGCCCGGGGGCGGCAGCTCCTTCAATCCCACCCCCCGTCCCCAGCGCAGCTACGGCAGCGGCAGCGGCGGCGGTTTGACCAAGATCATCGTACTCGTTCTGTTTCTGCTGCTGGGAGGCGGCGGAGGTCTGACCGCGCTGCTGGGCGGTGGCGGCGGAAGCTATGATGACTACAACCCCGGCAGCAACGGCGGAAATCAGTCCTACGTGGAGCAGATGCCGAGCCTTGACCTCGGCTCCCTGCTGGGCGGGCTGAATACCGGCAGCGTGTCCACCGGCTGGACGGGCGATGACAATACCGGCGATCTGGATACCACTGTGGTATCCTGCGCCCGGGAGAAGTATACCGAGATTCTGGGGGGCGGCAGGGACGAGATGACCGTCATGGTCTATCTCTGCGGCACGGATCTGGAGTCGAGAAGCAAGATGGCTACCTCCGATCTGCAGGAGATGCTGGACGCCGATTTGAGCGACAAGGTCAACCTGATCGTCTATACCGGCGGCTGCAAGAGCTGGCAAAACAGTGTCCTGAGCAGCCGTACCAACCAGATCTGGCAGATCAAGGACGAGGGTATGGCCTGTCTGGACGACGATGCGGGCAACAAGCCCATGACCGATCCGGATACGCTGGCATCTTTCATCCGGTTCTGCGACAAGAATTTCCCCGCCAACCGGCAGGCTCTGATCTTCTGGGATCACGGCGGCGGCAGCGTCAGCGGCTTCGGCTATGACGAGAAGTTCGCCTCCTCCGGCTCCATGGATCTGGCCGAGATCGACAGCGCCCTGACCGAGGGCGGCGTGAAATTTGACTTCGTGGGCTTTGATGCCTGCCTGATGGCCACCACGGAAACGGCGCTGATGCTCTCTGACCACGCGGACTACCTGATCGCCTCCGAGGAGACGGAGCCCGGCATCGGCTGGTACTACACCAACTGGCTGACCAAGCTCTCCCAGGACACCTCCATGGACACCGTGAAGCTGGGCAAGGCGATCATCGACGACTTCGTGGACACCTGCGCCAAGCGCTGCCCCGGTCAGTCCACCACGCTGTCCATCGTGGATCTGGCGGAGGCGGAGGCCACCGTCCCCGAGGCACTGGCGGCGTTCTCCAGCGACACCTGCGACCTGATCCGTCAGGAGCAGTACGCCAAGGTTTCCAACGCCCGCAGCGGCAGCCGGGAGTTCGGTTCCTCCAGCCGCATCGATCAGGTGGATCTGGTCCATCTGGCGAAGAACATGGGCACCGCCGAGGGTAAAAAACTGGCAGAGGCCCTGCTGGGGGCGGTGAAGTACAACCGCACATCCTCCAACATGACCAATTCCTACGGCCTTTCCATCTATTTCCCCTTCCGCAAGGCATCCATGGTGGATACTGCGGTGGATACCTATGAGCAGATCGGCATGGACGAGGAGTACCTGCGCTGCATTCAGGCCTTTGCCAGCATGGAGGTAAGCGGACAGGCCGTTTCCGGCGGCAGCCAGTCCCCGCTGCCCTCCCTGACGGGCATGCTGGGCGGAGGCTCCTACGGCAATTCCAACATGATGGCCCAGCTTCTGGGCAGCTTCCTGAGCGGCGACTTCGGCTCCATTTCCGGTCTGACCGGCTCCAACACCGGCTTCCTCTCCGGCAGAGCGCTGGACGAGGAGCAGACGCTGAGCTATCTGTCCGACAACAGCTTTGACGGCGGCGCCCTGCAGTGGGCCAACGGCCTGATGACGCTGGAGGAGAGCCAGTGGGCGCTGGTGCAGTCCCTCCACGCCAATCTCTTCTACGATGACGGCACCGGCTACATCGACATGGGCATGGACAATGTCTTCGAATTTGACGACTTCGGCCGTCTGGTGGCTCCCGAGCGGATCACATGGCTGGCAGTGAACCAGCAGCCCGTGGCCTATTATCACGAGTCCACCTACGACGACGGTGAGAATTACTGCATTCTGGGCCGGATCCCTGTGCTGTACAACGGCGAGCGGGCGGAGCTTGTGGTGGAGTTCTCCAATGCCAACGAGTATGGCGCTGTCATCGGTGTCCGCAGAGTCTACAACGGGGGCGAGACGCAGACCGTGGCCAAGACCATGGATGCCGTGGTGGACGGCGATGTCATCGACTTCGTCTGCGACTACTACAGCTACGAGGGCGAGTATCTGGACAGCTACATGCTGGGTGAGCAGCTGGTGGTGGACGGTGAACTTCAGATCAGCGACGTCTATGTCGATGGCGATGCAGCGATGCTGACCTATCTGTTCACCGACATCTACAACCAGCAGTACTGGTCCGAGCCGGTGGCGTGATGGAGGAGATCATTGATCGCGTGAAGCGGATGGAGGAGGCCTTTGACCGCTTCCGGCAGACCCGCGACCCGGAGCTGAAAGCCCTGCTCGCAGGCTATATGGAAAGCGGCCTTTGGCTGTCCGACTACATGGCCGACGAGCGGGGAGAGCTGCCCCGGGATCTGAAACGGGGCGTCCTCAGCGAGGACGGGCTGCATAACCTTTTGTGGGAAGACTGAACAAAGCCCGCTGCAAGATGATTTGCAGCGGGCTCTTTTTTTGCGCAGAAAATCCGCTGCCCCTCTTGAACGGAGGGCGGCGGACGGGTATAATGGGCCTATCCTGCAATGGAAAAAACTGAAAAGGAGAAACGCATATGAAAAATCAGATGTTCAAGCGGATGATCTGCTGGCTGCTGGTTGCGTGCATGGTGCTGCCGTTCATTCCGGCGGCCAGTGCAGCCCGGGTAAGCTGGAAGCAGGTCGACTGCGAGATCGCCGTGGACGTCCCGGAAGACCGCAAGGTCCAGAAGGACGGCGCCGCGGAGCGCGACGTGAGTGAGATGGTACGTGTGTCCATCGTCCTCGAGGGCGCATCCACCGTGGAGGCGGGCTACGCCACCATGGGCATCGGCTCCAACGCTGCGGCCATGGCCTACAGTGCAGAGCTGCAGAAAGTTCAGAAGCGGATGGAGAAGACCATCTCCGTTCAGGCTCTGGACGGCAGACCTCTGGACGTGGTCTGGAACATGACGCTGGTGGGCAACATCATTTCCGCATGGGTTCCCTACGGCTCTCTGGAGAAAATTGCCGCCATTCCCGGCGTCAAGACCGTGGCCATGGAGGCCCAGTATGAGCCCGCCGTGGCAGAGCGGAAGGAGGGCGCAGTTCCCACCACCTACCCGAGCTCCGGCATGATCGGCTCCGGCGTTCTGTGGAACGGCGGCTACACCGGCGCCGGCACCCGGATCGCCATTGTGGACACCGGCACCGACACCGATCACCAGTCCTTTGACAACGGTGCGTATCTGTATGCCCTGCAGCAGAATGCCAATGCCAAGGGCATGGAGCTGGATGCGTACATGGCATCTCTGGACATGCTGGGCACTGAGGAGATCAGCGAGGTTCTGCCCAATCTCCATGTGAGCAAGCTGGCTCCCGATGTGACTGCTGAGCAGCTGTATCTGAACGAGAAGCTGGCCTTCGGCTTCAACTACGTGGACGGCAATCTGAACATTGTCCACGACAACGACCAGCAGGGCGAGCACGGCTCCCACGTGGCCGGTATCTCCACTGCCAACCGCTACATCCCCACTACCTACGGCGGCTATACCGATGCCCGGGATTCCGTCCTGATGCTGGGTGTGGCTCCCGATGCCCAGCTGATCACCATGAAGGTCTTCGGTGAGGGCAGCCCCTATGACTCCGACTACATGGCTGCCATTGAGGATGCCATCATGCTCGGCTGTGACGCCGTCAACCTGTCCATGGGCACCACCATGCCCGGCTCCCCCTACACCGACGTGTACAGCGGCCTGATGGATATGATGACCGAGACGGACACCGTGGTGGTCATCTCCGCCGGCAACGCCTCCAACTGGGCCGTGGCCTCCATCTTCGGCTACCTGTACAGCGAGGACGTGTCCTTTGACACCGTGGGCGCTCCCGGCTCCTATGCCAGCGCCTTTACCGTGGCCTCCGTGGAGAACGACGGCACCGTGGGCCACTACTTCGAAGCCGCAGGTAAGAAATGCTTCTATTATGAGAACATGGGCTTCGGCAACACCTCTCTGCTCACGCTGGATACCAGCCTGAATCTGGACGGCACCGAGTATGAGTATGTGCTGATCGACGGCCTGGGCTACCCCGAGGACTATGCCGGTCTGGATGTTTCCGGCAAGATCGTCCTCGTTTCCCGCGGTACCCTGAACTTTGCGGAGAAGGCCAACAACGCCGCTGCCCTGGGCGCCGTGGCCGTTATGGTCTACAACAATGTCGAGGATCTGTTTGCCATGGATCTGACGGGCCTGAAGTATGCCGTTCCCGTGGTCAGTGTGCTGCAGTCTGACGCCTTGGCCATCATGGCTGATTCCGAGAAAATCAATGACATTGCCTACACCGGAAAGCTGACCGTCTACGGTAAGCAGGGCGTCGGCATTGGCAATTCCGAGTACTACACCATGAGCGATTTCAGCTCCTGGGGCGTGCCCAGCAGCCTGACCCTGAAGCCCGAGATCACCGCTCCCGGCGGAAATATCTACTCCCTGTGGGGCTCCAATCCCGTCACTGGAGGCGGCTCCGACAAGTATGAGACCATGTCCGGCACCTCCATGGCCGCACCTCAGGTCACCGGTATGGCCGCTCTGCTGGCACAGGCCTGCAAGGAGAACGGAATGACAGAGGCTTCCGGCATCAGTGCCCGCCATCTGGCCCAGAGTCTGCTGATGTCCACCGCCCAGCCTCTGCTGGAGGAGGCTTCCGGCGGCAATTACTACTCCCTGATGAATCAGGGTGCCGGTCTGGCCCGGGTGGATCTGGCCGCCTCTGCAGATTCCTACGTCAAGGTGACCGGTCAGGACGACTACAAGGTCAAGGCCGAGCTGGGCGATGATCCCCAGCGCACCGGCGTCTATGAATTCGAGTTCACCCTCAACAACCTGACCGATTCCGAGAAGGTCTACGCCCTGAGCGCGGATCTGTTCCGTCAGGACGTCTTCGAGTATCAGGAGGGCAGCGAGATCTGGCTGCTGGATACCTGGACCACCGGTCTGGATGCGGATGTGTCCTTCTATTCCGATGCCCTGGCCGGTCCCGACGTGTCCTGCGATCTCAACGGCGACGGCGTCACCAATGCCGCCGATGCCGACTATCTGACCGAGTATGTGGTCGGCAATGTCAATGAGCTGAAGGCCGACGGCGACCTGAGCGGCGACGGCCAGATCAACTCCTACGACGCCCACCTGCTGCTGGCATCCCTCGGCGGCGACACCGTCACCATCCCTGCAAAGGGCAGCGTCACCGTTCAGGTGCGCATGGCCCTGACTGAGGAGGCCAAGGCCGAGCTGGACGCCGAGGCACCCAACGGCACCTTCGTTGAGGCCTTCGTCTATGCCTGCGGCGTGGCTGATGCCGAGGGCAATGCGGCCACCGTCCACTCCATCCCCGTGCTGGCCTTCTACGGCAGCTGGGCAGAGCCCACCATGTATGACCATGGCACGCTGCTGGATCTGGTCTACATGACCAGCAACACCGCGCCCTACCTGTATCAGGCCATCGGCCCCTACGGCAATACGCTGGGCATCGACTACGGCGATGGCACGGAGTATTACTACGGCGGCAACCCTGTGCTCGATGACGCGCACTATCTGCCCGAGCGCAATGCTTTCTCCAGCACCTCCGGCGCGAAGCTGACGGAGCAGGGCTTCACCCTGATCCGCGGCGCAGGCGCAGCCCGGATTCAGGTCACCAACGCGGTCACCGGCGAGGTTTACATGGAGAAGCAGCTGGGTGAGCTGTATCCCACCTACTACAATCCCAGCTATGGACAGTGGGAGAACACCATCCAGTATGCCAAGCTGAACTGGACCGGCACCGACGCCTCCGGCGAGCCGCTGGCTGACGGTACCGTGGTTGACGTGACCCTGACTGCCATTCCCCACTACTACCGTCAGGAAGACGGCAGCTACTCCTTTGAGGATGCGGGAGAGGGCAGCCACCTGACAACCACCTTCACCATCGACAATACCGCACCCGAGGCCACCGACATCGACCTGTCCCAGCTCGATGCCGATAAGCTCACCGTCAAGGCCAAGGACAACCGCTACGTGGCCGCCGTGGCGCTGCTGAATGCCAACGGCACCAAGTTCCTGAATGTCCTGTCCCCCAATCAGACCGAGAAGGGTGCAGAAGTCACCGTGGAGCTGGATCTGACGGATATCTACGGCAACAACTTCCTTGTGGCCGTCTTCGACTACGCCCAGAATATGACCGTTTACGAGGTGGAGCTGAATCTGGGCAGCCCCGAGCGCCACTACTTCACCGCCATCGACTACTCCACCATGACCTATGTCAGCGTGGACATGGCCGGTCAGACCTCCCCGATTGCAGACACCGGTCTGCCCGTGCTGGCCCGTGCCGCAGAATATGTGGGCGGCTACGTCTT
The DNA here is from genome assembly GCA_017507425.1 of Oscillospiraceae bacterium. Lineage (GTDB taxonomy): Bacteria > Bacillota > Clostridia > Oscillospirales > Oscillospiraceae > Faecousia. Next base: position 6,522 of record JAFWAZ010000066.1, on the reverse strand, counting down.
CACCGTCACCGAGGACAACAGCCTCTGCGTTGCCAATGACGAGGATCTGACCATTACAGAGCGGATCTGCAAGCTGGATCCCTATGGCGAGCTGCTGATGACCAGCGTCAACGATCTGGCCTACAATTACGCAGACGGCAAGCTCTACATCCAGTACTACTCTCAGTACAACGACGAGTCTGCACCCTATCTGGCGGAGGTCAACATGGGCGACGGTACCCTGAAGCAGATCTGCGAGCTGCCCACGGACGTCAACACCATGGCCATCGCCACCGACGGCACCTTCTACTCCGCAGGCTTCAACTCCAATATCCTCTACAAGTACACACTGGACGACATTCTCTCCGGCAAGGACATGACCATGGTCGGCGAGATGGGCTACTACTACTCCGCCTACCTGACCTCCATGGCATGGGATCACAACACCGGCATGCTCTACTGGGCTTTCCCCAACACGCTGGTGAAAATCGACCCCGAGACCGCCGAGCCCACCCTGCTGGGCTACCACGAGGCCATGCTGGTTGGCCTGTACACCCGTCCTGAATACGATGAGGGCATGTTTGATCCCGTGGGCACTGTGGACCGGGTGGAGCTGAATCTGAACGAGACCCGCATCATGGTTGGCTCCACCTATCCCCTGGAGGCCACTGTCTGGCCCTGGAACGCCAGTGACCGCACCGTGACCTGGACTTCCTCCGACGAGACCATCGCCACCGTGGACAGCAAGGGCAGCATCACCGCCAAGGGTCTGGGCGAGTGCGTCATCACTGCCACCTCCAACCTGGATCCCACCAAGAGCGCCAGCTGCACCATCTCCACCTTCGAGCTGGAGAAGACCCTCAACGGCCTGGTCTGGGACGAGGAGGGCTACGTCTGGATGAGCGAGTTCTCTACCACCACCATCCCCGAGTACACCAAGCTCCATGATGTGGCTCTGGATCTGGACCTGGCCTCTGCCACCCTGAGCCAGGATGGCAGCATCTACGCCGCCTCCCTGGATGCGGATGGTCTCCACTCTGACCTGTACAAGCTGGATCCCGTGACCTTCCAGCCCACCCTGGTGGGTCCCTCCACCGACGGCTATGTGGATCTGGCTCCCGCACCCGGTCAGCCCGGCAACTCCCTGATGGCCGTCTTCGGCGGCAACGTCATGCAGGTGGATGCCGTTACCGGCGACTACTACAACTGGTACTACATGTTCTCCAACAACCTGGTGGCCCTGGCCTATGTGGGCACCCAGGAGTACAAGGAGTGGGGCTACGACACCATGGTGGACTGGTACTTCATCATCGACCGGGTGGGCTATGTATACCTGATGGGCTTCCTGGAGCAGGACGGTGCCTACTACTATCTGGAGCATGACCAGCTGGCTCCCGGCGGCATTTACACCAAACTGAACTTTGAGATGGAGACCCCCTACTTCGGCTCCGCCTACTTTGACGGCGAGATGCTCTACTACTCCGCCTACAAGGAGTCCCGTGACAACGTGACCCTCATGGCCATCGATGTGGCCGGCGGCAGCAAGGCCTGCTACGAGCTCGGCACCTTCGCCACCGGCGTCTGGCCCGTGGCGGGCCTGATGGAGCTCGATGGCTTCGAGAACCACATCGACATCATCCTGGGCGCACAGGAGATCCAGACCCTGGCCCAGCCCACCCCCGCAGAGCCCCAGGCCGAGCTGAAGGGCATCCGGGCCGAGAAGGCCGAGGGTACCCTGAACAACGCAGTCGCTCCCATGTCCAATACCGACGTCAAGGACGGTCTGGTCTATGTGGATGTGACCCTGCTCTATGCCGGAACCAACGCGGATATGACTGTTTCCTTCGACACCGACAAGCTGGAGCTGGTAGATGTCAGCGGACGCACCACAGCCTTCGGCTGGAAGGCCGAGGACGGTGAGATCCGGCTGTCTCTGGCCGAAGCGGAGGAGATCGCGGATACGAAGACCGTCGCCCGCCTGACCTTCCGGGCCATCGGCGAGGGAAGTACCACCGTGTCCATTGTTACCGGCGGTCTGGGCGACGAGGGCTGCGGCTATGACGAGCGTCTGGAGCTGGCTCTGGGCCATAAGTGCCCCAGCGAGCATTTCGTGGATGTGAATGAGGGCGACTGGTGGCATGAGGCCGTGGACTATGTGGTCGAAAAGGGCTACATGAACGGTATGGACACCACCCACTTCGGCCCCGGCGCAACCATGAACCGCGCCCAGTTCGTCACTGTCCTGTACCGTATGGAGGGCAGCCCCGCCGTCACCAACACCGGCGTCTTCACCGACGTGCCCGCCGGTCAGTTCTACACTGAGGCTGCCTACTGGGCTTTGGAGACAGGCATCACCACCGGTGCAACCGCCTCCACCTTCAATCCCGGCGGTCAGCTGACCCGCACGGAACTGGTCACCTTCATGTACCGCTATGCCAAGCTTAAGGGCTACGACCTCTCCGCAACCGCTGACCTGAGCGGCTACCGCGACGAGAGCCGGATCCTCGGCTTCGCCGTGGAGCCCTGGAAGTGGGCTGTCACCCATGGCATCGTTTCCGGCGTGACCAGTGATACTCTGGCACCCATGAACCTGACCAACCGCGCTCAGGCTGCAACCATCTTCCAGCGTTTCGACAAGACTTTCGCATAAGCAACATCTCCGGAGCCGCCCGCAAGGGCGGCTCCTTAATTTGGCGGAAAAGGGCTCCGGCCTTTTCTGCTACTTTTTTGAAAAACGCAGGGGTGACCGCATTCGGCGGGATTACTTCCGGCTGTTCCATTTTTGGGACAGGGGAGATTGCTGCAATAGAGACAGAATCATCTGCTGCGTCAGATGTTACAGCCCGAAATAATTTGAATAAACATCAGAAGTATGCTACAATGACAAAAAACAGGGAGATTTGACATGAAAACGAAATGAATTTGCAAATGGCAGCTGATTCCCGGCGGCAGGGAGCAAACCGCAGTATTTTCCTCGCAGTCCGAGGCCCGGGAAGCAATACGGCGCAAAGATAGACCGTAGACAGTCGCTCGGCATCTGGTGCTGCTGGAGATATTTCATAACAACATCCAAAAATGTGACGACGGCTGCTATATCGGCAAGTAACGAAAAGAGAGAAAGGTGGGCTATTATGCTTTCCAAATCCAAATACTGTGCGTTCAGCCAATGCCCCAAGCGGCTGTGGCTGCAGGCCTACAGGCCGGAGTTATCCGAAGACAACGCTGCTCTGGATGCCCGGATGGAAGCCGGCAACGAGGTAGGCGATCTGGCCAGAGGGCTGTTCGGCGAATTCACGGAAGTTACCGCCCGCAAGGAGGACGGCAGACTGGATCTTTCCCGAATGATCGCCCGCACCCGGCAGTTGGTTTCGGAAAATCACCCGGTGATCTGCGAGGCCGCTTTTTCCTATGAGGGCAATTACTGCGCGGTGGATATTCTGCGCAGGGAAAATGGCGGCTATGCCATTTACGAAGTGAAAAGCGCCACCCACGAAGCGGAGATCTACGGCGTCGATATTGCCTACCAGAAGTATGTGCTGGAGCACTGCGGTATCTCGGTCACCAGCACCTATCTTGTGTGCATCAATTCCGACTATGTCCGGGGCGAGGAACTGGATATTCAGCAGCTCTTTAAGATCGTCGATATGTCCGACTGGGTCACACTGGAATCGCCGCTTGTCCCCGGAAAAATCAAGCATGCCGGGGAAATTCTTGCCCGAAAAGAGGAGCCAACTCTCGATATCGCAGAGCGCTGCGAAGAACCCTACCATTGCCCGTTCTGGGGTTACTGTGCCCGGCATCTGCCGGAACACTCCGTATTTGACCTGTATCGCCTGCCCAGAAAAAAGAAATTTGATTTCTACCGCAGGGGCATCATTTCTTACGCGGACGCCTTGGCGGTGCCCAGCCTCAGCGACAAGCAGCTGCGGCAGATCCAGTTTCGGCTGTCTGACTGCGGTACATTCATTGACAAGGGGGCATTCGGGATTTTCTGAACACCCTGTCCTATCCCATTTACTTTCTGGATTTTGAAACCATGCAGTTGGTCATCCCCCAGTTTCCGGGAACGAAGCCTTATCAGCAGATCCCTTTCCAGTATTCGCTCCACTACATCGAGGAGCCGGGTGGGGAAGTGAAGCACAAAGAATTTCTGGCGGAGTCCGGGATAGACCCCCGGCGGGCCATTGCGGAAAGTCTGTGCCGGGATATTCCCATGCACACCTGCGTCACGGCCTACAACCGTGGCTTTGAGTGCGGCCGGATCAAGGAATTGGCTGCGCTGTTCCCGGATCTTGCACCCCACCTGCTGAATATCCGCAGCAACATTCAGGATCTGCTGACACCGTTCCAGTCCGGTTACTACTACAACCGTGCCATGGGCGGCAGCTTCTCCATCAAGAGCGTCCTGCCGGCCATCTTCCCGGATGACCCTGCACTGGACTATCACAACTTAGAGGGTGTTCACAACGGCGGCGAGGCCATGGAGCTGTTCCCCAAAATCAAAGACCTGCCCCGGGAGGAGCAGGCAATCGCGAGAAAGAATCTGCTGGAATACTGCAAGCTGGACACCTACGCCATGGTCAAGGTGTGGAAAGAGCTGGTGCGGGTGTGCAAATAGAGATAGGAGAGCATTTATGAAATACAGTGCAGAGCATTTTGAGATCACCAAACGCTTCTGGGATGGAACACAGAGAGTCAAGGATACCGACATAGATGGCAAAGAGGTTCAGAGGATTATCCAATTAGAATTCGATCAGTCCGGTAAGAAAGCGGCGATTGAGCGTGCAGTAGTTGACCTCATGGCACGGACTCTAACTCCTACCGGTGTGAAAGGAAAATTCAGCGAGGATGTCGTTGATCCGCTGCTGAAGGAATTGGACAAATGGTTCATTCCACGGAATCAGATTACCGAGGAAATCTTCGACGAGTGGCATGCAAATACCTGTGATGTTGTGTTGGGCATTCTCCGGAAGTATTACTATAATGACAAGGACCGGAATCCAGTACAATATGGTAAGGCACAGAAAATCGTCAACATGACCATGAAAGAACTGTACTGCCTGCCGGGGTCGGAAAAGTATGAAAAGTATTTCGTCTACTGCCACATTGCGCTGGACTCCTTTACATTGGAGTGGGTCCAACGCAATATACTCAATCCAAGGGAGAAAGAACGGAGATATTTGGCATCACAGTTACAGTCATGGTCAGCACCGGAACGGTTCCGCAAATATAGACAGCCCGATTCTGTTTCTGAAGAAGACATAAAGACGGAACAAAAACTTCTTTGGGTCATAAAGGATTGGGAAGGCAAACGTACGAAACTCGATGAACTCCTATTATTGTATGATCAGCGACAGCGCACGATGAAGGTCAACGAGGCCAAAAGACTGTGGCGAGAAGAGTTGACAAAGCTGACAGCGGGATGGCTGCCGCCACAGTTTATGAAGGGAAAAGTTTCAAATTGGAGCTTGATTCCTGATAAGACAACGTCGTTTTATGGATATGATGAATATGTCCGTTGGATCAGAAATTTCTTTGCCTCCAACCATACATATACGGACGAGAAAACAAAGAAATCCCTGACACCCTTCCAGGCGGAATTCTATATCTGGTCGGAGATCCAGCTGGAATTGGCAGCTGAGGCATTTTACGGACAGGATATTGGGAAATATGAAACTGTAGAAGAAGAAAAAAGCACTCCCGAATGGAAGACAGACAATGTCGACGAAAAGGATTTTGACGCTCAGTTCAAATGGTGCAAAGAACGATTTAAGGAATATTCTTTGGATAAAAAGATGACATATTTGAGCAAGCGTGTTGAGAATTTACAACAACTTCTCGACGGTTCACAGACTCCGCTTGAAACATAACCGCCGATATCCCCGTATGGCACAGCCCGCCTCGGTGTATGCGCACCGGGGCGGGCTTCTCGTTGAATGCCTTCAGGCTTAATATAAACCCATGGTTCTGCCAGAGGTGGGTAAAAGCCTTGGCATAAAAACCTCCTGAAACGATAGAGATGGTTTGGCGACCGCATCACTGTCGATAACAGGAGGTTCTATATAGGAAATAATGAAAAATTAGCGATTTACCAAAGCAGAATCGTTAAGCGTATGTGACTGGTTCACCAGTTGCGGTGCGATTGATGCGATGGTAATTTTCGATACCCCTTTTAGGGGCTGAGCAAACCACTGGTTTACTAGTGGTTATGATTCTCATATTTTTCGAAGGAGAATACCTGTGTTTTGCCTTTGGGCGATGAATTACGCATACACGAAAGTCACGGGCGACCAATGGTCGCCTATACGGATATTTTTTGACAACCTGAAAACGGGCGGCCTTGCGGCCGCCCGTGCTGGGGTTAGGAATTACTTGTTGTAGGTGCGGTACAGGAAGGTGACGACCTGTGCGCGGTTGCAGATGTTGTCCACGCCGAAGGCGGTGGTGGAGATGCCGTTGGTGATGTCGTTCTCAACAGCCCAAGCAACTGCAGTGGTGTAGAACTGGCCGTCCTTCACGTCGGCGAAGGAAACCTCAGCCTCG
>JAFWAZ010000065.1 GCA_017507425.1 Oscillospiraceae bacterium | reverse complement strand
GTCAAGGTGGGCGACGAGATCGACGTTTACGTCATCTCCTTCGACCCCGTCAAGCACAAGATCTCTCTGGGCTACAAGACCGCTGAGATGAATCCCTGGAACCAGTTCATGACCAACTATGCCATCGGCGACGTCGTCGATGCCAAGGTCGTGAAGCTGATGACCTTCGGCGCTTTCGCCGAGATCCTGCCCGGCGTTGACGGCCTGATCCACATCAGCCAGATCGCCGAGAAGCGCATCAACAAGCCCGAGGATGTTCTGTCCGAGGGTCAGGACGTCAAGGTCAAGATCACCGATGTTGACGCCGAGAACAAGCGCATCTCCCTGTCCATCCGCGCTCTGCTGGAGGCCGAGGCTGACGCCGAGTAATTTAGTTCCCACGTACCGGGGCCGGTTTCCGGCTCCGGTATTTTGGTTGATAGGAGAAAAAGAATATGGTCAAGCACATTGTACTGTACACTTTCAAGGAAGGCGTCAACAAGGAAGAAGCTGTCCGGATCGTGGCTGATGCCCTTGAGCCTCTGGTGGGCAAGATCGAGGGTCTGAACTGGATGGAGATCAATCAGGCCTATCAGGGCGGCATGGATTATGCGCTCTACTCCGAGTTCGAGAGCCGGGAGGCACTGGCCGCCTACGCCGTCCATCCTCTGCACCTGGAGGCCAAGGAGAAGTTCTTCCATTTTCTTGATAAGCGCTACGCCGCTGACTACGAGTATTAAGCAAAAAAATGCCCCGGTTCCTTTGGGAACCGGGGCATAGCTTGTCGAAAAAGGCCTCCGGCCTTTTCCGACAGTTTTTTGCAGTCTGCTGCGCGCACTCCCTGTGCGCCAAGGGCGCACAACTCGCACACTTGCAGCCTGAGAAGTATTTTCTGTCAGGTACACGCCCCGACAGAAAATGATTTTGATTTACTTTGCCGCTGACGCGGCAAACTCTGCGAGGCTTTTCTACAGTCTGTGCCCCGGTTCCCTTGGGAACCGGGGCATTTTTCGTTATTTCTCGAATTTTCCCTTTTTGCGGCGTACATAATAGAGGGGGAGGGTAGCGCCGAGGAGCAGGAGGGAAATCACGGAGATCTTCCAGCCCAGCGCGAAGGCGTCGTTGCGGTAGACATATTCGACGGTGTGTTCGCCGGCGGTCAGGGACACCGCTGTCATCACTTCGCCCACAAGGATGGGCTCTGCTTCTGTGCCGTCCACATAGACGCGCCAGCCGCCGTCCTGCGGGATGGATGTGTACAGCAGGCCGTCCCGGGCGCAGTTTACGGTGCCGGTGATCCGGGTGGATTCGAATGCGGTCAGCTCCCATGTGCTCTCCCGGAGCCGCTCCACGCCCTGACGGAAGAGCTCGTCGTTGAGGATCGCCGCCCGGACAGTCATGCGGCCCTCCTCGTCGGGTTTGCAGGTGAGCTTGACATCGATCACATCGCCGACGGTCACATCGCAGGCGGCGATCATCTGGGTCAGGGAGAGGGTTTCGGAGTAGAGCTTCTCGCCGTTGCAATGGACGGTGTAGGAATTGCGGTCGGTGACATCGAAGTCGAGGCACAGGAAGCCGTCCCGGTCGGCGGTGAAGGAAAAGGTGACAGAAGCGTCGGACTGGGCATCCTCATATTTGGCTGTGGGGCCGCTGGCGGAGGTTATGGTCACATTTTCGCCGGTGACTTCTGCATCGATCCTGCTCCAAACGTCGCTGTAAAGGCCCGTGGCGGCGCTGAAAACGGAATTCTGCAGGTCGAAATGCTCCCGGCCGGAGAAGCGCAGCTCCGCAAGCTCCGGCTCCGTCATAAAGCCGAGGGGCAGGTAGGCATTGTTTTCCAGCAGATAGACGTCGCCGGAGGAGAAGACCGTGTCAAAGTAGCGGTTGGGCTCCACATCGTCGTCCCGCTCGAGCATGTACTTGATGCCGAGGAATAGGTTGGCCACAGGGCTGCTCTCCTCGAAGCAGTAGCGGTTGTAGGTGTTTTTGGCGCCGTAGCCCATGGCCTTCATGAACTCGGTGACGCGGACGTTGGCGGAGCTGGTGAAAGTGGAGATGCCCTTGTAGCCGTTCAGGGCGCCGTCGTTGAGGGTCTGGGAGTGGGTGGTCTCCGTGCGGTAGAAGAGGGTGTCATACTCCCGTTCATTCAGGAATTCCATGACCTTTACGGTGTCCTCGGTGCCCTTGGGATAGTTGGTGTTGTAGGTATAGGAGAAGCGGATGCCGAAGTTCAGCACGTTCATGCACAGCTCCAATGCGAACACGATGGCAAGACAGCACGATGCAAAGGCCCGGCGGTGCTCGGTCTCCTCGGCATGGGCCAGAACCGCCTCCTCATCGGCATCCTCGCTGAGCTTGCCGGGGAGCTGGTAGCCCAGTGCGATCAGATACACCGCGGAGAAGCCAAGGGAGTAGGCAAGGAATACAGGCTCCGTACGGCTCTCGGAGCAGGCAATCAGTCCCAGCGCGGCAGCGCCGGCGAGGATCAGCTGCCACAGCCGGAAGCTGTCCCGGATCGTCCAAGCCTTGTAGGCCATGTAGAGCACCACAAAGCTGAACAGGAAGCTGAAGCGGTAGGGGATCATGTTGGTGAAGTGGAAGCCGTGCCAGATGTAGTCCAGCTGCCGGACGATGAAGCTCACCGTGAAGAACACCAGCAGGGCGAGGGAGAAGAATTTATCCCGCCATTTCACATCCTTGCCGGTCAGGAACAGCACCGCCAGAATGATGCTGCCTACGCCGCTGTAGAGGTTCGGCAGACCCTCCTTGAAGCTGGGGGTCAGGCCGCCCATGGTATTGCCGGCCACCTGCCGCATGGCGTCGAGAAGGCCCATCCATGTGTTTTCATCGGCGATGTTCAGCTTGAAGCCCTCGGGGAAGGCGTTGACGCTTGACTGGGTGTTCTGCAGACCGGCCAGCGCCGGAAGCTCGAGCATGCAGGTCATGCCGATGGCGATCACCGTGAACCAGCCGATCCGGAAAAAATCCGCACACAGGCGCTTGAAGCCCCGCCAGCGGCTGATCTCGTAGCAGAAGAACAGCAGCAGGATGAAAATGCAGACGAAAAAGCCGATGTAGTAGTTGGAGAAAATGGACAGGAACAGGGTCAGGGTGTAAAGCAGGGGCTTTTTGTCCCGCAGCAGCCACACCATGCCCAGCACCGTCAGGGGCAGCAGGGCGAAGGTATCGAGCCACATGACGTTCCACTGGTACGCCAGCGCCCAGCCGCACAGGGCGTACATGGAGCCGAAGAGCGCGATGGAAATGTCCTCTTTGTCAAAGATCTTGTTGAGGAAGATGGCGAAGAAGAGGGACGCAAGGCCCAGTTTTACGGGCATCAGCAGAGAATAGACCTCCAGCTCCCAGCCCGCCGGGACAATGACGGAAATCAGGTTCAGGGGGGACGCCAGATAGTAGGAGATCAGGGACAGATAATCCATTCCCATGCCTGCGGCCCAGTTCCACAGCAGCCCGTCGCCGGAGCGGATGGCCCGGCCGAACTCCACCCAGAAGGGGAAATACTGGTGGTACATATCGGAATAGAGCATGCTGACGTTTCCGAAAAAGGGCTCGGAGCCGGAGACCAGCATGACAATCAGCATCAGCCCCACCGGGATGCCGAAGGCCAGCCACAGTGATGTTCGCCGATCTGATTTGGTAAGAATGTTCATATGGACGCCTCCATGTATGGGTAAGTTGTCCATATATAGTACCACAATTTGGCGGCCGGGTAAAGAAAAATCCGCCGGATTTCCGGCGGATTTTTCGAAAATTAAAATTTGCTCTCGCAGTAGATGCAGCGGTACTCCCGCTTGGTGCGGTCGGTGAGCTTGAAGATGGGGGCCAGCTCCTGCTCGGTGGAGGTGATGCAGCGGGGATTGCGGCAGTGCAGAACACCCTCCAGTTCCTCGGGCAGATCCAGCTTCTTCTTCTCAACGGTCTTGCCGTCTGCGATGATGGAAACGGTGACGCCGGGATCCACGTAGCCCAGTGCGTCGGTGTCCAGCTCGATGGCTGCGTCGATCTTGATGATGTCCTTGCGGCCCATCTTCACGGAGGAGGCATTGGTGATCAGGGCCACCATGCAGTCGAGATTGCTCAGATGCAGGAGGTTGTAGATCTCCTTGCCGCGGCCTGCGGTGATGTGGTCGATGACAATGCCGTTGACGATGGAATCAATATTCATACATTACACCCCCAGAAGCTTCAGGATCAGCGCCATGCGCATATACTTGCCGTTGAGCACCTGCTTGAAGTAGCAGGCGCGGGGATCGTCGTCCACAGCCACGGAGATCTCGTTGACCCGGGGCAGGGGATGGAGAATGCTGAGGTTCTGCTTGGCGTTCTCCAGCTTTTCCACGGTCAGGATGTAGCTGTCCTTCAGACGCAGGTAGTCCTCCTCGTTGAAGAAGCGCTCCCGCTGAACTCTCGTCATGTAGAGGATGTCGAGGGAAGGCATGGCACCCTCCAGATCGGTGGTCTCCACGTAGGGGATGTTCTCCTTGTCCATAGCCTCCTTGACGTAATCGGGCACCTTCAGCTCCTCGGGGGAGATCAGGACGAACTTGACGCCCTCATAGCGGCTCATGGCGTCGATCAGGGAGTGGACGGTGCGGCCGAACTTCAGGTCGCCGCAGACGCCGATGGTCAGGTTCTCAAAGCGGCCCTTCTCCAGCTTGATGGTCAGCAGGTCGGCCAGAGTCTGGGTGGGATGGTTGTGGCCGCCGTCGCCGGCGTTGATGACGGGGATGGTGGCGTTCATGGCTGCCACCATGGGAGCGCCCTCCTTGGGATGGCGCATGGCGATGATATCGGCGTAGCAGGAGATGGTCTTGGCGGTGTCGGCCACGCTCTCGCCCTTGGCGGCGGAGGAGGAATTGGCCTCAGAGAAGCCGATGACGTTGCCGCCCAGCTCATACATGGCGGCCTCAAAGCTCAAACGGGTGCGGGTGGAGGGCTCGAAGAAGAGGGTAGCCAGCTTCTTGCCCTTGCAGCGCTCGGCGTAGGACTTGGGATGGGCGATGATGTGCTCGGCGGTGGAGACCAGCTCATCGATCTCCTTGACGCTCAGATCCAGAATGCTCAGCAGACTGGGGATACCGTACTTGTTGATCATATCACTTCGCTCCGTTCACGGCCAGATAGTTCTTGATCCGGGTGACGTTCTCCTCGTTGGCGGGATCCTCCTCCAGATACTCGATGATGTCGTAGACATCGACAACGGAGTAGACGGGGAAGCCGAACTGCTCCTCGATCTCCTGCATGGCGCCCTTCTCGGTCTGGCCCTTCTCCTTGCGGTCGACCATGATGAAGGTGGCGATGACCTTGGTATCCTTCACATGGGACAGGATCTCCATGGACTCGCGGATGGCGGTGCCGGCGG
>JAFWAZ010000064.1 GCA_017507425.1 Oscillospiraceae bacterium | reverse complement strand
GTCACCGGCGACGATGACGACGCCGGTCTCGCTGGACTGGAGCTTGTTCTCGTAGTTCTTGATCTGACTGCGAATGATTTTTGTGATCTCTTCGGGTCTTAATTCCATAGTGTCCCTGCTTTCTCATCAGAGTACGGTGTTTTTCAGAAGTCCGCGGATGTCCTCCAGACGGCGGCGGACGGTGCCGTCCACCTGCTTGCCGTCAAAGTCCAGCCGAACACCGCCCAAGGTTTCCGGATCGATCCGGCAATCAAGCTCGATGGTCTTGCCGGTCACGGTGGAGAGCTTTGCGGTGAGCTTCCGGCGCAGCTCGTCGGACAGAGGCACGGCGGTGTACGCAGTCACCGGCACGATGCCGTGGTCCAGATTGTACTGCTGACGGTAGACCCGGCAGCAGCCGGTAAAGTGCTTCATATAACCCTTTTCGGTCAGGACCTTCAGGAAATTCAGCACGTAGGGGTGCAGCTTGCCCCGGAAGCTGTCGTCCAGGATGCGGACACGCTCTTCCTTGGGGATATTGGGGGAGGAGAGGAGCCGGATGAACTCGGGCTCCTCCTCGAAGCTCCCGCTCAGAGCGGTCAGCTCGTCCAGCAGCTGCTTGGAGAGGTTCTCCTCCCTGGCCAGGTCATACATCGCCTGGCCGTAAGTGGTGGCAGCTTCTGTCATAATGCATCACCCAAGTCGTTGATGAACTGGTCGATCAGCTTGTGCTGGTCGGCAGCGGTGAGCTGCCGCTCCACCACCTTCTCGGCGATGGCCATGGAGATGCCGGAGATCTCGTCCTTGGCATCGTTGATGGCCTTCTTCTTCTCCAGGGCGGCGTCGGCAACGGCCTTATCCACGATGGCCTGGGCCTCGGCACTGGCCTGGCGGAGGATGTCCTCCTCCCGGCGCTGGGCACGGACCACGGCATCCTTGATGATGCGGTCGCTCTCGGACTGTGCGTTGGAAAGCTTGGCAGTGTACTCGGCCTGCAATGCCTGGGCCTTGTCCCGGGCAGCGCCGGCGTCGGAGTACAGATCGTCAATTTCCTTCTGACGCTCCGCAATGATGTTCATCACGGGGACAAACAGAAATTTCTTTGCCACGAAGAAGATGGTGAGGGTGTTGAGCAGCACAAACAGTGCAGTCCAGGGGTTTACGCCCAGAAATGATTCAAACACTTGCGTTGCTCCTTTCTGTTGGTTCCTTCAGGAAGGGATCACAGCAGGAACAGGATCAGGAAGGAGATGATCAGAGCGTAGATGCCGGTGGTCTCAGCGATGGCACAGCCCATGATCATGGTGGAGCGCAGGGTGCCGACAGCCTCGGGCTGACGGGCCATACCGTCCAGAGCGTGGGCGACGGCGGTACCTTCGCCGACACCGGGGCCGATGGCGCCGATGCCCATGCACAGACCTGCGCCGATAGCCTTACCGGCGATTGCGATTGCAGATGCTAATTCCATAAAAAATCCTCCTAAAAAATGTTTATTTTAATTTTTATGGTTGACAAAAGGGAAGGGGATCATTCCGCTGCCTTGACCTCAGCCTCGGGCTCGGGCAGGGAGCCGGCGATGTAGACCATGGTCAGCAGGGTGAAGACATAGGCCTGGACGAAGCCGGAGAACAAGTCAAAGTAGCAGGAAAGAACGGCGGGGATGCCGTAGGACAGGATGGGCACGCCGGTCAGCAGGCCGGTGACCTCCAGCAGGCCGAAGATGCCCAGAACGGCGCAGATGCCGCCAAAGATCGCAGCCACCAGCTTGCCGTTCTTTTTCCAGAGCACCAGCAGAGCGGAACCGGCGGCGATCAGCACGGCGCTGACGGCCCAGCCGCTGGCGGTGATCAGATTCATCACGGCTGCGGAGGCCAGACTCAGGGAGGTGTAGATCAGGGTGGTGATGACGCCGCCGCCGGCCACATTGCCGAAGTGACGGAAGCCCATGGAAACGGGCTGGGCGATCTCACTGACGAGGTTCATGGGAGTCATAACCACGATGGGCTCGGTGAAGCCCTTCAGCCAGCCGACAAAGCCGTTGTTCTTGATACTATTATACCAGATGATGACGCTGACCATAATGGCCCAGACCATGGTACAGCTGATATCGGCGGTGGAAGAGCGCAGGAAGCCCGTCAGACCGATGAAGGAGCCGCAGATGGAGCTGAGGAAAATGGTGCCGATGAAGGGGGTCCAGTGGACATTGTGTGCGCCCATGGATTCGACGACCATGTTCTGGAGCATCAGCACGCCCTTTTCCACCATGACCTGGACGCCGTCGGGGCGCTTTTTCAGGTTCCGGCCCAGGATCACCGAGGCTGCGCAGAGGAAGATGGTGACGAGCAGGGACGAGACAGTGGTCTGGGTGATGGGGATGCCGCCGAAAATGGGGATCTCAAAGTAGATAAATGCACCGTCAACGCTCATATTCATGGTTATTTACCGCCTTTCTTGCGGAAGAACTCCGCAAACATAATAATCGGACGTACCAGAAGTACGGGGATCACCAAAGCCAGCAGATTCATCATGCCACTCTTGGCGCAGACGGCCAGCGCACCGAACATGAAAATCAGCCGGAAAATATACGAGAACTGCATGGTGGCCTGACCACCCTTGACATCCTCCGCCAGCGCCTTGTCTGCCGCCAGGGAGGTGCTCATTGCCATGAAGAAGAAGTTGGCCGTTGCGATCAGCGCACCGGCGATGCCGCCAAATACCACCGTGCGGTCAAAGGCACCGCACAGAAAAAAGGCCAGGACCATCAGCGGAACGCAGATGGCCTCACCAATGGCAATGACGGAGGTCTCCTGAAAAACGATTTTACGGGAATCCATGGGTCTGCCTCCAAATCAGGTGTGTTCGTTGAAGCCGGGGACG
>JAFWAZ010000063.1 GCA_017507425.1 Oscillospiraceae bacterium | reverse complement strand
TGGGTGAACAGGCCGTCCCGGGTGGTCAGGGGCTTGACGCCGTAGTAGGCCCGGTTGATGACGGAATTGCCATCAAGGATCAGTAATTTCATACCTTTCTCCACTTGGCGCCCTGAGGCGTATCGATGATCTCGATGCCCCGCTCCTTCAGCAGGTCACGGATCCGGTCGGCCTCGGCCCAGTTCTTGGCCTTCTTGGCGGCGGTGCGCTCGGCGACCAGAGCGTCGATCTCGGGATCGGCATTGGCGGCCTCCTCCTCGGCCTGCTTCTTCCGGAGGGTCTGGGCGGCCTCGATCAGGTTCAGGCACAGCACCTTGTCGAAGTCGGCGATCAGGGCCAACTTGGTGGCATCGGTGGTCTTGGCCTTGAGGACATCGTAGACGGCGGTGACGGCCACGGAAGTGTTCAGGTCGCCCTCCAGCGCCTTGGCGAAGCGCTGCTTGAGATTGGTGAACATCATGGGCTCGATCTCGCCCTCTTTTTTCAGGGTGGCGATCTTGGCGATCAGCTTCTCGTAGGCCGCGGAGGCGTTGTCCAGATTCTCCCAAGAGAAGACAAGGTTGCGGCGGTAGTGGCTCTGGAGGCAGAACAGGCGGTAGGCCATGGGGTCATAGCCCTTGCTCTCCAGCAGGGAGACCGTCAGGAACTCGCCCTTGGACTTACTCATCTTGCCGGTGTCGGAGTTCAGGTGGCGGACGTGGAACCAGTAGTTGCACCACTTGTGGCCCAGATAGCTCTCGGACTGGGCGATCTCATTGGTGTGGTGGGGGAAGGCATTGTCGATGCCGCCGCAGTGGATGTCCAGATCCTCGCCCAGATGCTTCATGGAGATGCAGGAGCACTCAATGTGCCAGCCGGGGTAGCCCACGCCCCAGGGGGAATCCCACTTCAGAGCCTGATCCTCGAACTTGGACTTGGTGAACCAGAGGACGAAGTCATTCTTGTTGCGCTTGTTGGAGTCCTCCTCCACGCCCTCGCGGACGCCGGTGGCCAGATCCTCCTCGTCGTGGTCGTTGAAGACGTAGTACTTCTCCAGCGTGGAGGTGTCGAAATAGACATTGCCGCCCACAAAGTAGGCCTTGCCGGTGTCCAGCAGCTTGCTGACCATCTCGATATACTCGTCGACGCAGTTGGTGGCAGGCTCGACAATGTCGGGCCACTTGATGTTCAGCTTCCGGCAGTCGGCCTGAAAAGCCTCGGTGTAGTAGCGGGCGATGTCCATGACGGTCTTGTTCTCCCGCTTGGCGCCCTTGACCATCTTATCCTCGCCGGTGTCGGCGTCGGAGGCCAGATGGCCCACGTCGGTGATGTTCATGACGCGCTTGACGTTGTAGCCCTCATAGCGCAGGGCCTTCTCCAGCACATCCTCCATGATGTAGGTGCGCAGGTTGCCGATGTGGGCATAGTGGTAGACCGTGGGGCCGCAGGTGTACATCTTGACGAGGCTGGGGTCATTGGGAACGAACTTTTCCTTCTTGCGGGACAGGGAATTATACAGATACATGGTTTTTCTCCTCCAGTAGTTTTTCCAGTGTTTCGATTCTCTCACGCAGAGCGGTCAGCTCTGCGGCAATGGGGTCGGGGGTGTGGATGTGGTCGGTCTTTTCGCCGTTGATTCGGACCACGCGGCCGGGGATGCCGACCACGGTGGAATTTTCGGGAACCTCCCGGAGCACCACGGAATTGGCGGCCACCCGGGCGTTGTCGCCGATTTTGATGGGGCCAAGGACTTTCGCACCGGAGCCCACCATGACATTGTTGCCCAGTGTGGGGTGTCGCTTGCCCTGCATGACGCCGGTGCCGCCCAAGGTCACGCCCTGATAGATCAGGCAGTCGTCGCCGATCTCGGTGGTGGCACCGATGACGATGCCGGTTCCGTGGTCGATGACCAATCTTCTGCCGATGGTCGCGGCGGGATGGATCTCCACGCCCGTGAGCCATTTGGCAAACTGGCTCAGAAATCTCGCCAGAAAACAACATCGATGCACCCAGAGCCAATGGCTGACGCGGTAACAAATGATGGCGTGCACGCCGTTGTACAGCAGCAGCACTTCCAGCTTCGACCGCGCCGCCGGGTCATTTTTCTGATAAGCCTCAAGGGTTTCACGAAGATGCAAACAGATTCCTCCTTTCGGGGATATAAAAAACGCCTCTTATACTACCGTAAGTACAAGAGGCGACAGATCGCGGTTCCACTCTTCTTTATCACTTTGGCCGTAACGTGGCCAGCGGGGTACTACCCTTCGCTCCCGGACGCACTTTCATCCCCCGTCCCCCGCCCGGGCTTTCAGCCGGTGACCCAAGCTCTCTGATGGTTTTGATGGGATTACTCTTTCCGTTCAACGCGATATGAAACTAGAGTGATTGTATCACCAAATACATGGGTTTGTCAAGTCATCCTATGATGGAAGAACGGAAATGTTCCCGTAGGGTATGCATTTCATGCATACCGGCACGCATACAATGCGTGCCCTACGGATCATGCGGAAAGGGAACGGCACTTAAGGCCGTTCCCTACATTCAAACAAATACAATTATTTGCTTAGTCCCAGACACTTCCAGTTCTGGACGAAGTACTCGATGCCGGAGTACAGGGTGGTAATGACGATCATCCACACCACAGCATTGACCATCCAGACTGCGGTGGGGAATGCCATCACGAAGCACAGGCCCACCATGGTGGAGGCGGTCTTGACCTTGCCGGACCAGCCGGCGGCGATGACGGTGCCGTTCTGGACGGCCACCAGACGCAGGCCGGTGACGGCGAACTCACGGGTCAGCACGATCATCAGGGCCCATGCGGGCATCATGCCCCACTCGCAGAGCATGCACATGCAGGCGATGGTCAGCAGCTTATCCGCCAGCGGATCGAGGAACTTACCGAAATCGCTGACCTGCTGATACTTGCGGGCGATGTAGCCGTCGATGAAGTCGGTCAGGCTGGCCACGATGAACAGGGCCAGAGAAACGAACATCCACAGGCCGCTCTGTCCGCCGGACAGATACATGGTGACCATGTAGGCCGGGATCATTGCCACCCGGACGAGGGTGATCTTACTTGCAGTAGTCATGTTTTTATTCCTCCAAAACGTAACCGGTCAGCTCACCTTCGGCGCTGCCGTCAATATGTACCGTCACAAAATTGCCTTCGCGCAGGGGCTCATCGCAGGCGATCCAGACTCTGCCGTCCACATCAGGGGAATCGGCATAGCTGCGGCCGTAGAACTGGCCCAGCTCCTCGTCATAGCCATCCACGAGAACCTCTAGCTCGGAGCCCACCATGGAATCGTTCCAGTCGTCCATGATCCTCGACTGGAGCTCCTCGACGATCTGGGCGCGCTCCACCGCCACCTCGAAGTCCACATGCTCCATCTTGGCGGCCTCGCTGCCCTCCTGCGGAGAGAACGGGAACGCGCCCACGCGCTCCATGCGCATGTCCTTCAGGAACTGGCACAGCTCCCGGAATTCCTCCTCCCCCTCGCCGGGCAGACCGGTGATGATGGAAGAGCGCAGCACCAGACCGGGGATCTTTTCCCGGAGGTGCTTCAGGAGCCAGCGCAGATATTCGCCGTTGCCCCGGCGGTTCATCTTCTCAAGGATCTCCGAGTTGCAGTGCTGGATGGGGATATCCAGATACTTGACGATTTTCGGCTCATTTGCGATGGTATCGATGAGCTCCTCATCGATCTCGTCGGGGTAGACGTAGTGCAGACGCACCCAGTGCAGATCCTCGATGGCGCACAGTTCCTTCAAGAGCGTGGGCAGCAGACGCTTGCCGTCACCGAGGTCGGTGCCGTAGCGGCTGGTATCCTGCGCCACCACGATCATCTCTTTCACGCCCTCATGGGCGAGGACTCTTGCTTCATAGAGCACGTCGTCCAGCGGCCGGGAGCGGAATTTGCCCCGGAGGGAGGGGATGACGCAGTAGGCGCACTTGTTGTCGCAGCCCTCGGCGATCTTCAGATATGCGTAGTGCTCCGGGGTGGTCAAAATCCGGCCGCACTCCTCCTCGGGAGCGTCGATATCGCCGAAGTCGATAACCTGCTTTTCTTCCAGCAGGGCCTCGATGGCGGGAACGATCTCCGTGTAGGAGCCGGTGCCGAGGATGCCGTCGACTTCCGGCATCTCTTTCAGAATCTCCTCCTGATACCGCTGGCTCAGGCAGCCGGTCACGAGGATCTTACCAACCAGTCCGGCTTCCTTCAGCCGGGCGGTCTGCAAAATGTTGTCGATGGCCTCGGAAGCCGCGGAATCGATGAAGCCGCAGGTGTTGATGACCACCACGTCGGTGCCCACCAGCTCGGCCTCCACACTGTGGCCAGCCTCCTGCACCCGGTACATCATCCGCTCGCAGTCCACCTGATTCTTGGCACAGCCAAGGGAAATAAATCCAATTTTTGCCATTTAGTATTCCTCTTCAAATTCAGATTCTGTTCCGATCATTTCCAGTGCCCGTTTCACATCACCGTAGCTGTGGCCCCGTCGGAGGGCTGCATCGATGGCCCGCCGGACCTCTCTGGGGTCATCAGGATCCCGCAGCTTACTGCGCAGGAAGTCAGCGATCCGCTCGGTCTGATCAGGGTAGTCCTCCAGCGCTTCCTCCCAAAGGTTTTTCGGGATCTGCTTTTCGTAGAGGGCCTGCTTGGCTCTGGCGATGCCGTAGCCCTTGCGGATGCAGCTGTCCACGGTCTGCCGTGCCGTCTGGCGATCGTCCACCAGGTGCAGCTCCGACAGCCACTGCACAGCCTCCTTGGCCTGTTCCTCGCTCTCGCCCTTGCGGACGAGCCGGTTTTCCAGATCCCGCTTGGATACGCTGGATGCGGAGATGATCCGCACCGCCCGCATTTTCGCGGAGTAACGGCTGTTGTGTTCCCGGACAGCGTCCAGATCCTCAATTTCCACACCGGAATACAGCCGGAAGTCCTCCACCGTCTGGCGGTAGAGCTTCATGGCGCTCCCGTCGGAAAGCTTGACCAGATACCGTCCGGCCCGGTCCGGAGACTGGGAAACGGAATCAATCCTCATCGTTGAAATCGTCGGCGCTCACCGCCACGCCCTTGTCGGCGGCCTTGGCGGCGGGACGGGCGGGGCCTCCCATGAGCTTGTACAGGTTGGCGCGGACGTCGGCCTCCACGCGCTCGGCGATGTCGGGGTTGTTCATCAGGAAATTCTTGACGGA
Source organism: Oscillospiraceae bacterium (assembly GCA_017507425.1). Classification (GTDB taxonomy): domain Bacteria; phylum Bacillota; class Clostridia; order Oscillospirales; family Oscillospiraceae; genus Faecousia. The sequence continues at coordinate 335 of JAFWAZ010000063.1, read as the reverse complement.
ATCCTTGCCCTGACCGATGCGCTCGTCGCCCATACTGAACCAGGAGCCGGACTTCTGGACGATATCCAGCTGGACAGCCAGATCCACCAGCTCGCCCCACTTGGCGATGCCCTCGCCGTACATGATATCGAAGAAGGCCTCCCGGAAGGGGGGTGCCACCTTGTTCTTGACGACCTTGACACGGGTCTTGTTACCGACCACGTTGCCGCCCTCCTTGATGGACTCCACACGGCGGACATCCAGACGGACGGAGGAGTAGAACTTCAGGGCATTGCCGCCGGTGGTGGTCTCGGGGTTGCCGTACATGACGCCGATCTTCATACGCAGCTGGTTGA
>JAFWAZ010000062.1 GCA_017507425.1 Oscillospiraceae bacterium | reverse complement strand
CCGACCTGACCGTCACCGAGATCATGCAGGAGAAGGTCATGTCCATCGGCGAGAACATGGTTATCCGCCGTTTCGACCGTTTCGCTGAGAACACCTCCGTGGCTTACGTCCACGCCGGCGGCTCCCACGGCGTTCTGGTCAATCTGGCCGTCGAGGGCGGCATTGACGCCACCGAGGTCGGCAAGAACGTTGCCATGCAGATCGCTGCTATGAAGGCTCAGTACTGGGACAAGTCCCTGGTTCCCGCTGAGGTCGTCGAGAAGGAGCTGGCTGTTCAGGTCGCTCTGATGGACAACGATCCCAAGATGGCCTCCAAGCCCGCTCAGGTCAAGGAGAAGATCGCTCAGGGCAAGATCGCTGCCTTCTACAAGGACATCTGCCTGCTGCAGCAGGAGTTCGTCCGCGCCGACCTGTTCAAGGGCGACGTGGCCGGCTACATCGCCGACGCTGCCAAGAAGCTGGGCGGCAAGATCACCTTCGTCAACGCCATCCACTACACCAAGGGTGAGGGCATTGAGAAGAAGGTCGACGACTTCGCTGCTGAGGTCGCTGCTCAGGTTGCCGGCGCTGCCAAGTAATCTGACCCAAACCAAACCGGAAACCGCCGTGGGAAACCACGGCGGTTTTTTGTTGTGGTTTTTCCTGTCCGGAATGCAGGGCCCGGGCATTGGGCGCACGGCAGGAAAAATGGCTCTGAAAAGCAAAAAGCCCGCCGAAATCGGCGGGCAGGACAACGACATTTTACACGGATACGCCGCCAAAGTCAACTGTCACGCTCCACAGTCTTTCCCAAAAATCGCCCCGGATTTTTTACGCCCCAAAAGCCACTCCCCGCTTTTCAAGGGGCGAAAACTGTGGTATACTGTCCATAAGATTTTTAAGATGGGGGAACGATGGACATGTCCAAGATCGGTTTCGACAATCAGAAATACCTGACCACCCAGTCCGAGCAGATCCGCAAGCGCATCGCCCAGTTCGGCGGTAAGCTGTATCTGGAGTTCGGCGGCAAGCTCTTTGACGACTATCATGCATCCCGGGTACTCCCCGGCTTTGAGCCGGACAGCAAAATGCGGATGCTTCAGCAGCTGCGCGATGACGTGGAGATCGTCATTGCCATCAACGCTGCAGACATCGAGCGCAACAAGGTCCGCGGCGACCTCGGCATCACCTATGACGCGGACGTGCTGCGGCTCATCGACATTTTCCGGGAGCTGGAGCTCTGCGTGGGCAGCGTGGTGCTGACCCGCTATGCCGGTCAGCCCTCTGCTGAGGCCTTCCACAAGCGTCTGGCCCAGCTGGGCATCAAGTGCTACCGCCACTATTCCATCGCGGGCTATCCCCACGACGTGGCCCACATCGTCTCCGACGAGGGCTTCGGCGTCAACGAGTACATTGAGACGACCCGTCCTCTGGTGGTGGTCACGGCTCCGGGCCCCGGCAGCGGCAAGATGGCCACCTGCCTGAGCCAGCTCTACCACGAGCACAAGCGGGGCATCGCCGCAGGCTACGCCAAGTTCGAGACCTTCCCCGTGTGGAACATCCCCCTGAAGCATCCGGTGAATCTGGCCTACGAGGCCGCCACCGCCGACCTGAACGACGTGAATATGCTCGACCCCTTCCATCTGGAGGCCTACGGCGAGAAGGCCGTCAATTACAACCGGGATGTGGAGATCTTCCCGGTGCTCAACGCCACCTTCGAGCGCATCCACGGCTCCTCCCCCTACCAGTCCCCCACGGACATGGGCGTGAACATGGTGGGCAACTGCATCATCGATGACGAGGTCTGCCGGGAGGCCAGCCGCAAGGAGATCCTGCGCCGCTACTACGCCGCCTGCGTCGACCGCATCCGGGGCAAGGACGCCGCCGAGACCATCCGCACGCTGGAGCTGGTCATGAAGCAGGCCGATGTGACCCCCGAGATTTTCCCTGCCGTGGCCGCCTCCCTCAAGCGTGCCGAGGAGACGGACGGCCCCGCCGGCGCCATGATCCTGCCAGACGGACGGCTCATCACCGGCAGAACCTCCGACACCCTCGGCGCCGCCAGCGCCATGCTCCTGAATGCCCTGAAGACCTTGGCCGGCATCGATGACGGCAAGCACCTCATCGCCAGCCACGTCCTCGAGCCCATCTGCGACCTGAAGACCGGCTACATGGGCCACCGCAACCCCCGGCTCCACACCGACGAGGTGCTCCTCGCCCTGACCATCTCCGCCCTGACCGACCCCGTGGCCCAGCAGGCCAAGGAGCAGCTGAAGAACCTCCGCGGCAGCGAGGCCCACTTCACCGTCATCCTCAGCGACGAGGACGAAAAGCTCCTGCGCCGCCTCGGCATCCGCGTCAGCTTCGAGCCCAAATACGAGACGAGACGGCTGTATCATAAGTGATCCCGCAAAGGGGAGGAAACGCCATGAGCAACAAGGAAATTATGCGCGCAGCTCTGAACACCCATGTAGTTTCCCACCTGCGGGAGCGGGGATTCACAGGCCAATATCCCCATTTCCGCCGGGAGTCCGGTGTGACAGTCGATCTGATCTCCTTTCAGACCAATTCATGGGGCGGCTCGTTCACCGTGGAGGTTTCCGCCATTTTCCCCGGCAGCGCGAATCCCAACTATCAGCTCCGCGGCGGCAAAACGGAACAGACCCTGACGGTGGAATACACGATCAAGCGCCACCGCCTGAAGGGCATGTATAATGGATGGTTCCATTATTGGGATCTGTACAGCCGGAGCAGCATCTTCCTCGGAACGGAATACATTTCTGTTCCCGAAAAGGAAGCGAAAAGCTTTGTTCCCGCCAAGGGCTTCAAGTGCTTCCAAAAATTCGACGAGGCACAGGCGGTTATCGTCTGCCAAAATGTCAACGCCCAGCTGGAAGACGCTTTCGTGTGGCTGGAACGGTTCAAAAAGGAACAAATGTAGGGAACGGGCATCGACCGTTCCGCGGTAAAAATCCGACCTATAAAATCAGCTCCGGCGAATTCGTACCATTTGCGAATTCGCCGGAGCTTTTTTGATTTGCTGCGGTCAGCGAACGTAGGGGCGGACCTGCGTGTCCGCCCGGGCGCACACATAGGTGTACCCCTGCATCCGTGAGAAGACTGTGTGATCTAGGGCTTGATCACCCACAGATTCCGGAACTGATCCTCGATGTCCTCAAAGCTCCACAGCTTTTCGGAATTGGCGATGCTGTTGGGATCGTTGACCCGGAGCAGTCCGTCCTCCACGCCGGTGAGGACGATGAAGTGGCCAGAGCTGGTGAAGTCCCCCGGGCCCATGGCGCAGATGACGGGCCAGCCCTCCTCCAGATTCCGCAGGATCCGGGATTTCACCAGCGGCAGCTCCTCCGCCTCAAAGCCCAGCTTCTCGGCTCCCTCGCTGATGAGCGTCCATTTTGAGCCGCTGCCGCTGGCGTAGTAGCCGTTTCTGGCGGCAAATTCGATCATTTTGTCGGGGGAAAATGCCCCGTCGCCGGTTAAGTAGTATGCCGCCATGCTTAAGGATACGGGCCCGCAGGCGGTGAGGGCGGCGCACTTGCCGCCGTATTCCATGTACCCCCACTGCCGGTCCCACTGCAGAAACAGGGGCACCTCCTCCGTACCATAGCCGCTCAGATCCACGGAGGCTGCCCGATCCTTTTCCAGCGGATAGTGCAGCACGAATTCCTCCGTCTCCGGATTCCGTTCCAGCAGCTCCACCAGTTCCCCGGGATAGTCGGCAGGAGAGAGGTCATGGGCTTCGCAGAAGGCTGCGATGGCCGTTTCCGCATCCGTATCCATTCCGTCGCGGATCCACTCCGGCTGCAGCGTCACCAGCCGCAACGCCAGAATCGCGATCAAAATAACCAGCAGAATTCCGCTGTGCTTTCTCTGTTTCATTTCCAAAAACCTCCGTTTTTCGATGGCAATAGGATAGCATAATCCATCTTAGGAAGTCTTTATGGAAAGATTAAGGTTTTCTTAAAATCGACAAGTAAAGGGAAACAATGGCGCGGCAGCGCCCCAAATTCCTTCCCCCGGGGGGAAGGGATTCATGCAAGCCTGTGGGCTATCCCTTATTCGCTGTGATCCTCGGTGACGGCGCCGGCGCGGTAGGCGTCCAGCAGATCCACCAGCTCGTCCACCCGGGCCTGAAGCCGGTATCCCTCGTCGGTGTCGGCCACCTTGATGCGCTTTTCCATCCGCTCGAAGATGTCGGAGTCGTTGTCGATGTCCGCATTGGACTGCAGGGCGTTGCGCTTGCCCGCAAAGGGCTGGTGGGCCACGATGCGCATGTGGCGGGAGCCGAAGGTCAGGGTGTAGCCCGCGATGCCGGAGGTGGGCTGGTAGGCCTTGCTGAAGCCGCCGTCGATGACGATGAGCTTGCCGCCACCCTTGATGGGGCTCTCGCCCTTCTTGGCCTTGACGGGCACATGGCCGTTGATGATGTGGCAGTGGGGTCCGGACAGGCCGAACTCCTTCAGGAGCATTTCGCAGACCTCAGGATCCTGATAGTAGGTGTAGTAGGGATTCTTGGGCTCCGCCTGCGCCACCTCGTTGTCCACGAAGCGCCGCTCAAAGGTGGCCATCCGGTCGCGGCCGAAGATGGGGCTGTTCCGGCCCGCCCAGAGCCACCAGAGGAAGTCCATACCGAATTCCCGCTCGGGGGTGCCCCGCTTGTGGTAGTAGGCCTGCCGGGCGGTCTTGTCGGCGTAGTCCATGAAGGCCTTGCCCTTGAGCTCCTGCCCGGAGATGGTGAAGCTCAGCAGCCGGCCGTCGGGGGTCATAGGCACGCAGCCGTGGAGCAGCAGATTGCCGTTGATGATCTTATACAGACTTCCCTTGGAGTACAGGAACCGGGTGTGCCGCTGGAGCTTCTCGGAGTAGCGGAAGGACTCGGTGAGCTGGTTGATGACGTGGCTTTCCTCGGCGGTCAGCTCGTAGGGGTTCTCGGGATCCACCGTGGGGAAGTCGCAGTCCATCAGGGGATAGTCCACACCGCCGATGGTGATGGTCTTGTTCTCGTAGTTGATCCGGTGCAGCAGGGCTCGATCCTCCATGCCGTACTCGGGCCGGCGCAGCACCTTGGCGCCCTCGAGCTTGAAGAGGATCATGGCGATGGCCTTGTACATCCGGGAGGCGAGGATCTTGTCTTTCTCGCTGTACTGCTTGGACTCGAAATTGGTGGTCTTGATGCCGAAGCAGGAGGTGTCGCAGTCCCGGTAGACCTCATTGGCGAAAATGGACAGGGGCCGCAGGGAAATGCCGTAGCCCGTCTCGATGACGTCGAGATTGTTGTAGCGGATGGAGTTACTCAGAACGGTTGCCACCAGCGTTCTGGAGCCGGAGGCGGCGCCCATCCACAGAATGTCGTGGTTGCCCCACTGGATGTCCACGCTCTTGGCATCCATCAGGCTGTCCATAACGATATCGGCCCGGGGGCCCCGGTCGAAGATATCGCCGACGATGTGCAGATGGTCGACGGTCAGGGTCTTGATGGTGGTGCACATGGCCTGAATCACGTCGGCGGCCTGACCGATGGAGATGATGGTGTTGATGAGATTCTCAAAGTAGAGCCGCTTGGAGCCGTCCTCGTCCCGCAGGTGGATCAGCTCGTCGAGGATCTCGCCGTAGCCGCAGGGCATCTGTTTCCGGACGTGGTTTCGGGTGTGCTTGATGGAGACGAAGCGGCAGACCTGCACCAGCCGGTGCAATGTGATGCGGTACCACTCCTCCAGATCCTCCTCGGAATCCGCCACCAGCTCCAGCTTGCTCTTGGGGTAGTAGATCAGGGTGGCCAAATCGTTCCGGTCCCGCTGGGACAGGGTGTTGCCGAAGATCTCCTTCAGCTTCTCCTTGACCTCGCCGGAGCAGGAATTGAGGATATGCAGAAAGGCGTCGTATTCGCCGTGGATGTCGGACATGAAGTGCTCGGTGCCCTTGGGCAGATTCAGAATGGACTGAAGCCGGATGATCTCCGTGGAGGCCGCCTGCACGGTGGGATACTGCTTGGACAGAAGCTGCAGATAGCGAAGCTGCTCGGGGGTAAAGGTCTTTTTGTTCACTATGATCAAACTCCTTTCACTGGGTCATATCGATCTGATTATAGTATACCGCACCTGCACCCGTTGGGCAAGTGGGCTTTTTTGCCGATATTGGGCGTCGCCTTTTGGTGCGGATGGATTACTCATCGGAGTCGGAACCGCCAGAGCCGGGCCTGATCCTCTGCGCTGGCGTAGCCGATGCCCACCCGGGGCAGCGCCTGAAGCCGGGGCCGCAGACCGTCGTCCTCGATCCATAGCTCCTCGCCAAGGATGCTGCTCCGGTTCAGCCCGCCGGTGATGCCCAGCGCCTTGGTCAGTTTGCCCGGGCCGTTGGATTTGCCCTCGCAGGCGCGGATCAGCACCGCTTCCGGCTGATCAGGCTCGCCGGTGACGATGTTGAGCATCCAGTGCATCCCGTAGCACAGGTAAATATAGACGGCGCCGGCGTCGGCGTACATCACCTCGGTGCGCTTGGTGCGTCCCTTGTGCGCGTGACAGGCGGTGTCCGCTTCGCCGCAGTAGGCTTCCGTCTCCGTGATCCGCAGCCGATGCTCCGTACCGTCCACCCGGTGAACGAGCACCTTGCCCACCAGATCCCGGGCCACCTCCAGACATGGCCGGTGGTAAAATTCATAGGGGAGTTTGGACATATAGAGACTCCTTTCCGTGCGGATGATGCATGCAGGGAACGGCTCCGCTGTTCCCTGCATTGTATTTTACCATAATCCTGTGTCTGCTTCAAGAGCTGCTCCCGTTCCTGAATCCCGATTTGACGGGTACAGGAAACTATGCTATAATACCAAAAAACAGGAAAAAGGAGATAAACTATGTCTTATACCAATCTGAACGAGGCCATTGCCCGGCTGGATGAGATCGAGGCCACCGTATCCGCCTACAGCCATGCCATGGGCGTGCTGAATCTGGATGCCTCCACCGCCGCTCCCCTCGGCGCTGCCGAAGGCCGGGGCAAGACCATGGCCGTGCTCAGCGGTGTGGTCTACAACCTCGCCGCCTCCGATGACACCCGGGAGCTGGTCGCATATCTGTCCGAGCATATGGAGGAGCTGGATGCCAACCACCGCCGTCAGGTGGAGATCCAGAAGAAGAGCTGCGAGCAGCTGGTCCGGATCCCTCAGGAGGAGTACATCGCCTACAACGTGCTGCTGAACAAGGCCGAGGGCATCTGGCGCGTGGCAAAGATCGAAAACAATTTCGCTGCCTTTGCGCCTGTGCTGGAGAAGATCGTGGCCTTCAACCGCAAATTTGCCGGCTACTACGACCCCGACAAGGCCCCCTACGACGCCCTGCTGAACGAATACGAGGAGGGTCTGTCCATGCAGACGCTGGACGGCTTCTTCGCCGAGCTGCGCAGGGTCATCGTGCCTCTGATCCGTGCCGTGGGTGAGAAGCCCCAGCCCGACACCGGCTTCCTCGAGCAGAGCTTCCCCATCGAGGAACAAAAGGCCTTTGCCAAGTATCTGATGGACGTCATCGGCCTTGATCCCAACTACTGCACCATCACCGAGAGTGAGCACCCCTTTACCTGCGGCTTCAATTGCCACGACGTGCGCATCACCACCCATTACCACGAGTACAACCCCACCTTCGCCATGTACTCCACCATCCACGAGGGCGGCCATGCCCTCTACGAGCTGGGCGTGGACGAAAGCTACAACGGCACCTGTCTCTCCGGCGGCGCCAGCATGAGCATCCACGAGAGCCAGTCCCGCTTCTATGAGAACATCATCGGCAGAAGCCGGGAGTTCATCGAGCTGATCTTCCCCAAGATGCAGGAGGTTTTCCCCCGGCAGCTGCAGGGCGTCACCGCCGAGGATCTGTACCGGGCCGTGAACAAGGCCCAGCCCTCCCTCGTGCGCACCGAGTCCGACGAGCTGACCTACGCCATGCACGTGATGGTGCGCTATGAGGTGGAGAAGCAGCTCATCGGCGGCACGCTGGAGGTCAAGGACGTCCCCGCAGAGTGGAACCGGCTGTACAAGGAATATCTGGGCGTGGACGTGCCCAGCGATACGCTGGGATGTCTGCAGGACAGCCACTGGTCCGGCGGCGCCATCGGCTACTTCCCCTCCTACGCCCTCGGCAGCGCCTACGGCGCCCAGATGAAGCACGTCTGCGAGTCCGAGCTGGGCCCCATCGCCCCTTTCATCGCCAAGGGCGACATCGCCGCCATCACCGCATGGCTCCGGGAGCACATCCACCGCTTCGGCAATTTCAAGAAGCCCGCGGCCATCTTCGAGGACGCCTGCGGCAAATTTGATCCCAAGTATTTTGCTGACTATCTGACGGAGAAGTACTCCGCGATCTACGGGCTCTGAGCCCAGACGGACACACGGGTCCGCCCCCGCAATAAAAATATCTTATCTGGAGGTACTCCCATGGAAAAGAATCGCTGGTACAAGGATATGGTCTTCTATCAGATCTGGCCCCGTTCGTTCTGCGACGGCAACGGCGACGGCATCGGTGATCTGAAGGGTGTGCTGAGCCGTCTGGATTATCTGAAGCATCTGGGCGTGGACGGCATCTGGTTCTCGCCCCTGTATGCATCCCCCAACGCCGATATGGGCTACGATATTTCCGACTACCGCGCCATCCATCCCGAATACGGCACCATGGAGGAGTTCCGGGCCGTGCTGAACGGGGCCCATGCGCGGGGCATGAAGGTCATCATGGATCTGGTGGTGAACCACACCTCCGACGAGCATCCCTGGTTCATCGCCTCCAAAGATAAGAATTCCCCCTACCGGGACTACTACTTCTGGCGGGAGGGCAAGCGCCGGCCCAACAACTGGTCCTCCCTCTTCGAGGGCAAGGCATGGGAGTGGGACGAAACCGCGCAGGCATGGTATCTGCATATCTTCGCCAAGAAGCAGCCCGATCTGAATATGGACAACCCCAAGGTCCGGCAGGAGGTCAAGGACATCATGCGCTTCTGGCTTGACATGGGCGTGGACGGCTTCCGGGAGGACGTCATCACCTTCATCTCCAAGCGCTCGGGCCTGCCCAACGGTCTGCCCATCCCCGCCGCCTGCGGCATGGAGCACTACATGGACGGCCCCAATGTCCACAAGTATCTGCGGGAATTCCGGCAGGTGCTGAACGAGTACGACTGCTTCGTCGTCGGCGAGGCCCCCATGATGAACGAGAAAAATGCCCTCAAGTACATCGCCGAGGGCCCCAAGCAGGAGCTGGACATGATGTTCCACTTCGAGCACATGGAGGCCGACTGCCTGTTCCTCGACGCGTTGCAGACGCCCTTTGATCTGCTGAAGCTGAAGAAGGCCTTTACCAAGTGGCAGACCGCCCTGATGGGCAAGGGCTGGAATGCCCTGTACCTAGAAAACCACGACCATCCGAGAATCATCTCCCGTTACGGCAGCGAGGAATACCGCACCGTATCCGGCAAAATGCTGGCCAACTGCTTCATGCTCCAGCGGGGCACGCCCTTTATCTATCAGGGTCAGGAGATCGGCATGACGAACATCAATCTGGAGGATATTTCCCAGTATCAGGACGTCCAGACCGTCAACAACCTGCGGACCCTGCGGATGCTGGGCATGACCAAGAAAAAGGCCGAGGAGCGGATCTCCCGCACCACCCGCGGCAACGCCCGCACCCCTGTCCAGTGGGACGACAGCCCCAACGCCGGCTTCACCACCGGAGAGCCTTGGATGCCCGTCAATCCCAATTACAGGCAGATCAACGCCAAGACGGAGATCCTCAACGAAAACTCCATCTTCAACCACTACCGCAGACTGATCGCCTTCCGCAAAAAGCATCCCGTGGCCATCCACGGCGACTACAAAGAGCACTATGCCGATTCCAAGGAGCTCTACGTCTATGAGCGGAATCTCGACGGCAAGCGGCTGCTGGTCATATGCTCCTTTACCGATCAGAGTGTGGGCTTCTGGGCTCCCGAGGGCTTTGATCTGAGCAAGGGCAAGGCGGTGCTCTGCAACTACATGGACAACCCCATCCACGGCAACGGCTTCACCACCCGCCCCTACGAAACGAGAGTGTACTATTTTGAGTAAGAAATTCCCCTATTCCCGGGTTTATGTGGAGATCACCAACCTCTGCAACCGAAACTGTACCTTCTGCCCCGGCACGAAACGACCGGCGAAGATGATGACGACGGAAGAGTTTTCCGCGGTGGTGCAAAAGCTGGTGGGTGTCACCGGGTACCTGTACTACCACCTGATGGGCGAGCCCCTGACCCATCCGCAGCTTCCGGAGATGATCGGCATTGCTTCAAAACTGGGCTTCAAGTCCCAGATCACCACCAACGGCGTGCTCCTGCCCCAAAGGGGGCAGGCCCTGATCGACGCCGGGGTGCACAAGGTCAACATCTCCGTCCACAGCTTCGAGGAGGGTTCCGATCAGGATTATTTGGGCTACATCCGGGGTTGTCTGGACTTCGCCGACCGGGCCAGCCGGGCCGGGATCATCGTGGTGCTCAGGCTGTGGAACAACGGCTTCGACGAGGGCCGGAACATCTCCACGCTGGATCTGACCCGGGAGAAATTCCCATGGGAATGGCGCTCCGAGCCCAAGGGCATCCGCATTCAGCACAAGCTCTTTCTCGAGCACGGCGACCGGTTCGCGTGGCCGGACATGGAGGCGGAAGACGGCGGCGACTGCGTGTTCTGCTACGGTCTGCGGGACCATTTCGGCATTTTGAGCGACGGACGGGTGGTCCCCTGCTGCCTTGACCGGGAGGGTGCCATCACACTGGGCAATATTTTTGAGGAGTCTGTCGATGAAATTCTGCGTTCTCCCAGAGCGAAAGCCATGGTGGAGGGCTTCTCCTGCCGCAAAGCCACGGAGGAGCTGTGCCGGAAGTGCGGATATGCAAGAAGATTTGGTTGATACCGTAGGGAACGGCCTGTGTGCCGTTCCCTTTTTTGCACAGTTCCTGGAACGGCACATAGGCCGTTCCCTACATTGCCTCTTTACAATTCCGACAAGCCATGGTATAATCGACATATACCGAAAACGGAGGTGGCTTATATGGCACGGCCACAGCGGCGGCGGCGGATCTGCCGGGAGCCGGAATACCGGCACTTTCAGCCCGACGGCATCGCCGGGCATGAGGAGATCACGCTGACCTGCGACGAATTTGAGATCATCCGGCTGGTGGATCATTTACGCCTGACCCACGAGCAGGCCGCCAGACGGATGGACATTTCCCGCACCACGGCCACGGAGATCTACGAATCCGCCCGGAAAAAGATAGCCGAGGCCATCGTCTGCGGCAAATCCTTAACCATCAGCGGCGGCAGCTACCGGCTCTGTCCCGGCGACGGCTGTGAGAACCGATGCGGCCCCTCCGTCCCACCCACCCCCGACCAATCGAAAGGAGAAACCAGTATGAGAATCGCAGTTACCTATGACGAAGGCGGCATCTTCCAGCACTTCGGACACACCGAGCAGTTCAAGCTCTACGACGTGGAGGACGGCAAGGTCGTCCGGGCCGCCATCGTGGACACCAACGGCAGCGGCCACGGCGCGCTGGCCACATTCCTGACCGCTTATCAGGTGGATGCGCTGATCTGCGGCGGCATCGGCGGCGGCGCCATCAACGCTTTGACAGCTGCCGGCATTGACCTCTACCCCGGCATCGACGGCAGCGCCGACATGGCGGTCATGCAGCTGCTGGCCGGCGTTCTGCCCAAGCGAACTGACGTGCGCTGCAGCCACCACGACCACCACGGCGAGGGCCACGACTGCGGCTCCCACGGCCACGACTGCGGCAGCCACGAGCACAAGTGCGGCGAGCACGGCTGCCACTGACCGACGATCCATGTAGGGGCGCACCTGTGTGTGCGCCCCTACAATCCCCCATAAAGGAGATTTGTGTATGGAAATTACCGTTACGAAAGAGAATTTTGAGACTGAAGTGCTGAAGTCCGAGGTTCCCGTGCTGCTGGACTTCTGGGCCACATGGTGCGGCCCCTGCCGGATGATCGCCCCGGCGCTGGCCCAGATCGCCGAGGAGCAGGCGGGCCGGGTCAAGGTCGGCAAGATCAACGTGGACGAGGAGTACGAGCTGGCCATGCAGTTCGGCGTCACCAGCATTCCGCTGCTGGTGGTCATGCAGGACGGAAAGATCGTCAAAAAGTCCGTGGGTGCCATGCCCAAGGAGAAGATCGAGGCGCTTTTGAAGTAAAATAGTTTCATCCCCCGGCGTTTGCCGGGGGATGTTTCCGTTTATTTCAGCAGCTCCGCAGGAACCTCCATGGCCATGCGTTCGTAGCCCCGCTTGCTCGGGTGCAGGTGGTCGCCGGAGTCGTATTCCGGGAGGAACCAATTGGGGTTCTCCGGATCCCGCAGGGCCTTGTCGAAATCGATGCAGCCGTCGATCAGATCGGTGGTGCGGATGAACTCGTTGTAGGCGTGGCGCATCTCCTGCCGGAAGGGGGCGTCGGTGCGCCAGCCGCCCATGGGCAGCAGGGTGCCCACATAGACGCGGTAGCCGTAGCCCCGGGCCTTGGCGATGTACTCCTTCAGGCCGTCGATGAGCTCCTGCACCGTGGGCAGGTCCCGCATGGGCCGGAAGGCATTGTTCCGGGCACCCACGGGGTGGATGATGTCGTTGATGCCCTGCTGGATGATGACCGCGTCGGCGCCGTCGGTGGGAACCTCGTGGTGGAACCGGTGCTCACCGGAAAGACCGTAGCTCTCGTAGGTCAGGCAGGAGTATTCCCGCAGGATCCGCGAGCCGGAGGTGGCCCGGCGGATGACGGCGGTGTGCTCATAGCCCTCCCGGAAGCAGCGCAGAGCCAGATAGTCGGGCCAGTCCTGGGCGGTGATGGAGTCGCCGTAGCAGACCACCGCCCGGTTTTCGGCAGAGGTCAGGACGCTGACGTTGCTGAGGAAATAGTTCAGCTGGGTGGTGCGGGAGGTGTCCATGGGGATGTGGGCCGTCTGTGTCTCGTCGCCGTTGGCATACAGGCCACCGCTTAAGGGGCCGCAGGTATAGACCACGCTGCGCATGAGGGTAAAATCCCCCAGATAAAAGCTGATCTGCACCATCTCGCCGGCGGTGACGGTCAGCTCCAGCGGGTCGGACACCACCGTCTCCCCCGCGCCGACGGTGACGCTGCGCTGTCCGGCGAAATACACGGGGTAGAATTCGCCGCCGTGAAAGGCGGTGGTTTTGGTGAGCGTGACAGGCTCGGTGCCGCAGTAATTGTCAAAGGTCAGCCGGATGGCAGTGCCGGAAAAGGGCAGATTGATGCCATAGCGCAGGGTGATATTTTTAGCATACCGCTCGGGGCGGTTCTCCGCCACGGAGACGGCGTTGCCCCAGACGCTGGCCCAGTGCTTTGTATCATTCATAGAGGGTCCCTCCATTTTTGTGGTGATGTGGATTCTCCCCCTGTAGGGGAGGGTCATGACCCTCCCGACCAACGCGGACATTTGTCCGACTCAGCCAGAAGGCTCTGCCAAAATCAAGGATATCTGCCAAACCGGATACGGGTCAAGCTTCTGCAAGCGGACACCGCTGCTTCTGTTTTTACACGGGCAGTCATCCTAGTCGGTCGGCGGGGTCATGACCCCGCCCTACAGGTTAATCATACGACAAAAATGCCGAAATTGGAAGTCTTTTCGTGCCGCTTTTTTCCTTGCGTTTGCGGGAGAAAAATGCTAAAATAAATTATTATGCGATAATTTGCCCATCCGACGGAGGAACCCCATATGAACACCAAAACCACCCGAATCACCCCCGAGCAGGTGGAGGGCCAGATGGCCTTCTGCCAGAAGATCCACGCCCTGTGGCTCAGCCGGGGCATCACGCCCAAGGCCTACGTGGAAACCTACGGCTGCCAGCAGAACGAGGCCGACTCCGAGCGGCTGCGGGGCATGCTGGCCCAGAGCGGCTACGCCATTGCAGACGAAGCCGAGGGGGCCGATGTGGTCATCATGAACACCTGTGCCATCCGGGAGCACGCGGAGCAGCGGGTCTTCGGCAATCTGGGTGCCCTGACCCATACCAAGCGCCGCCATCCGGAGCAGAAGATCTTCCTCTGCGGCTGCATGGCCGGCGAGCCCACCGTGTCCGAGCGGATCAAAAAGAGTTTCCCCCATGTAAACGGCGTGTTCTCCACCCACCATCTGTGGGAATTTCCGAGCCTTCTGTGGCAGGTTTTGACCTCCAAAAAGCGGGCCTTCGCCGTGGCGGACGAGGCCGGCTCCATCGCCGAGGGTCTGCCCGTGGTGCGCTCCAACAACCTGAAAAACTGGGTGTCCATCATGTACGGCTGCAACAATTTCTGCACCTACTGCATCGTCCCCTACGTCCGGGGCCGGGAGCGCAGCCGCCTGCCTGAGGATGTGCTGAATGAGTGCCGGGAACTGATCGAAAGCGGCTGCAGGGAGATCACCCTGCTGGGCCAGAATGTCAACTCCTACGGCAAGGATCTGAGTCTGGGTGTGGATTTTGCCGACCTGCTGGCCGAGATCGCCCAGCTTCCCGGCGATTTCCTGATCCGCTTCATGACGAGCCATCCCAGAGATGCCTCCAAGAAGCTTTTTGACACCATGGCGAAATATTCCAAGATCGCCAAGCAGCTGCACCTGCCCTTCCAATCCGGCTCCTCCCGGGTTTTGAAGGCCATGAACCGGCACTATGACCGGGAGCAGTATCT
Source organism: Oscillospiraceae bacterium (assembly GCA_017507425.1). GTDB lineage: Bacteria > Bacillota > Clostridia > Oscillospirales > Oscillospiraceae > Faecousia. The sequence continues at coordinate 972 of JAFWAZ010000062.1, read as the reverse complement.
GGAGCTGGTGCGCTACGCCAAGTCCGTCATGCCCGAGCTGGTGCTGACCAGTGACGTCATTGTGGGCTTCCCCGGTGAGACGGCGGAGGAATTTGAGGAGACTTTGACTCTCATCGAGGAGGTCCGCTACGACTCCCTCTTCACGTTCATCTTCTCCCCCCGGATCGGCACCCCCGCCGCCAAAATGGAAGATCCCACTCCCAAGGCCGAGAAAAATGAGCGCTTCGCCCGGCTCTGCGCCCTGCAGAATCGGATCTCCGAGGAGATCCACGAGGGCTACGTCGGAAAAACTTTCCGCTGTCTGGTGGACGGCAGGGACAAGGACGTCCTGACCGCCCGGACCGAGGGCGGACGGCTGGTCAGATTCGCAGGCTGCGACAGTCTGATCGGCACCTACCAGAATATCAAGATTACCGGTTCCACCACATGGAGCCTGACCGGTGAGCTGTCTGAATAACACATAACCGTAGGGGGCGGCGTCCTCGACGCCCCGGGCATCCGAAGGATGCCATTGCCCGCAGGGCAATCATACCATTTTCCCGATGCTTCGCATCGGCGGGGCGTCGAGGACGCCGCCCCCTACATTCTCAAAAGGACTGATGGCATGGCTAAACCTGACAACGAACTGACGCCCATGAAGCGGCAGTACAACCAGATCAAGGCAGAGAATCAGGACTGCATCCTGTTTTTCCGGCTGGGCGATTTTTACGAGATGTTCGACGACGACGCGAAGACCGCCGCCAAGGAGCTGGATCTGACGCTCACCACCCGGGACCGCAACAAGCCCAAGGAGGAGCAGACCCCCATGTGCGGCGTGCCCTACCACAGCGTGGACAGCTACATCGCCCGGCTGGTGGCCAAGGGCTACAAGGTGGCCATCTGCGAGCAGATGGAGGATCCCGCCGCCGCCCAGGGCATCGTGGAGCGGGGCATCACCCGCATCGTCACCCCCTGCTCGGTCACCGAGAGCTG
>JAFWAZ010000009.1 GCA_017507425.1 Oscillospiraceae bacterium | reverse complement strand
GCTTCTGCTGGGAGCGCCGGTTTTGATCTGTCCTGCGTTCACAGCAACGGAGATATCTGCAATGGTGGTATCCTCCGTTTCGCCGGAGCGATGGGATACGATGGCGGCATAGCCTGCCCGGTGTGCCATGGAAATGGCATCCAGAGTCTCCGTGAGGGTGCCGATCTGGTTTACCTTGATCAAAATGGCGTTGCCGATTCCCTGTTTAATGCCCTGAGCCAGACGCTCCGTATTGGTTACAAACAGGTCATCGCCCACCAGCTGCACCTTGTCGCCGATGGCTTTGGTCAGCATGGCCCAGCCTTCCCAGTCCGTCTCACCCATGCCGTCCTCCAGAGAGATGATGGGATATTTCTGGACAAGCCGCTGCCAGAACTTTACCAGCTGCTGCCGGGTGAGGACCTTTCCCGACTTGGGGAGTTTGTAGACATCCAGCTGCGCATCGTACCATTCCGAGGAAGCGGCATCAATGGCGATCATAAAATCCTTTCCGGGAATGTAGCCTGCCTTTTCCATGGCGGCAACGATCACAGCCAGAGCATCCTCGTCTTTTTTCAGCCACGGTGCATAACCGCCCTCGTCACCCACACCGGTGACCGGGATATCCCGCTCCTTAAGCACAGCTTTCAGTGCGTGGAAAACCTCCGCACAGCGGCGCAGGGCTTCCTTCCAACTGGGCGCGGAAACGGGCATGATCATGAATTCCTGAATATCCACATTGTTGGAGGCATGGGCACCGCCATTGAGGATGTTCATCATGGGGACGGGAAGCACCTTTGCATTGCTTCCGCCGATGTACCGGTACAGGCTCTGTCCCAGAGAAGCCGCTGCCGCTTTGACGCAGGCCAGAGACACGCCCAGAATGGCATTGGCACCGAGGCGGCTTTTGTTGGGGGTGCCGTCCAGTTCAATCAAAGTCCGGTCAATGGCAGCCTGATCCAGTGCGTTTGCACCCAGCAGAGCTTCGGCGATCTCGGTGTTCACGTTCTGTACAGCATTGCTGACACCCTTGCCGAGATACCGCCCGGGATCCCCGTCACGCAGCTCATAGGCTTCGTAAATGCCCGTAGAAGCACCGGAGGGAACGGAGGCCCGGCCGACGGAGCCGTCTCCCAGATATACTTCTACCTCAACGGTGGGATTTCCTCTGGAGTCCAGAATTTCCCGTCCATGAATCTTAACGATCTGTTTCATAAGAACCCTTCTTTCTCTGAAATCTTATTGTTGAGCATATTATATCGGAATAACTGGAAGGATTCCGTGATGTTGTTACAGAGCGGGACCGATATTTCTCGGCAGGAGGGAGTGAGCTGCCCGGAACCTGCTGAAGGGCATGGATACAGAACAGCAGAAAGTGAATCGACCGGCCCCGCCGCGGGATCGGTTTCTTAATTTCTTAAGTTTTTGCAAACACCGATTGTGCTATTGCAAAACATACATGGTACTGCTATAATGGTGCTCAGCATTTCTATTGGAAAGAGAGGAAGCAACATGAAAAAATGGTTTGCTTTGATGATGGTTCTGGTGCTCACGCTGGGACTGGCTGCCTGCTTCGGCGGTGCTCCGGAGACCACGGTGCCCTCCACTGCGGCACCCACGGACCCCACCACGGAACCGACCACGGTTCCCACCACTGCCCCCACGGAGCCCCAGAATGGAGCATTGGTCGCCGGCATCAGTCTGGACGGCATGTCCGGCGAAGAAGCAGCCGCTGCTCTGACTGAGGCTGCTGCAGCCTATCAGATGAACCTGACCGTCAACGGTAAGACAGTCACCGTCTCCGCCGAGGAGCTGCCCCTGACGCTGGATCAGGCCGCTCTGGAGCAGTATATGATGGCTGCGTTCACTGGCGTTGGTGGGGAACTGCCTGATTCTCTGTTTACTTACGACCGGGCAGCCCTGACCGCCCTGCTGGCCGGTAAGCTGGACACCGCGCCTGTGAATGCCACCGTATCCTATGATTCCGCCAAGAAGCAGTTCGTCGCTGCGGGTGCTGCCAACGGCACCAAGCACGACGTGGAGGCTGCCGCCGACGCTCTGGCGGAGGCCATCGGCTATCTGAATCCCGCCGCCCAGATCGAGGTGCCCGTTACCGAGATCGCCCCCGAGATCACCGCTGACGGCGAGAAGATGACCAAGGCTCTGAAGAAGGCCAACGGCTATCTGAGCGTTTCCCTGACCTACACCTTCACCCCCGACGGCGGCACCACCGCCAAGGAGACCATCGGTGCATCTACCGTCGCCGGCTTTGTCAGCGTTTCCGATCAGCTGGAGGTCAGTGTCAGCAAGGACGCCATTGAGAGCTGGGCCGACAGCGTCGCCGGCCGTCACAACGGCGCCGATACCAAGGGCAACTTCGTCACCACCGGCGGCTCTTCCATCGGCTATACCGTCACCTATGAGGGCCAGCGGGTGAACAAGTCCGCACTGGTCGACGACGTCTATAAGTGCATCACCGAGGGTACCTCCGGCACCCGTACGGCTCCCTACCGGGCCAAGAGCAGCAAGCCCTACAGCGGCAGCTATGTGGAGGTCGATCTGTCCTCTCAGAAGCTGTGGCTGTACAAGAACGGCGAGCTGATCGTGTCCACCTCCCTCGTCTCCGGCTCCGTTGCCGAGGGACACCGCACCCCCACCGGCGTCTACAGCATCTACGCCAAGCAGACCGACCGCTACCTGACCGGCGCGGACTACCGGTCCTTCGTCAAGTACTGGATGCCCTTCCTCGGCGGCTACGGCCTCCACGACGCCAGCTGGCGCAGCTCCTTCGGCGGCACCATCTACTATTACGACGGCTCCCACGGCTGCGTCAACCTGCCCTCTTCCGCTGCGAAGAAGATCTACAACAACGTCTCCGTCGGTACCAAGGTCATCCTCTACGGCGGCAAGAGTGAGGTGCCCGATCTGGAGCAGAAGCTCACCGGTACCACCAGCTACACCGTCAAGCAGGGAGACAAGTCCTTCAAGCTGGATGTCAAGGCCAAGTACGATGATGCAGTGCTCAGCTATAAGTCCAGTGACACCAATGTGGTCACGGTCGCTGCCGACGGCACCGTCACCGTCAAGGGTGTCGGCACCGCCACCATCACCGTGACAGCGGCTCCCTTTGACTTCTACACCGGTGCGGAGCTGAAGGTGACCGTCACCGTCAAGGCTGCGGAAAGCCAGCCCACGGAGCCCAGTGAGCCTACGGAACCCTCCAAGCCCACGGAGCCCAGCGAGCCCACCGAGCCTTCCAAGCCCACGGAGCCCAGTGAACCCACGGAGCCCTCCAAGCCCACGGAGCCCAGCGAGCCCACGGAGCCCAGCGAGCCCACGGAGCCCACCGAACCCTCCAAGCCCACCGAGCCCCCTGCAACAGAGCCTCCCGCAACGGAGCCCCCTGTCACCGAGCCTCCCGTAACGGAGCCCCCTGCTGCAGAAACTGAAGAATAACAAACTGCCCCGGTTTCAGCAAACTCTGAAACCGGGGCTTGCACTTTGAAAGCTCTGACGCTATAATGAGCCCTAGAAACATACAGAAAGAGGGTAAGCAGCTATGCTTAACAAACGGAATCTGAAAGAATTCGTGACCATCACCGTCGGTACGGTCATCACCGCCTGCGCGGTCTTCTTCTTCATGATGCCCAGCCATGTCACCGTTGGCAGCGCCGCAGGCCTTGCCATCGTCCTCAGCGAATTTCTGCCATTGAGTGTCGGCACCATCACCATGATCATGAATGTGGGTCTGCTCATCATCGGCTTTCTGCTCATCGGCCCGGAGTTCGGTGCAAAAACCGTCTACTGTGCGGTGCTGCTGCCTGCGGTCATTTCGGTGCTGGAATTTTTCTTTCCCGATTTTCAGAGCATCACCGGCGACCCTCTCATCGATGTGATCTGCTATATTCTGGTGGTGGGTGTGGGTCTGAGCCAGCTGTTTACGGCCAATGCCTCCTCCGGCGGTCTGGACATCGTGGCGAAGCTGATGAACAAGTTCCTCGGCATGGATCTGGGCAAGGCCATGTCCGCCTCCGGCATTCTGGTGGCCCTGTGCTCGGCCTTCTGCTACGACAAGAAGACCGTGGTGCTGAGCGTGCTGGGTACCTATTTCGGCGGTCTGGTTCTGGATCATTTTATCTTCGGCATCGATATCAAGCGCAAGGTCTGCATCCTGTCGCCGAAGTATGAGGAGATCACCGGCTTCATCCTCCACGAGCTCCATTCCGGCGCCAGCCACTATGACCTCTACGGCGCCTACGACGGCAAGGTCCGCCGGGAGATCGTCACCATCGTGGACAAGCAGGAGTACCGCAAGCTCATGGACTATGTTCACAGGACCGATCCCAAGGCCTTTGTCACCGTCTATTCGGTCAACGAGGTTCGGTATCAGCCCAAGAAGTAAGAATTCACGAACGGGTGCCCATCGGGTGCCCGTTTTCGGTTTTTCTTGGGAAAAACCGATTGCATTTGACGTTTTCTTTGCTATAATGAAAAAAAGAGCTATGAAAGGGGTGAGGGCATGGCAGACGACAATGTGATACTCAAGGCGCGGATCGACGAAGTGGTCAGCTCTGTCCCCGTCCACAAGTCCGCTCGTGACCCCGAGGGGGAGAAGCGGGTCCTGTCGGATCTGAAAGCGACCGTGAAGGCCGAGGGCCTTGATCTCAAGGAGGACTCCAAGGAATTCCAGAGCCGCTACCGTGCGAAGCTCCGGGCCTACGCGGCCTACAAAGACGGCGTTTTTGTGGAAAAGGGCGACGACGGAAAGCCTGCCCTGATGGTCCCCAGACGTGTATTTGAGAACGAGCTGAAAGTCAGCTACAGCGTCGACGGCAGGGACTACCACAGCACCGTCAATTATGACTCTGACGAGAAAAATCTGAAAAAGGGCGATGCGCTCTATATCACCGTGAATAAGAAAAATCCCATGGCGATCTCCAAAAAATCGCAGGAGGATTACCGGGAACCGGAAAAGGTGGAGCAGGGAAGCTGCGCAGGCTGCTTCGTGGTTTTGATGATCCTGTTAGTAATTGTATTTGGATATTTGTTAAAGACCTGAGACAGCAGCGGCGTTCTTCTTTGTCGGAACGCCGTTTTTCTCTTTTCTATTGACCGAGCCGCTTTTTTCCCTTATAATAACCCCAAACCTGCAAACCATAAGAAAAACAGGAGGAATACAAACAATGAGCAAGACTGTACAGGACATTCTGGACATGATCGCCGAGAACGGCATTCAGATGGTGGACTTCAAGATGGTGGACATCAACGGCGCCTACCGCCATGTCTCCATCCCCGCCAAGAATTTTTCCGCAGAGACCATGAAAAACGGCATCGGCTTTGATGCATCCAACTACGGCTACGCCGTGGTGGAGAAGAGCGACATGGTCTTCATCCCCGACCCCGACACCGCCGTCATCGATCCCTTCTGCGCCATCCCCACCCTATCCATGACCGGCAATGCCATGATCATCGACTACCCCGAGAACCGGCCTCTGGCCCAGTATCCCCGGAACATCGTCAAGGCCGCCGAGCAGTATATGAAAGATACCGGTGTTGCGGATACCATGCTGATCCTGCCCGAGTTTGAGTTCTATCTGTTCGACAACGCCGGCTGGGAGGTCGCTCCCCATCATGTGGGCGCCACCGTGGATGCCGAGCAGGCCCACTGGAACAGCTACGATCAGGGTCAGGGCGTCATCGTCCCCAAGCAGAAGAACTACCACATCGCCAAGCCCTTTGACACCTCCTACGAGGCCAGATCCGAGATGTGCCTGATGATGGAGGACATGGGCATCAAGATCAACTACCACCACCCCGAGGTCAGCGCCTCCGGTCAGTACGAGATCGAGCCCCAGCTGGACAAGATGTCCAAGCTGGCCGACGACACCATGATGATCAAGTATATCATCCGCAACGTGGCTCTGAAGTACGGCAAGAGCGCCACCTTCATGCCCAAGCCCGTCTACGGCGAGGCCGGCTCCGGCATGCACGTGCATATGCTGCTGCTGAAGGACGGCCAGCCCGTCTTCTCCGATGACGAGGGCTATGCTCACCTGAGCAAAGAGGCCCACTGGTTCATGGGCGGTCTGCTGAAGCACATCCACTCCCTGTGCGCCCTGACCAACCCCAGCACCAACTCCTTCAAGCGTCTGGTTCCCGGCTTTGAGGCCCCCGTCACCGTGGGCTACGCCACCTCCAACCGCTCCGCTGTCATCCGCATCCCCGCCTATGCCAAGAAGCCCGAGCTGCGCCGCTTCGAGCTGCGCAACCCCGACGCCACCTGCAACCCCTACTTCTGCTACGCCGCCATCCTGATGGCGGGCCTCGACGGCATCAAGAATCAGATTGATCCCCACGAGAATGGCTGGGGCCCCTACGATTTCAACCTGTTCCATCTGTCCGACGAGGAGAAGAAGAAGCTGCAGGGCCTGCCCACCTCTCTGGAGGAGGCGCTGGATGCTCTGGAAAATGACCACGACTACCTGACCGCCGGCGGCGTCTTCCCCGAGGAGCTGCTGACGAACTTCATCGCCACCAAGCGCGCCGAGTGCCGCCGGATCGCATCCATCCCCACCCCCGCCGAGTTCGACGCTTACTATAATATGTAATGCAACCCACAGCGCCCCGGTTCGCCGGGGCGCTGACCTTGGCGGAAAAGGCCTCCGGCCTTTTCCGCCAGTTTTTTGTAGTCTGCTGCGCGCACTCCTTGTGCGCCGTTGGCGCACAACTCGCACACTTGCAGTCTGAGCAGTATTTTCTGTCAGGTACAGGCCCCGACAGAAAATGATTTTTATTTTATTTGCCGCTGACGCGGCAAACTCTGCGAGGCTTTTTTTGACGGTATGAGCGCTCCGGTTCGCTGGGGCGCTGCTTGCTTTTTCAGGGGGGCTGTGATACACTGGCGGAAAAGGAGGGGTGCATGATGGAATGGAAGCATCGCTGCGCCAACGGCTTGCGTGTCTACGGCGCCACCAATGAGCACCTGCACGGGTTCTGTATCGGCATTTACATTCTGGCGGGCAGCATGTACGAGGGGGAGCGGGAAAACGGCATTACCCATCTGTTTGAGCATTGCGTGTTCCGGAATCTGAAAAAGCGATATGACCGGGATTTTTACGAGCTGCTGACACGGCATGGCCTCGGGTTTAATGCCTGCACCTATAAGGAATTTGTCAGCTTCGAGATCTCCGGACTGCCCTCGGGTCTGCCCTTCGCGGCGGAGCTGATGGAGAAGATGTTTCTGCCCTTTGATCTGACTGCGGAGGAGTACCGGACGGAAAAACAGCGGATCAAGGCGGAGATTCGGGAGGATTCGGAAACGTCCACCCTGAATTACCTGCTGAATCGGAAAGCATGGAGCGGTACCGCGCTGGAGCGGACCATCGCGGGCACCTGCGGCGGCGTGGAGAGGATTTCCAGAAAGCAGCTGGCGGCCTTCCGGGAGCATTTTCTGAACTCCGGTAATATGCTGGTCTATCTGACGGGAAAGGTGCCTCAGGAGCATTTGCCCGGGCTCCTGTCCTCGGTGGAGCGGATCCCGACCTATCAGGGGCCCATTCTGGACAACACCGCTCCGGTTCCGGCGGATTTCGGCAGACGGCTGCCGGAAATCCACAAGAAATCCGACAGCTATCACTACCTTGCGCTGGCCTTTGATATCGACAACGCCCGGTTTTCGGCGGGCATCCGGGATCTGCTGTACAGCGTTCTGTTTGAAGGGGAGGACGCACTTTTTTATCAGCAGATGTCCGAGCGGACGGGACTGGTTTACTCCGTGGATTCCACCATGGAGCAGTACCGCAACATCAGCGTGCTCTCGTTCCGGTTTGAGATCGCCCGCAAGAACATTCCTGCAGCGCTACGGGAGCTGGGCAAAATGATCCGGATGGTGCGGGAGGGAGCCTTCTCCTTTGAAAACTGTTTGCAAAAGCAACTGACCAAGTGGGAACTGATGCGGGACGATCCTAGCAGTCTGAATTGGTCCATGGCTTATGAGAATCATATTCTGGGTGCGGAGCCGGTGGATCCGGAGAAAGCGTACTTTGGCCGCTATGAGGGAATCACCAAAGAGGATCTGATGACTGCAGCGGAAGAAATCCTCCGCCGGGAGAATCTGACCTTCGCCGTGAAGGGCAGCGTCAAAACCCTCCGGGATGAGGAGCTTTGGAGCCTGTTGGACTGGGAAAAATAATATTGAAAATTTTGAAAAAAGGTGTTGACAAATGGGGGGCGGTCGTGTATAATTCAACTCGTCGCTGAGATACAGCGGCACGCGAAATGGCCCTGTGGTGCAGTCGGTTAGCACGCCAGCCTGTCACGCTGGAGGTCGACGGTTCGAGTCCGTTCGGGGTCGCCAAACATTAGACCAGAGCTTCGGCTCTGGTCTAATATATGCCTCTGTAGCTCAGTTGGTAGAGCAGCGGACTGAAAATCCGCGTGTCGTTGGTTCAATTCCGACCGGAGGCACCAAATTTGCGGGTGTAGCTCATCCGGTAGAGCGCCACCTTGCCAAGGTGGAGGTAGCGAGTTCGAGCCTCGTCACCCGCTCCATACGGTACCGTGGCCAAGTGGTAAGGCAAGAGTCTGCAAAACTCTCATTCGCCAGTTCAAATCTGGCCGGTACCTCCAAAAAAGAAAGCTGCAACGAAAGTTGCGGCTTTCTTTTTTGTATTTTTCATCATTCATTTCCGAATGCAGCTTTCTTAATGAATAATGAATGAAGAAGCCGCTTTGCTGATGAATAATGAATATTATGCTTATCGACTTCAATCAGCAATTCGGATAAACACACAACACAGCAAGCCTGTCATTCTGAGCGGAGCGTCAGCGGAGTCGAAGAATCTTCGCACCCCAATCACCTTTGCAGCAAAATCGGTGCGAAGATCCTTCGACTCCCTCCGAAAATCTGCGATTTTCTGCGGTCGCTCAGGATGACATTCAGGTTTGCTTGTTCAGACCGTCAATCATGCTGAGTAAACCCGATAAGCATTTCTCCAAATTACATATTGCTCTGAAAGAGACTGCGGAGACGGAATACTGGCTGAAGCTTCTTGTTCTCTCAGAATATATCACGCATGAAATGGGAGAAAGTCTGCTGAGCGATTGTCTGGAAATCAAACGCATCCTGATTGCTCTGCCTGTGGCCGGTTCTGTAATCTTTATATCTTAAGTTTTCTTCCAACTGAAAAGTCCTATTGCAAACAGGGGAGAGGACTGCTATAATGGTTGACAGTAATTCCTGAAAGAGAGGAACGTGCGATGAAAAGACATCTTGCCCTGCTGATGCTCCTGGTTCTGATGGTTGGTATGGCTGCCTGCGGCAAAAAGCCCGTTGAGACGACACTGCCCACCACCGTGCCCGGAACTGAGGCGACCACTGCGCCCACTGCCGCCCCCACCACCGCTCCTGCCACGGAGCCCACCACGGAGCCCGTGCCCACCGTGTCCCTGGGCGGTGTTGACCTGACCGGCATGACCCTGGAACAGGCTGTCCAAGCCATGAACGAGGCCGCAGCCGCTTATAAGCTCTCCCTGACCGTCAACGGCAGCGCCATGACCGTTTCCGCCAAGGAGCTGGAGCTGAAGCTGGATCAGGAGGCTCTGGCCAAGTATCTGGAGGCCGCTGCCAATGGCACGGAGCTGCCCGACAAGCTCTTTACTTACAACGGCTCCAAGCTGCGGAGTCTGATCTCCAACAGGCTGAACACGCAGCCCAAAAACGCCACCGTTTCCTACAGCAGCGCCAAGAAGCAGTTTGCCGTCACGGACGGAACCAACGGCACCGAGGTGGATGCTGCTGCAGCCGACAAGGCCGCCGCTGCTGCCATCGCCATGCTTGAGCCCTCCGCCCAGGTGAAGGCGAATGTCAAGAAGATTGCCCCCGAGTATACCGCCGACAGCGAGAAGGTCAAGTCTGCCGTCAATACCGCCAACGGCTATCTGAAGGTCGCCTTGACCTACACCTACAGCCCCGAAGGCGGCACCGGCACCAACGAGACCATCGGCATCGCTGACCTGGCTTCCTTTGTCTCCATCTCCGAGAGCATGGGCGTCAGCATCAGCAAGTCCAAAATTGACAGCTATGCCTCAAGGATGAGCGACAAGTACAGCGGCTCGGACTACAAGGCCGGCTTCAAGACCACCGGCGGCAGCACCATCGGTACCACCGTCACCTATTACGGTCATCGGCTCAACAAGTCCGCCCTGGCGGATGACATCTATAAGTGCGTCACCGAGGGTGTTTCCGGCACCCGAACTGCCTCCTACATCGCCAAGAGCGATAAGGCCTACGGCGGCAGCTATGTGGAGGTCAACCTGAGCGCCCAGAAGCTGTGGCTGTACAAGAACGGAGACTTGATCGTCTCCACCAACCTGGTCTCCGGCTCTGTGGCCGAGGGGCACCGTACCCCCACCGGTGTATACAGCATCTATGCCAAGCAGACTGACCGCTATCTGACGGGTGCGGATTACCGCTCCTTTGTCAGGTATTGGATGCCCTTTCTGGGAGGCTATGGTCTCCATGATGCCTCCTGGCGCGGCTCCTTCGGCGGCGATATCTATCTCTATGACGGCTCCCACGGCTGTGTGAACCTGCCGTCCTCTGCCGCCAGGAAGATCTACGACAACATCTCCGTCGGCACGAAGGTCATCCTCTACGGCGGTAAGACCGAGGTGCCCGATCTGGAGCAGAAGCTCACCGGCACCACCGGCTACACCGTCAGCGAGGGCGGCGAGCCCTTCAAGCTGGATGTCAAGGCCAAGTACAGCAAGGGAGCGGAGCTGACCTATGTGTCCAGCGACACCAATGTGGTCACTGTTTCCGCCGACGGCACCGTCACCGTTAAGGGCACGGGTACCGCAACCATCACCGTCACCGCAGCTCCCTTCGACTTCTACACCGGTGCGGAGCTGAAGGTCACTGTCACCGTCCAGGTTGCCGAAACCACCCAGCCCACGGAACCCCAGCCCACGGAACCCCAGCCCCCTGAGACTCAGCCTCCTGAGACCCAGCCCCCTGAGACCCAGCCTCCTGAGACTCAGCCCCCCGAGACTCAGCCCCCTGAGACTCAGCCTCCTGAGACTCAGCCCCCTGAGACTCAGCCTCCTGAGACCCAGCCCCCCGAGACTCAGCCCCCTGAGACTCAGCCTCCTG
>JAFWAZ010000061.1 GCA_017507425.1 Oscillospiraceae bacterium | reverse complement strand
GGGAACCGGCAGCACGCCACAGGAAGGTGACGACCTGTGCACGCTGGCAGTTGCCGTCGGGGTTGAAGAGGGTATCGGAGGCACCGGTGGTGATGCCCTTTTCGACGGCCCACTCCACGGGATCGAAGTAGAACACGCCTGCCTTGACGTCCTCAAACTTGGAGGTCAGGGTATCGCCGCAGCGGGTGCACTTGCCGTTGACGTACTCATGGCCCAGAGCAGGGATCTCGCGGGTCTCGGTCTCGCTGCAGGCGCAGGTACGGGTCTCGACGCCCTTGTCGGTGCAGGTGGGCTCGGTGGTGACAGTCCAGTCGGACCACTCGTGCTCATGGGGCTGCTCGCCGGCCTTCACGCCGGTCAGACGGATCTCTGCGGCAGAGGCGAAGACATAGCTGCTGTCGGTGACGGCGTCGACGGCTCTCAGACGGACGAATTTGACCTGACTTCCGCCAAACTCGGCGATCTTCCAGTTGGTGTTGTTGGCCCAGTTGCCGGCAGCGACGGATTCAAAGTGGATGCCGTCGTTGGAGACCAGAATCTCGTATTCGGTGATGGTGCCGTTGGCGCTGCTGCCGGAGCGGGGCAGATAGCGCAGGCCGTCGACCACGTAATCCTCGCTCAGCTCGAACTGGATCCAGTGGTTGGCGCGGCTGGTGCCGTACCAATTGGTGTGCCACAGCGTGCTGGGGTTGTTGTCCAGTACCAGATTGGCGGGGCCCTCGGTGGCCTCGTAGCCGGTCTGCCAGTCGCCTGCGGTGGCGGTCAGAACCTCCACGGGGATGTCACGGGAAGAATCGTTGGGATTCAGCACCTTTTTCAGGGTCAGGGTGTAGCTCTTGGTGGTGACACCGTCTCTGGCGAGGATGGTGACCTGAACAGAGGCTGTGCCGTCGGTCAGGGCCACAGTGCCGCTGTAGGTACCAACGGCTTCATTCTGCTGCCCATCCACGAGGGTCTTGATGACTGCACCGGGATCCTTGGTGGCGATGTTCAGTCTGGCGGTATCGCCGCTGACGAAGGCTGTGGCGGAACCGCTGTCATCAAACTGGGTCAGCACAGACTTGCCGTCCACATCAAAGGCGTAGAGTTCCACATTCTCGGCGTAGGGAATGACTGCATCCACACGATAGACATTCTTCACGATGCCGTCCTCGGCAACGGTGACGACACAGATCTCGTGAGAGCCGCCGGCGATGCCGCTGACCTCCAGAGAAGCGGTATCCGCATCTTCCATCACATAGCTGTCATCGATGCGGATGCGGACCCTCTGGTCGGACACGGCCTCCACCTTCAGCGTGTCGGTCTCCTCCAGCGTGACCAGATAGCTGTTCCGGTCAGGGGAGAAGCCCTCGATGGAGACACCGTTGATCTTCAGATCCTGAAGGGCAGAGGCGGTATCGGGGGTGTAGACCACGTTGACATTGTACTGCTCAGTGGTGATGCCATCCTTGGCGACAACGGTGATATAGTAGCTGTTCAGGCCGGTGATGAAATCAATGGCACCCTCGAAGCCCTCGGCGGTACGGGTCATGGCGATGGGGGAGCGGTAGTTGTTGTAACGGACCTCCACGCCGCCGATGGTGTCGTCAGCGAGGATCTTCAGAGTGGCACGGTTCTCGGTGGTCCGGGTCAGCCAGGAGCTCTGGCTCAGATCGGCAACAGCGAAGGACAGCTCGGGAATCTCGATGCCCAGAATGTCGGTGGCATTGCTCTCGATGCGGACCAGAGTGACGGTGTAGACCGTTTCCTCGCTGCCGGTGGTGCGCCGGATGGTGATGGTATCCGCATCGGAGATATCCAGACCGAAGCGGCCGGTGTTCCCACAGGCCGTGCCGTTGACGCTGGTGGAGCCTGCGCTGTCCATGAGGGCCGCGTAGCCGATCTCGACTTTCTGAAGATCCACGGGGATCAGAACGTCGAATTCGGTCCTGCCGGAGGTCAGATCCAGCTCCGTACCGTTGATCTGCAGAGTGCTCAGCGACAGGTCGGTATCTCCCATGACTGCGAAGACACTTGCCTCAGCGGGGATGCCGGGCGTACCGACGGCATCGAGGGGATAGACTGCGCAGGTCAGCTCGCCTGCGGACAGAACGGTGAATTCGGGAGCGTCGGTGACTGCAAAGTGATCACCCCATGTCCACAGATACAGGGAATTGCCCTCGGTGTCGCCGTCGGGGTCGGTGAAGGTGTAACGGACGGCTGCCTTGTCACCGACTTCATAGCGCTCGGCGTCAAAGACCACATCCGTGACGGTGGGAGCCTGATTTTCTACCATGCCGATGCTCAGGGAATCCTGAGCCAGCAGCGCGTCGTAGCTTGCTTCGCTGGCCTTGCCCACCCGGAATTCGGAGAAGGTGATGTCATGACCGCCGGTGCCCCATGCGCCGAAGCCGATGCGGTAGCTGTCGCCCAGCAGAGCGGCGGAGCAGATCTTGGCTGTGATCCATTCGCCACCGTCCAGCTTGTAATCCATGTAGATGGTGCCGTTTTCTACGGTGAAGCCGAAGAAGGCGGAGGTCACGTTGTTGTTTTCGGTGGAGCTTTCCTCGTACTCGCTGCAGGACTGGGCCTGCTCGACCACGGTGGCGATGCCGTTCTTGTGGCCCTTCTTGCCGATGGAGACATAGTCGTCGTCACCGGCGTAGAGCAGAAAGCTGGCGGTGTCCCAGTTGTTGCTGGCCCGGACGGGCAGATTGTCGATCCTGACGACGGTGCGCAGATCGCTGCGGTCCAGATCATCATACAGGAACAGGTTCTTCAGGGTGTTGTCCCACTGCCACAGGTCGCTGCCGCCCTGCTGGGTGACGGTGAAGGCGGTGTCGGACAGGGCATAATTGGCCGCATCCTCTCGGACGATGGAGAAGCCGCCGGCCAGACCTTCGCTGCGGGTCATGGCGACCACCACAGGGATCTGCGCCACGGAGCCTTCGGCACTGGCCTTGACCCATGCGATGCCGTTGCGGACGGCGGTGACGGTGCCGTTTGCGTCAACGGTGACCACGTCGGTGGAGCCGCCGGTGAGGAAGTCTGCAGCGGACCAGATGACGGCGGTGTTGGCCGTCAGGGTGGCAGAGGTGGTGTCGTCATCCAGAATGACGGTGCCGGTCTGTCCGATCTCGACCTCCACGCCCTCGCTGACCTCGCCTTCGGTGACGGTAAAAGCGACGGCGTTGGACTTGGTGACGGTGTTGTTCCAGACGTAGTAGGCGTAAACCTCGGCCGTGCCGGCGCCGATGGCGGTGACATTGCCCTCGGCATCTACGCGGATGATGTCAGGATCGGAGCTGACGTACACCAGATCGGAGACGGGATCGTCGGCGGGCAGACTGGCGCTGGTGACCACGGTGATGTCCGGGTCTTCGTTGGTCAGATTGCCCTCGGGCATATTGCGGATGACGGCGTAGTTCTTCATGCCGTCGTCGTAGGTATTGCCCTCGATCACCACGTTCTTACAGGCGGTGAACTCGAAAACGTTGTCATACTGGCGGCTGGTGGTGTCGGAGAGGTTCTTGTTGTTGTCGCCGATGATGGCGGTTCCTTCGGCATGGGTTGTCAGTGCGGCGGTCTGACCGACGGTCAGAGCCTCGGTGCCGGAGGACAGCTCAATGGTAAATTCGGGATCGGTACGGACGATGGTGTTGTCGCGGATGATGAGGTTTTCCACGCTCTCCGCCTTGACCACGGTGTCATCGCTCATGTGGAAGGTGTTGCCCTCGATGGTGATGTTCTTGTGGATGGGATTGTCGGCAGAGGGCAGGCCACCGCCGTAGGTGACGGGGTGGATGTAGATGGCGGACTTGTAATCCCAGTAGGTATCGCCGATGGTCTTGATGTAGAAGGTGTTGTTCCGGATGGTCATGTCCCGGATGGGGCCGGACTCATACCAGTCATTGGAGTCATTTGACAGGAAGATGGTGGCCATGGACATGTTCAGGAACGTATTGCCCTCGATCAGCACCGGCTGGCGGGTGGTACACAGGATACCGCGGGTGGGCACATTCTTGAAGGTGCTGTTTTTGATGGTGACCGCGGGGGCGTAGGTCACGTTTTCGGCAACATACTTCGGCGTGCCGTTGGAGACGGAGGCGGTCAGGAAGGAGGGCAGCGTCTCGGCGAAGCGGACCACCATGGTACGCAGGTCGTTGCCGTTTTCTCCGGGATTGGAGATGATCTCGGCAACGGTGTACAGGGTCTCGTTGTCGGAGGATTCCAGCGTGTCTCTGGTGAAGAAGGCGACCTCATCGCCCACGTGGAACTGGGGGAAACCGCCCTGCTGGTTGTGGACATACTTCAGCTGCAGGGTGTGATCGTCGATCCGGCGCTCCACACGGGTGAAGGTGCCGTGGAAGTTGATGGGATCGTCGTGGGTGTTGGAGAAATTGCAGTTTTCAATGACGATCTCGCCCTTGGCGCCGGAGGCGTGGAGACCGTCGGCGAAGGAGACGGTCATGTGGCCGGAATCCGGGCGGGGCATCAGATTGCAGTTTCGGTAGGTCACGTTCTCGCTCATCTGGATGAGCCAGCCGAAGCCGTGCATGAAGTGGACATTGACGCCCTCGGCCAGGACGTTTTTGCTCTCCCAGGTGAAGGCACCGGCCGTCTCGCGATGGGCGTTGCCGCAGAGGGCGAAGACGGTGCCAGGCTTATGATGCTCGGACTGGGTGGCGTTCTTCCAGGAGTAGCTGATGTGGATGACGTTATTTCCCACATCGGTGATGGAAGTGGCATTGGTGAAGGGGCTGACATCGGTGCCAAAATTCCGGGCCATCTCATCGTCGGGATGATAGCCGATGACGGCGTAGGTGTTGTGGTTGCCGGTGGCGGTCCAGTAGGGGTTGCCCGTGTAGGGGCTCAGGTCGCTGGACCAGATCAGGGTATTGCCGGAAATCTGATAGGGGAAGCATTCGGGAATGTAGAATTCCGTATAGTTCGCCCCGGAGGCGGTGACGGTCAGCTCCGTGACGGTGGGAACGGCGAAGTCCCAGGAAAAGTCCTTCAGCGTGATGTTTTCGGACTTGACGACCGCCAAGGCCATCATGTTGCCGTGCATCATGAACAGGGAGCCGCAGCCGTCGATGGTCAGATTTTTGTGCTCCTCGATGAGCAGACCGACGGTCTTGACGGGGTTTTCGATGGAATTGGTGTTGGAAGTGTGGTACTCCCGGGTCAGGGCGTGATCCTTGTAGATGTGGTATTCGCCCTTGGGGAATTGCAGGGTGACGGTTTTGCCCGCGGCCTCATATTCTCTGGCTGCTTCCAGTGCAGCCTGAATGGCCCGGGTGCTGTCAGCGGCACCGGTGGGGTCGGCACCGTAGTCCATGGCATTGAGTACGACTGCATCGCTGTCGTTTGCCGCCCGGACGGGGACGGGCAAGGACGGGAGCAGTCCCAGAATCATGCTCAAAAGCAGGATCCATGCCAGGAGTCTGTGTGTTTTCCTCATATTGTTTCCTCCTTTACTCGTATCCTCCGCTCAAACCGGAGAAATCTGTCTCTATCATATATCAATTGTACCGAAAAGTAAATGAGAAACCACTGCGGAATTTGTGGGTATTCACAAAATGGATTCCGGGGGAGGGGGTCAAAAAGGAGCGCAGGGCTGATCCGGCGGTGAAAAAACGGATACGCCGGGTTTTGCGGCTCCGGAGCCTGCGCCTCCGGGCGATGCGGGCTTCTTTCTTTGATTTGGTGCTTTGCTTTTTCGCGGGATTATGGTAGTATATTCTTGGTTTGTCAGGATACAGGAGCCTGTCTCCATTTGCATATCACAAGGAGGAATCCATATGAACTATGATGTCATCATCATCGGCGCCGGTCCCGGCGGCATTTTTGCGGCCTATGAGCTGATGCAGCACAAGCCGGAGCTGAGGGTTGCCGTTTTTGAGGCCGGTCATGCGCTGAATAAGCGCCATTGCCCCATCGATGGCGAAAAGATCAAGACCTGCATCGGCTGCAAGAGCTGCTCCATCATGAGCGGTTTCGGCGGCGCCGGTGCCTTCTCTGACGGCAAGTACAACATCACCAACGACTTTGGCGGCACCCTGTACGAGTACATCGGCAAGAAGCAGGCTCTGGAGCTGATGCACTACGTCGACGAGATCAATATGCGCTACGGCGGCGAGGGCTGCAAGCTGTATACCACCGCAGGAACCCGTTTCAAGACCCTGTGCATCCAGAATGATCTGCACCTGCTGGATGCTTCCGTCCGCCATCTGGGAACCGACATCAACTATGTCGTTCTGGAAAACCTCTACGCTTATCTGGAGAACAAAGTGGACTTCTTCTTCGACACCCCCGTGGAAGCGGTGAAGATCATTGCAGGCGGCTACAGCGTCAAGTGCAAGGAAGCAGACTTCACCTGCGAAAAGTGCATCGTTTCCGTGGGCAGAAGCGGCAGCAAATGGATGGAGAAGATCTGTAAAGAGCTGGATATCCCCACCCAGTCCAACCGTGTGGATATCGGCGTCCGGGTGGAGCTGCCTGCCGCCGTGTTTGCCCACCTGACCGACGAGCTGTACGAGAGCAAGATCGTCTACCGTACCAAGCAGTATGGGGATAAGGTCCGCACCTTCTGCATGAACCCCAAGGGCGCCGTGGTCAACGAGAACACCAACGGCATCATCACCGTCAACGGCCACAGCTATGAAGACCCGGCCAAGCAGACGGAGAACACAAACTTCGCCCTGCTGGTGGCCAAGCATTTTTCCGAGCCCTTCAAGGACTCCAACGGCTACGGCGAGTCCATCGCCCGCCTGAGCAATATGCTCGGCGGCGGTGTCATCGTCCAGCGGTTCGGCGATCTGATCCGGGGCCGCCGCTCCACACCCAGCCGCATGAACGAAGCCTTCATCACCCCCACCCTGAATGCCACTCCCGGCGATCTGAGTCTGGTGCTGCCCAAGCGTATTCTCGACGGCATCATTGAGATGATCTACGCGCTGGACAAGGTGGCCCCCGGCACCGCCAACGACGATACCCTGCTGTACGGTGTGGAGGTCAAGTTCTACAACATGGAGGTCAAGGTCAACGAGCAGCTCGAGACCTGCTACCCCGGACTGTACATCATCGGTGACGGCAGCGGCATCACCCATTCCCTGTCCCATGCGTCTGCAAGCGGTGTCCATGTCGCAAGAGATATTGTAAAACAAAACTGAAACAAGGGAGAAAACACACAGATGAACTTTTTAGAAGAGAGAATCGTGAAGGAGGGCATTGTCAAGTCCGGAAATGTGCTGAAGGTGGACAGCTTTCTGAACCACCAGATGGATGTGATCCTCATGGAGGAGATCGCACGGGAATTCAAGCGCCGCTTCGCCGGTAAGATTATTTCCAAGGTCCTGACCATCGAGGCCTCCGGCATCGGCATTGCCATCTTCGTGGCACGGGAGTTCGGCGTGCCTCTGGTCTTCGCCAAGAAGTCCAAG
Organism: Oscillospiraceae bacterium; assembly: GCA_017507425.1. GTDB lineage: Bacteria > Bacillota > Clostridia > Oscillospirales > Oscillospiraceae > Faecousia. Next base: position 2,551 of record JAFWAZ010000061.1, on the reverse strand, counting down.
TCCATCAACATTGACGGCGATATGTTCGTGGCAGAGGTGGAATCCTTCACCCACAAGAACAAAAATCAGGTCATCGTGTCCAAGAAGTTCCTCCATGAGGGTGAGCACGTTCTGATCATCGATGATTTTCTGGCCAACGGCTGCGCCCTCCAGGGCCTGATCTCCATTGCCGAGTCCGCCGGTGCCATCGTCGAGGGCTGCGGCATCGTCATTGAGAAGGGCTTCCAGATCGGCGGCCGGGTCATCCGCAATCTGGGCTACCATCTGGAGTCTCTGGCCATCATCGATGCCATGGATTCCGAATCCGGCACCATCACGTTCCGGGATCAGGAGGAAAAGTAATGAACAAGACAAATCATCAGGCAGCCTCCATGGAGAATATCTATACTCTGGACGGCAAGGTCCCCATGCTGAAATCCATTCCCTTTGGCCTTCAGCACGTTCTGGCCATGTTTGTTGCCAACATCGCCCCCATTATGATCGTCACCGGAGCCAGTGGTCTGAGCGTGCAGGAAACCGCTTCTCTGATCCAGACCGCCATGATCATGGCCGGTATCGGTACTCTGGTGCAGCTGTTCACCGTCTGGAAGCTGGGCGCAAGGCTGCCCATCGTCATGGGCATCAGCTTTACCTTCGTGTCCGTGTTCTGCTATGTGGGTCCCCAGTGGGGCTATGAGGCGATCATCGGCGCTGTAATGATTGGCGGCATCATCGAGGGCCTGCTGGGCCTGTTTGCCAAGTATTGGCGTGGGATCATCGCTCCCATCGTTTCCGCCTGCGTGGTCACCGCCATCGGCTTCAGCCTGCTGAGCGTCGGTGCAAATTCCTTTGCCGGCGGCGTGGGTGCTGCCGACTTCGGCAGCGCACAGAACTGGATCCTGGGCACCATCACGCTGGTCTGCTGCATCCTGTTCAACATCTTCGCCAAGGGCCATCTGAAGCAGCTGTCCGTTCTGTTTGGTCTGGTTGTTGGTTACATCGTGGCCCTGTTTATGGGCAAGGTGGATCTGTCTGCGCTGGAGGGCGTTGCAGTGGTTTCTCTGCCCCAGATCATGCCCTACAAGCCTGTTTTCAACCTGAGTGCCATCGTCTCTGTCACCATGATCTTTCTGGTCTCTGCAACCGAGACCATCGGCGATACCTCCGCCATGACCAATACCGTTCTGGGCCGGGAGGCCACCGACAGGGAGATCTCCGGCAGCCTCGCCTGTGACGGCATCATCAGCTCCCTGTCCGCATGCTTCGGCTGCATGCCCATTACCTCCTTCAGCCAGAACGTGGGCCTGCTTGCCATGACCAAGGTCATCAATCGCTACACCATCGCCACCGGCGCCGGCATCCTGATCCTCGCCGGTATTTTCCCCGCCTTCGGCGCAATTCTGGCGACTCTGCCCGAGGCGGTTCTGGGCGGCTGCACGATCATGATGTTTGGCAACATCGTGATCTCCGGCCTGCAGATGATCGGCTCCTGCGGCTTCAGCCAGCGCAACATTACCATTGCGGCCCTCTCTCTGAGCGTCGGTCTGGGCTTTACGCAGGTTCCCGAGATGTTCGCCATTTTCCCCGATATCATCCGTACCATCTTTGCAGAAAACTGCGTCGCAGTTGTTTTCCTTGCCGCCATCATTATGAATCTGATCATGCCGAAGGATCGGGAAGCCTGACAAATCAGAAAAAGAAGCTCAGACAAGCTCTGAGCTTCTTTTTTTATCACGGTGCCCGCCGTTTCATGGAATTACCAGTAATTATGCGGAAAACTGCCGGGTTTTCTCCGTTTTTGTCAGTTTACAGATGATCAGGGAGGTGATATACTGAATTATGAATAAAATGTAAAGTGAGGTTTTTCCATGAAGAAATCCAATCAGCTGTCTGATGCTGCTTTTCAGCTGGACGGCAGAATGCCTCTGAAGCAGGCGATCCCCCTGGGTCTGCAGCACGTACTGGCCATGTTCGTCGGAAACCTGACCCCCCTGCTGATCATCACCGGTGCCTGCGGCATCGCCGGCGGTGAGTTCGCAGACCTGCAGCTGCACCTGCTCCAGAACGCCATGCTGATCGCCGGTGTCGTGACGCTGGTCCAGCTGTTCTCCATCGGCCCCATCGGCGGCAATGTCCCCGTTGTGATGGGCACCTCCTCCGGCTTCATCGGCGTTTTCAACTCCGTTGCTGCGACCATGGGCGGCGGCGTCATTGCCTACGGTGCCATCATGGGCGCCTCCATCATCGGCGGCCTGTTTGAGGGCGTGCTGGGCTTCTTCCTGAAGCCCCTGCGCAAGTTCTTCCCCGCCGTTGTCACCGGCACCGTGGTCATGTCCATCGGTCTGAGCCTGATCTCCGTGGGCATCAATTCCTTCGGCGGCGGCAACGCGGCCAAGGACTTCGGCTCCATGGAGAACCTGCTGCTGGCCATCTTCGTGCTGGCCATGATCCTGTTCTTCAAGCACGGGACCAAGGGCTTCACCAGCTCCTCCTCCATCCTGCTGGGCATCATCTGCGGTTACATCGCCGCCTTTGTCATGGGCTTCGTGCTGCCCACCACCGGCGTCACCGC
>JAFWAZ010000060.1 GCA_017507425.1 Oscillospiraceae bacterium | reverse complement strand
TAATTTCATCAGGAACACACAACTCACACAAATAACTACATTTTAGGAGGATATTAAAATGGCTAGTGAGAAGATCACTGCTCTGGTTGAGCAGGTTAAGGAGCTGACCGTTCTGGAGCTGTCCGAGCTGGTTCACACTCTGGAGGAAGTTTTCGGTGTTTCCGCCGCTGCCGCTGCTGTCGCTGCCCCCGCTGCTGCTGCTGAGGAAGTCGAGGAGAAGACCGAGTTCGACGTCATCCTGAAGTCCGCCGGCGCTTCCAAGCTGGGCGTCATCAAGGTTGTCCGTGCCGCTACCGGCCTGGGCCTGAAGGATGCCAAGGAGCTGGTCGACAACTGCCCCAAGACCCTGAAGGAGGCTATCTCCAAGGAAGATGCCGAGAAGCTGGTCGAGGAGCTGAAGGCCGCTGGTGCCGAGGCCGAGATCAAGTAATTTATCTCGAATCTCAACTGCAAAACCAAAACAGCCGCCGGTTCGCTGGCGGCTGTTTCTTTATGGTTGACTTTCCCGAAAAAACTGGTATTCTATACATATGGTTTATTTTGTATCTGAAACGGAGGTGCGAGCCGCATGAACGAAATAACGGCTCTGTTCACCGGTATCGGTGACTTTTTCACCCAATCCGACTGGTGGTCCATGGTCAGATGGCCTTTCTGGATCCTGCTGTTTACCGTTGCCGCAGGCGGCGTCTACTGTGCCAAGTTCGGCAAGAAGGCACTGGCCAGCCAAGGCGTCAGCTGCACCCTGTCCCTGATCGCCCTGTATCTGATCTCCGCCATCACCTGTATCTACTTACCCACTTGGCGCAGTATGTTTTCCTATCTGCCCTTCCTCGATGTCACCGATGCTTCCGTGACCCTTGTGAATCCCCTCAGTCTGAATTTGAACGGCGTCGCAGCCGAGATTCTGAAGCTGATTCTTCTGATCGTTATGCTCGACGGCGCCGACGCGATCATCACCGGAAAGGGCTGGATCCTCTGGCGCTGCGCAGCCTACGGCATTGCCCTGCTGTTCGACACAGCCCTCGTCGCCATGATCAGAGGCTTCTTCCCATTCATTTTCAATACCTTCGCCATCATCCCCGTGGTAATCATCATTTCCCTGGGTGTCGTCATGATGTGCGCAAAATTCATCTTCACATCGGTCATTTCCGGCGGCAATCCCTACTATACCAAGGTTCATAAGTTCTTCACGAGCAATACCCTTGGCATCATTCTCACCACCTCTTCCCTCACTTTCCTGCTTGTACTTGTGATCGGCGCGGCGCTGATCCTCTCCGGGAACTCCGTCCTGACCTATGCTGCAGTGAACCGCACAGGCCTTTGGATCATTCTGGGCCTTTTGCTGGGTTCCATGTTCATTTTTGACCGGTTCTTCATCGACAGATCGAAGAGCTGACCACTTTCCGTGTGGTTCTCCCCTCCCCGCAGCATCCGCCGCGGGGAGGTGTTGCACTTTTCAGCAACATTTTCTGCATTTTTTCTTCATGAACCGATTTACAAATGGGCAAGCTTGCATTATAATGTGAAAGTAAGAGCGTAACAACCTTTACACGATTCTAAATAAGTTTGGAGTGTTCTTTATGAGCAGAATGTTAGGCACCGTTTCCATGGGCGTCCGCGCCCCCATCATCCGTCAGGGCGACGACATGGTCAAGATCGTCACCGACTGCATCCTCGACGCCATGAAGTATGACGGCCTGCAGCCCCGTAACCGGGATATCGTCGCCATGACCGAGGCCATCGTGGCCCGCGCACAGGGCAACTACGCCACCGTCGACCACATCGCCGCTGACGTCCGCGCCAAGCTGGGCGGTGAGACCGTGGGTGTCATCTTCCCCATCCTGAGCCGCAACCGTTTCGCCATCTGCCTGCGCGGCATCGCCAAGGGCTGCAAGAAGGTGGTCCTGATGCTCAGCTACCCCTCCGACGAGGTGGGCAACCATCTGATCGATCTGGACATGCTGGATGAGAAGGGCATCAACCCCTACTCCGATGTTCTGACCGAGGAACAGTACCGGGAGCTGTTCGGCTACACCGTCCATCCCTTCACCGGCGTGGACTACGTTGCCTACTACAAGAATCTGGTTCAGGAGATGGGCGCCGAGTGCGAGGTCATCTTCGCCAACGACTGCCGTGCTGTCCTGAAGTACACCAAGAACGTCCTCAACTGTGACATCCACACCCGCGTCCGCACCAAGCGCCTGCTGAAGGCAGCCGGCGCCGAGCGTGTCTGCGGTCTGGACGATATTCTTACCACCTCCATCGACGGCTCCGGCTGGAATGCCCGCTACGGCCTGCTGGGCTCCAACAAGGCCACCGAGGAGACCGTCAAGCTCTTCCCCCGGGAGGAGTGCCAGAAGCTGGTGGAGGAGATTCAGGACTCCCTCCTGAAGGCCACCGGCAAGCACATCGAGGTCATGGTCTACGGCGACGGCGCTTTCAAGGATCCCGTGGGCAAGATCTGGGAGCTGGCTGACCCCGTTGTCTCCCCCGCCTACACCCCCGGTCTGGAGGGCACCCCCAACGAGCTGAAGCTGAAGTATCTGGCCGACAACGACTTCGCCGACCTGTCCGGCGAGGCTCTGCGCGAGGCCATCAAGGGCAAGATCGCCGCCAAGGACGGCTCTTCCCTCGTCGGCAACATGGCTGCTCAGGGCACCACTCCCCGCCGCCTGACCGATCTGATCGGCTCCCTGTGCGACCTGACCTCCGGCTCCGGCGACAAGGGCACCCCCATCATCTATATTCAGGGTTATTTCGATAACTACACCAACGACTGATCCGGGACGCCCCGGCGGGCGAACTCGCGACTGAAAGATATTGCTTGTCGTTCTCGAGTAAAACACCCCGATTCGTTACAACTCAGAGTACCCTGTAGGGAACGGCCTTTGTGCCGTTCCCTTTTTCGTCTCATAAAAACGCCCGAAGCTTTCGCTTCGGGCGTTCGTTCATTTTGCGTAATAGTCGTGCTTACAGTAGGGGCACTTGGGGTAGTCGAAATCGTGCTCCCGGCCGCAGGTGGGGCATTTCTTCTGGGGCATACCGCTCTCGCTGATGGCGTCGATGCCCTCACTCACCATGGAACCCACGAAGTCGAACTCCGGCTCCTCTTCCCTGCGCTTGCCGCTTCCGGGAACGAAGAACTCGGCCTTGCCGCAGTCGGGGCAGAACCAGACCTCCAGCTCCAGAGCACCTGCCAGCAGGTGGGGCCAGTCGCCGGTCAGAAATCCGGCCTCGCCCATCTGAAACTTCTGCTGCATGGCAAATTTCATGGTGCCGCCGCAGCGCAGGCATTTGAGCTGTTTCATGCGTTCTCCACGGCTGCGATAGCGTCTGCCAGATGGTCACAGGGGACCGTCTCCATCAGGCCGGCGTCGAAGGCCTCGGCCACGGCGGGGTTGATGGGCAGACGGGCCAGCACGGGGATGCCGAACTCGGCGGCGACCTCGTCCACGTGGCTCTTGCCGAAGACGCTGATCTTCTTGCCGCAGTCGGGGCACTCCAGATAGGAGTAGTTCTCCACCAGACCCAGAACGGGCTTGTGCATCATATTGGCCATCTTCACAGCCTTGGCCACGATCATGGACACCAGATCCTGAGGGCTGGTGACGATGATGACGCCGTCGATGGGCAGGCTCTGGAACACGGTCAGGGGCACATCACCGGTTCCGGGAGGCATATCCACGAACAGGTAGTCCACATCCTCCCAGATCACGTCGGTCCAGAACTGCTTGACGGCACCGGCGATGACGGGGCCGCGCCACAGGACGGGCGCAGAGGGATCGTCCAGCAGCAGATTGATGGACATGACCTGAATGCCGCCGCGGCTCATGCCGGGGTACAGGCCGTCCTCGGTGGCGCCCTGACACTCGGTGACGCCGAAGGCCTTGGGGGCGGAGGGGCCGGTGATGTCGGCATCCAGAACGCCGGCGCGCTTGCCCTTCCGGGCCATGGCGACGGCCAGCATGGAGGTGACGGTGGACTTGCCGACGCCGCCCTTGCCGGACACGACGGCGATGACCTTCTTCACATTGGAATGGGGGTTGGCAGGTGCCAGCAGGGACTCTGCCTTGCGGTCGGCGCAATCGCTGCCGCAGCTGGAGCAATTACCAGAACAAGAACTCATTTTTCATATCTCCTTTGCCGATTTTCGGCATATTATCATACCCGATTATTATAGTACCCTAATTCAGTACTGTCAACCTCAGATTGCAAAAAGGCAGGGGCATCTCCCCTGCCTTTTTCCTATCCGGTCAATCCGATCCGAACACCAGTCTGTCATCAAATATGGGCAATTGTGTTGCCTTCGACAGCATTTGCAGATTCCCGGTGGCATCCCATCCGTTCATCGTAAACGCCGCTTCGAGAAGTTCCTGTGAAGCTCCCTCCGGCAGAAGCTGTGTCCAGATTTCCAGATTCGGCGCTGATGCTTCTTCAAACTCCGCAAATTCCTCGTAGAGTTCGCCAATGACACACTTGTCTGCCATCTTCCCGTTGTGATAAAGCTCCAGCATCGCAAAATCGCTGTCGCAGCAAGTCGCAAACACAGCCCAGCCGCCGGTCAGCGTACTGATCTTTCCCGGCAGCTCCGCCAGAAACATTCCCATGTCCCCATAGGGGCTGACGATGGCGTAACCGGGACCATCGGAATCCAGATTGTCCGTCAGACCCTCCAAGCCCTTGAACATGGACTCGATCTGCGGCTTGATGACGGTCCAATCCCTCTGGGGCTCGGGCCGGAAGGCCACGCTTGCCATAAACATACCCATTGCTATTCCTCCTTATTCCTGCGCTTTTTCCCACTGCTCCATGAGCTCCATGAGCAGCATTTCGGCCTCTTCCTTTTCGGACAGCAGCCGGGTCAGCTCCTGATAGTCGGCGGAGGCGGCATCGATCTTGGCGTCGAAGTCGGCCACGACCTTTTCCTGCTTTTCGATCTCCCGCTCCAGACGGCGGATGAGCTTGTCGTTTTCCTTGGTGCCGCCCTTGGGCTTTTCCTTTTTCTCCTTCTTCTCCTTCACGGGGGCTGGGATGGCGGCCTTGGCCATCTTCTCGTGCTCCCGGATGGAGCGGTACTTGGCGTAGCCGCAGTTGTAATCCTTGACGGTGCCGTCCTCCAGATCCCAGATCCGTTCTGCAAACTTCTCGATGAAGTAGCGGTCATGGCTGACGAACAGAAGCACACCCTCGAACTCCTCGATGGCGGCCTCCACCCATTCCCGGGAGGCGATATCCAGATGGTTTGTCGGCTCGTCGAGGATCAGGAGGTTAATTTTCTCGTCCATCAGCATGCACAGCCGCAGACGGCTCTGCTCGCCGCCGGATAGGGTGCCCACGGTCTTGAACACATCCTCGCCGCTGAACATAAACTGGCCCAGCCGGTCACGGGCGACCTGAGGAGAGCAGTTCTTCTCATAGAGCATGGTGTCGTAGAGCGTCCGCTCGGGGTGGCTGAAGTGGATGATCTGGGGCAGATAGCCCCATTTCACCGTGGGTCCGAAGGCGATCTTGCCGGTGAAGTCCTCCTCGTCCAGCAGGCACTTGATAAAGGTGGACTTGCCGGTGCCGTTGTCACCCAGAATGGCGATGCGCTCGCCGCCGGTGACGGTCAGGTTCACGTCCGAGAACAGCACCCGCTCGCCGAAGGCCTTTTCGAGCTTTTTGGTGGTGAAAACGATGTCGCCGGAGAAGTCCTTCTGACCGAAACTGGCCTTCATGGTCTTCTCGGTCTTGGGCTTCTCGGTCTTTTGGATGCGCTCCATCCGGTGCTGGATGGACATGGCCCGGCGGTAGAGAGTCCGGTTGTTGATGCCCCAGCCCTTCATGCGCTCGACGGTGTAGCCCAGCTGCTTGAGTTTGGCCTGCTCCTGCTCGTACTGCTTCATCTGCAGGTCGAACCGGGCCTGCTTCTCGTCCATGTAGAAGGAGTAGTTGCCGGAATAGAACTCCGCATGGCCCTCGGTGATTTCAATGACACGCTCGGCGATCTGGTCAATGAAATAGCGGTCATGGGAGATGGCCAGCACGGTGCCCTTGAAGGTCTTGATGTAGCCTTCCAGCCATTCGACGGAATGCAAATCCAGATGGTTCGTTGGCTCGTCCAGCAGAAGAATGTCGGTCTTTTCCAGCAGAAGTCTCGCCAGGTTCATTCTCGTCTTCTCGCCGCCGGAGAGGGACGCAAACTCCTGCCGCCGCTGCTCGGGCGTGATGGCAAGACCGTTGCAGATCTTATCGACTTCCACGTCCATGTCATAGCCGCCGCCGGAGGTGAAACGATTGGAAAGGTCATCATATTCCTTTAAATCGATGTCCTCGCCCTCTGCCATGGCCTTTTCCAGGCGCTCCATCTTCTTCTGGATGGCGAAGAGGTTCGCGTAGGCGCTGCGCAGCACGTCCTCGACGGTGTAGCCCGCGGGAAACTTGGGGATCTGGGAGATCAGACCCAGCCGCTTGTTGGGGTTGACATAGACCTCGCCGTCGTCGTAGTCCATCTCGCCGGTGAGGATCTTGAAGAGCGTGGTCTTGCCGCAGCCGTTCCGGCCCAGAATCGCCACCCGCTCTCCCTCCTGAATGTCAAAGGACAGACCGTCCAGAAGATTTTCACCGATGGTGAAAAATTTTACCAGATTTTTGACTTGTATATCGATCATCTTGTGTTCTCCAAAATGTTATGTTCCATTGATAAATCCAGACAAATGTAGGGAACGGTTATGACCGTTCCGCAGTACAGCACATCCCCGCGCACATGCTTGGGCGCAGTGGCAACGCTGTACGGATTCGCCGAACGCAGTTCAGATTTGTCAGCCCCTACTGCGGAACAGCCATAGCTGTTCCCTACGTTGGGTCGTCAAGTCAATCAAAGCGTATCAAGAATCGTCTCCAGCTCTTCCAGACTGAACAACAGATTCAGCGCCTGCAGCAGGGCATTGGGGCTCATACGCTCCGGAAAATCCAGATGCTTCATGAGCTTTTTCCGCTTCTCCTCGCTGCCGGGGATGCCTGCCAGACCAAGGGCCATCAGGTCGGCCTTGGTGATGGCGCCTGCTGTCCGCTTTTCCGTTTCACCCTCGATGGTGGCTCCGGCGTTTCGCAGGGCCTGTAAGATAATTTCCGGGGTCATGCCCTCCACGCCCAGCTTGCCCTCCTTGCCGGGGGCAGCTTTGCGCCGCTCCTTGCCGGGAATGTCGGGGATGTATGCGTGCTTGAGGTATTTTCCGGGAATGGCGGATTTAATGTAATTCCTTATCACAAAGCCCGCCCCGTCGGCGTCGGTGAAGACGATCAGGCCCCGGGTCTGGGCGACCTTACGCAGGAGCTTGAGCTGCTGCTTGTCCTTGAAAATGCCAAATCCCGCCGTCTCCAGAATGGGCGCGTCCACGATCTGGCTTAAGGTATTCTTGTCGTAGCGCCCCTCCACCACGATGGCCTCCTTGATCTTAACCATTGCGGGCCTCCTGTGCCAGTTCCAGCACCAGCAGTTCCAGCAGCCGCTCGGGATCGTCAAAGGATGTTTTCATTTTGTAGTCCGTCTCCAAAACCAGCTCCGCGGCCTTCCGGCAGAATTTGGCGCTGAAATGCTTCGCCGCGCCCATGGTCTTCCGGGCAGGGTAGTCCTTCAGGCCGGTCAGGCGCATCAGGTCATCGGCATTCTTGCCGCAGTCCATCAGCGTCCGGGCGGCACTGATCCGGCGGAAATGTCCGCCAACGGCACCCAGAATGACGATGGGCTCCTGCTGCATTTTAAAGAGGGTCTGCAGCTTCAGCAGGGCCTCGCCATACTTGCCCACACCGAGCAAGTCCGTCATCTGAAATACCACCGCATCCAGCACGGGCTCGGTGACGGCGTCGATATCCGCCTTGACGATGGTTTCCGCACCGGAATAGGCAGCGATTTTTTTAATTTCCCCCTGCAGAGCCGTCATGGTGCCGCCGGTGATGTCGATGAGGTAGACGCACAGCTCCGAGCTGATGCGCTTGCCGTGGCTCATAAAGTGGCGGCTGATCCACGCGATCAGATCCCGCTGGCTCTGCTTGGCGAATTCGACAACGGTGCCGTGCTTGCTCACCACGTCCCAGAGCTTCTTCAGCCGCTTATCCGGCTTCCACTCAACAATTTCGTAGGTGAAAACCACGGTGCAGTAGTCCGGCACGTCCGAGAGAATGGAGATCATCTTCTCCCGCTCGGCCTCGTTCAGCTTGAAAATATCGATCTCGTCCACTTGAACAAGGGTGCGCTCAGCCATCATGGGCAGCGCCTCCACCGCATCGGAGAACGCCTGCACAGAAAACGTCTCCTGCGTAAAGCGGTGGTAGTTGAAATCCATGGTCAGCTCGTCCAGTGCCTTCTTGCGCAGCTCATTCAGGTAATGGTGCAGCAGGAAGACCTCCTCGCCGTGGAAAAAGTACAGCCGCTCGGGGCTGCCCGCCTTGATGGCGGCCTTCAGCCGGGAGAATTCGTCGGGCGCCGTATTGGGTTTTGCCATGGTTTCACCCCCTGTAGGTAATGGTTCCGTGCAGATCCGTCCGATAGACGGCACAGCCCGCCCCTTTCAGCCGTTCCAAGACCTCATCCGTCGGATGTCCGTAGGGATTGTCGGCTCCCACGGAAATGATGGCGGTGTCCGGTGCGGTGGCTTCCAGAAGCTCTGCACAGGTGGAATATTTGGAGCCGTGATGGCCCACGATCAGCACCTCCAGATCCGGAAGCGCGTAATCGCCCAGCAGCTCCCGCTCCGCGGAGCTGCTTAAGTCGCCGGTTATCAGTGTATCACATTTTCCCCGCTGAAACAATACCGAAGCGCAGGAATCATTGCCCGAACCCAGCATTTTCGCAGGGAATATCCGAATCTGGGCATCCCCGAAGGAGATGACCGTGTCGGAATCGATGCCAACCTGCTCCGGCACCGCATCCAGCACCCCCTGCAGGCATCCGTCGGCGTCCTCTGTTTGGGGCAGATACACCCGTGCAATATCGATGCGGTGGGCAAGGTATGGAACACCGCCGGCGTGATCCCGGTCATAGTGGGTCAGGATCAGACCGTCGATCCGGGAGATGCCCTGACTCAGCAGGTACCGGGCGGCAATGTCCGCGGCATCATCGTCGTAATCGCCGCCGCAGTCCACCAAGAACGTGCTCCCCTCACTTTGGAGGACGACGCACTGTCCCTGCCCCACATCCAGCACACTCACCCGATACGCGCAGGTCAGCGGCTCCAAATAAGACAGCATCAGACTCATGCACAGCCCCAATACCGCGCAAACCGCCGCCAGAGCCACCCGCTTTTTTCCCGAGCACATCAGCCATGCCAGGAGTCCGTACAGCAGCACCAGCCACAGCACAATGTACGGGCTGGCCGTATACACCGCCGCAATGGGCACCTGAGAAAGCCAGTGGGTGACCGCCAGAACGTAGCGGATGGGGTAAGCCACAAGCCATGCCAATGCGCTGCCAAGGGTCAGATTCCACACGCCAATCAGACACACCAGTCCCACGCCGTAGAAAATGCCGCTGATGACGAAGAGCACCAGCAGATTCGTCACCACACCGATCAGGCTCACCGTTTCAAAGTATACGGCCGTCAGCGGTACCGTCATGATGTTGGCGCTCAGGGTCACCGCCACCGAGGAGGTAAACCACCGCTCCAAGTAGCCCCGGAGGGTCTTGCCCCTGCCGGGCAAATACTGCTTCAGCCATTCGCAGATGGGACTGTAAAACAGGAAAATGCCCGCCACACTGGAAACGGAGAGCTGGAAGCCCACCGACGCCGCGGTCAGCGGATCATTTGCAAGCATCAGCAGCACCGCCGCCGACAGAGCCGTGGGAGGGTCGTATTCCCGATCCGCCATCAGCGCCAGCAGCATGATGCTCTGCATGATCACCGCTCTCGTCACCGAGGGCGAGAATCCCACGACGGCCGCGAAGCACCAAAGCATCGGGATCCCGATGATCGCCGTCAGAAACCGCCGCTTCCGGGAGAACAGGTACACCACCGCGCACAAAATCGACACATGGAGTCCCGATACCGCCACCACATGGCTCACACCCGTGATGCTGAAATCCGTGGAAGCTTCATAGTCGATGCCCGTCCGGTCACCGAAGACCAACGCCTTGGCAAAGCCCGCCGCATCCGCAGGAAAGCATTCGTCGATCACTCCGGTCAGCCGGTGCCGCCAATCGGCAGCCCAATCCAGCCATTGCCGTGCGCCCTGCGAGATCGCGCACTCGCCCCGCTGGAAGGCCAGCAGCAGGATGCCGCCGGTGCGGTGAAAGGTAGGCTCGTGGACACCGCCCTCGTCGGTCAGCCGCAGCTTGGCCCTCAGCTCGACGGTATTTCCCGGCTCCAGCTCTGCAGGATCGTTCAGATAAAAGCGGATCTTGTATGTTCTGCCTGCGATTTCCGCGGTGCCGTCGGCGGCGCAGCCGTAGTCCGTCTCCCAGCTGTAATCCGTCACGCGAACGGTCAGGGCCACTTCCCTGCCGTCCAGCGCCGCAATCGGCCGGAGGACGATCTGCTCATATGCAAAAAACGCAAGCGCGCCAATTACTGCGCCCAACAGGAGGATCCCGGCTCGCTTCACAATCGGATTCTCCCGGAAACGCAACGCCCCCGCCGCTAATAGGCCGCAAATCAGCGCAGCAAACAGCACCGTCCCGCCCCGGAGCAGATAGGTTCCGAGCGCCGCGGCTGCCGCATACCCAACCGTAAACCACATGAGCTTCCGCATGTTCCGTCCCCCCTTTCTTTGGAAAATGGGCACTGCCCGTCGGACAGTGCCCATTGGAATGATGATTACTTCAGCTTGGTGCCGACGAATGCAGCCACACCGGACAGAGCGTCATTCAGCTTGGAGGCATCCTTGCCGCCGCCCATGGCGGAGTCGGGCTTGCCGCCGCCGGAGCCGCCGCAGAGGGTGCAGACATTCTTGACGATATCACCGGCCTTGACGCCGGCCTTGACGGCATCCTTGCCGCATACGGCCAGAATGGTCAGCTTCTCGCCCACCTGAGTGGCCAGAACGGCGACCACGGAGGCGTCCTTGTCACGGAGCACGTCGCCCAGCTGGCGCAGCTTGCCGGGATCGGAGTTGGGGACAACCTTGGTCAGAACCTTGACAGAGCCGACAACCTCGGCAGCGGAGAGCATCTGGTCCACAGCGCCGGAGGCCTCCTTGGCCTTGAAGGACTCGACTTCCTTCTTCAGCGCCTTGATCTCGTCGTTCAGGGCATTGAGCTTGTTCTGAAGCTCCTCGGCCTTCTTGACCTTGACCGCAGCGCAGGCGTTCTCGACGACCGCGCGGGTGTCTGCGGCATCCTTCAGGAACTCCAGACCGGTGACGGCCTCGATACGGCGGACGCCGGAAGCCACGGAGCCCTCGGAGACGATGCGGAAGGGACCGACCTTGGCGGTGTTGTCCAGATGGGTGCCGCCGCACAGCTCGATGGAGTAGCCGCCCATGTTGACCACGCGGACGGTATCGCCGTACTTCTCGGAGAACAGTGCCATGGCGCCCTGAGCCTTGGCCTCGTCAATGCTCATCTCGCGGACGTCCACGTTGTAGCCGGTGAAGACAGCGTTCTGGACGAGCTCGTCGATCTTGGCAATCTCCTCGGCGGTGACGGCGGAGTAATGGGTGAAGTCAAACAGCAGGTGATCGGGCTCCACAAAGGAACCAGCCTGATGGACATGGTCGCCCAGCACGGACTGCAGCGCCTTCTGCAGCAGGTGGTTCGCGGTATGGGCACGCATAATGGCCTTGCGGCGCTCC
>JAFWAZ010000008.1 GCA_017507425.1 Oscillospiraceae bacterium | reverse complement strand
CATTTGCAGATGTATCTGAGCGAGTTTTGCTATCGCTTCAACCGCCGCCTTTTCGGCGGTGCTATCTTCGATCGTCTGTTAATTGCTATCGCAGGCTGATACTATATTTTGTGGTCTGCTTATTAAAACCGATAACCTAAACTTGAATTTATCGAACTAATTAAATCTTGGAGGTACATTATGGAAAGGAAATATCCTACGCAAATGTTTTGGCTCTTTGTTCTCACCAATTTTCTGTTTCACTTTTTCTATCTGTCGGTTCCGGGAATCATCCTTTGCATTATCGGAATTTGGGTAAAGTCTTGCCTGTGGATCGGACTTGCTATCTTAGGGCTTGATGCGATTCTTTCTATCATTGAACAGTTGCGTATCCGAAAAGCTGCAGTGACCCCCAGCGATAATCCCGAATTCAATGAACTAATGGACGCATTTTGTAGTTCTGGCGGACTCGAAGCATTTGGAAAGGTATTGGACGAAAAAATAAAGGCCGTCCCTTCCGTTGAATTACAGGAAGATGAAAACTGATATAGACAATTCCAATTTGTCGAACAGCCGAATCACACAACAACAAGGGCAAAGCACATCCAACGTGCTTTGCCCTTGTTGTTTTATTTCGCGCAGTCGGCGCTGCCCTCGGAGTAGAGCATGTCGAGGCCATGGGCCACCGGGTCGATGACCGCCAGAATGTTCTCGGCAGAGGCCTTTTTGCTGCCGGGCAGGGTGATGATGAGGCTGCGGCCCCGGATGCCCGCCACGGAGCGGCTCAGGCAGCCCTTGGGGGTGATGCGCATGGACTCGGCCCGCATGGCCTCCGGGATGCCGGGGGTGGGGCGCTCGATGACTTCCATGGCGGCTTCCGGGGTGATGTCCCGGGGAGAGAAGCCGGTGCCGCCGGTGGTCAGCACCAGCGCGATCCCCTTTTCATCGGCGCACTTGAGAAGCTCCGCCTGAATCATAGCCCGGTCATCGGGGATGATGGCGGTGTAGGTGACCTCGAAGCCCTTCTCCGTCAGGATACGCACCAGATTGGGGCCGGAGGTATCCTCCCGCTGGCCAAGATAGCCCTTGTCGGAGACGGTAATGACTGCTGCAGTATACATGTTATTCCTCCCGTTTGTAATCGCCGTGGACACCGCCGGTCTTGCTGAGCAGGCGGATGTCGGTGATGGTCATATCCTTCTGGACGGCCTTGCACATGTCGTAGACCGTCAGGGCGGCGGTGGAAACCGCGGTCAGCGCCTCCATCTCCACGCCGGTTCTGCCGTCGCAGGACACGGTGGCCCTGATTTCGACGGACAGTCTGCTCTCATCCAGAGAGAGCTCCAGATTGATGCCGTCCATCAGAATCGGATGGCACATGGGGATGAGATCCGGGGTGCGCTTGGCGCCCATGACGCCGGCGATCTGGGCCACGGTCAGCACATCGCCCTTTTTCATGCCGCCGCTTTGGATCAGCGCAAAGGTTTTCTCATTCACCAAAACCCGGCCGGCCGCCACGGCCACCCGCTGGGAGATGGGCTTCTCGCCCACGTCCACCATCTTGGCCCGGCCCTGTTCATTGAAATGGGTAAAGTCGGACATCACGTTATCCTCCGATTTCGTTCATATTTCTGCCCGCCCTGCTGCGGTTCACCGCGTCCAGATCGCCGTGCCATGCGGGCTTGTTCCGGATCGCCTGTTCAAATACGGCCTTCATGCCCTCGAAGTCCAGCCCCTTGAGGGAGAATTCATCCGGCGCATGGAGACAGGGCTTCAGCTTTCCGTCCGCCGTCAGCCGGATGCGGTTGCACTCACCGCAGAAATGGGCGCTGATGGGACTGATCAGACCAATGTTGCCCTTGGCCCCCGGCAGCCGGTAGAGCTTGGCCACACCGCCGTCGGGCGGAACCGCAATCGCTTCCGGCAGCTGTTCCAGCACTCTGGAATAGGGTACATAAGCCCCCTCGCCAAATTCATCGTGATCCTGAATGGGCATCAGCTCAATAAAGCGCATGTCCACGGGATACATCATGGTCAGATTTGCAAGGGTTTTGATTTCATCGTCATTGAAGCCGCCGATCAGCACCGCATTGATCTTGACCTTCTCAAAGCCGGCCTCCAGCGCAGCCTCCAGACCTCTGTGAAACTGCTCCAGCTTTCCGATGCGGGTAATGTAGGCATACTTCTGCGGGTTCAGGGTATCCAGGCTCAGATTCAGCCTTTTGACGCCCGCTTCCCGCAATTGCGTTCCGAGCTGAGGCAGCAGAATGCCGTTGGTGGTCAGGCAGACCTCGCGGATGCCTTCCACCGCCGCCACCCGGCGGCAGATGGATACAATATTCTTCTTCACCAGCGGTTCTCCGCCGGTCAGACGAACCTTACGGATCCCCAGCGACGCGGCTGCCTCCACCGCCGTGACGATCTCGTCCTCGTTCATCATTTCGTGATGAGAACGCCTGCACACACCTTCTGCCGGCATACAGTACCGGCAGCGCAGATTGCATTTATCCGTGAGGGATATCCGCAGATAGGTGATATCCCGGCCCAGTTTGTCGAACATACGTACACCTCATCAAAACAGCGGATTCGGGTTTGCCCCCGTCTGGCTGAGTATTTTGGCGATTTTCCATGCGCAGCGACCCCCCTGACAGGGGCCCATGCCTGTACCGACCCGCCGCTTCACGCCGTCCACCGTGGTGGCACCCCGGCGTATGGCATCGAGGATCTCTCCCCGGGTGATTTTCCCGCACTGGCAAATGACTTCCCGATAATCCGGTTTCCGGGCCTTTCCGATGGCTTTCCGTTTGGGATCAAAATTGGGATTGCCCTCTGTACCAAGGTAACCGGCGGCTTTTTGTGCAAGCAGAAGTCCCAGCTCATGGGACGCTGTCAGTCCCGGCGTTTTGACGCCGATCAGGCTGTAAAAGCCGGGGGCAGGGTTTTCAATACAGAAATCGTGGAGACTCTCTCCGTCCTCCCGATACGGATTGGGACGGACCGCACCGAAAGAGCGGATGACCAGAGCGGGCTCCACATCGGGAAGCAGCTCCTTCGCGGCCCTGTGCAGCTCCTCCAGACCCTCCGCCGTGGTGGCAAAGGGCTCTTTCAGGGGCTTGCGGATGCCGCTGACGAGCAGATTCCCCTCCACGCAGGGGATCGCCGTGATGCCCTTGCCGCAGCTGTCTGCCTGCAGGAAGATGATCCGCTCCGGCTTCGGGGCAAGGGGATCGAATACCAGATATTCCGCGCCGTCCAGATCCAGCCGAACGGTGGGCGCAAACAGCAGCTCCTGCACCTGATCTGCATACAGACCGGCACAGTTGAACACCGTTTTCGCGGCAAACTCTCCCCGGCTGGTGGTCAGCACATAGCCGCCGTCCTCCCGTCGGATTCCTGTCACTTCCGTGCGCAGCATGGCCTCCGCTCCGTTTTGGAGAGCATTTTCGTATGCCGCAATGCCAAGCTGCCACGGGTTCACCATTCCGGTGGTGGGCGCATACAGCGCCGCCGTGACGCCCTTGCGGAGGGCCGGCTCCATGGCCTCCGCCTCTGCTCCCGTCAGGAGCCGCAGACCGGGGACACCGTTTTGCTCGCCATTGCGGAGCTTCTGTTCCATCTTTTGGACGGAATCGGCATCATAGCCCACCATCAGCGAGCCGCAGCGGGAAAAGGGAACCTCCAGCTCCCCGCAGAGCGATTCCATGCCCGCGTTTCCCCGGACGGTCAGCTCCGCTTTCAGGGAGCCGGGCTTGTTGTCATAGCCCGCATAGACGATGGCGGAGTTGGCCCGGGTGATGCCCCGACAGACGTCGTCTCCTTTTTCCAGAAGCAGGGTGGAGATGTTCCATCGACGCAGGTTTCTTGCGGTCATACAGCCTAAGATGCCGCCGCCGATGACGATTGCGTCGTAATGCTTCATCATTCAACGGCGATGACCTCGCCGGGGTTTTCCACGGTATAGCCGCCCATGGTGAGAATCTTTTCCTTGAATTCGTCGCTCTTTAAGGTAGAGATCAGCTGCTGCACCTGCGGTGTATCCCAAGCATGGTCGGGCACGATCAGGTCGTACTCCTCGATACAAATGGGGATAAAATCCAGATCATAGAGCTTGGCTGCGGAGTAGATGCCCATGCCCGCATCGGCACTGCCGCTGACGATCTGGGCAGCCACGGAGGTATGGGTCAGCTCCTCCCGGTCGTAGCCGTAGATGGCGGCGGTGTCCAGATTCTCCTGCTTGCACAGGTAATCGGTCAAAACGCGGGTACCGGAGCCCTTCTGCCGGTTTACATAACGAATTCCGGGATTGGCAATATCCGCGAATTTCCGAATGTTCAGGGGATTGCCCTTGGCCACCATCAGACCCTGCTGACGTCCCACGCAGCGGATCAGTTTCACGCCGCCCTTGGGGAAATACTTTTTGATGAAAGAGATGTTATATACACCGTTCTCGGTGTTCAGCAGGTGGCAGCCCGCCGCATGGGCTTCGCCCCGGCGGATGGCCATGATGCCGCCCATGGAACCCACATGGGAGGAGCTCATGAACAGCTCACTGTCGGCCACGTGGAGCATGTCGCCCAGCTCGTCCAGCAGGGGGTCGTGGCTGCCGATGACCACCACGGTGTTTTTCAGCTTCTCCGCGGGACTCAGAAGCCGGACATCCACTTCCGCTCCGGCTTCATAGCCCTCCAGACCCTGAGGCACCTCCAGAATGCCGTCGGCCTTCATGAAGGAAGACACCACACCGCTGCCCCGGCTCAGAGGAGAAGCCATCAGCCTGTCCCCCACATAGCCCATGCGGACCCGGACGAATTCCTGATATTTCAGGCCCGAAACCACGGGACGGGTCAGGATGGCCTTTGCATACTGCCGGGGAGCAGCAGGAGCCTTCAGCCAGTGGTCGATCAGGGGCTTCAGAAGCTGCTCCACCACAATGATTCCGGACACAGGATAGCCGGGAACGCCCAGAATGGGGATAGCACCCTGTCGGCCCAGAATGGCGGGCTTGCCGGGCTTCATGGCGATGCCGTGGTACAGCACCTCGCCCAGCTCCCGGATGACCTTCACGGAGTAATCCTCCCGGCCTGCGGAGGAACCGGCGTTCAGGATGACCATGTCGCACTCGGCGGCGGCTTTTGCAACCATGTTTTTGATCTCATCGAATTTGTCGGGGACGATGGGATAGACTCTGGCCTCCGCGCCCCACTGGCGCACCATGGCGGAGAAAATGGAGCCGTTGAACTCCAGAATATCGCCGGGCTTGGGATCGGTGCAGGGGGGAATGATTTCGTCGCCGGTGGGAATGATGCCGACGACCGGCCTGCGGATAACCTCCACCTCCAGCACACCGCCGGCGATCATGGCGCCGATGGCAGAGGGAGAAACGGACACATGGGAGGGCAGGATCATCTCACCGGCGCAGATATCCTCGCCGATCTGCCGGATGTGCTGCCACGGGGCAGCGGCGGCGTGGATGGTGACGGTGCCGTCGCCGTTTTTCACGATATCCTCCACCATGATGACCGCGTCGCAGCCCTCCGGAATGGGATCGCCGGTGTCCAGCACGGTGTATTGGTCTGCCCGCAGGGTGACGGGGGTGGTCTCCGTGGCGCCGAAGGTATCCTTGGCGCTGACTGCCACGCCGTCCATGGCAGAGGCTGCATAGTGGGGCGCGCAGATGTGGGCGTAGACGGCGTGGGCCGTGACCCGTCCGCAGGCATCCCAGACGGGGATGACCTCGGTGGCGGCTGCGAAGCCGTTTTCTCTCAGCAGATTCAGGTAATCCGCTCTGGCCTTGTCCAGAGGGATGTTGGTCAAATATTCAAAACTCATGGTGTTACGCTCCTGTCGTGACGGTGACCTGAACTTCTGCGCCCTGAGGAAGGCCTTCGCAGTCCCGGTCGATGACAAAATACCCTTCGGCTCCGGCCAGCGTGGTGATGAGGCCGGACTTGCCCCGGATGGGGACTGCCCAGAGCAGGCCGTCCCGGCGCTCCAGCCGGCAGCAGTGGACCTGCGCGCGGCCGTGGTTGGCGCTGATGCTCTCGGTGATTTTTGCGGTGACGGTGTAGATTTCCTGCTTTCTGCCCATCAGCCGGGACAGCAGGGGCAGGACAAACAGCTTCGTGATGAAGTAGGCAGCCACAGGATGGCCGGGCAGGCCCACCAGCGGCTTGCATCCGGCCTTGCCCAGAATGGTGGGCTTTCCGGGCTTGATGGCGATACCGTGGAACAGAAGGCTGCCCATGGATTCGATGATCCGGCAGGCGGCGTCCTTGACGCCCACGCTGGAGCCGCCGGAGAGGAGCACTGCGTCGCATTCGGAAACGGCTTTATGCACCGTTTCGGTCAGCAGGGCTTCCTCATCGATGACGATGCCATAGTGGATGACATTCACGCCGAACGCCCCAAGCATGGCCTCCAGCATGGGGCTGTTCACATCCCGAACCTGTCCGGGCCCCGGCGCTTTCTCCGGCTCCACCAGCTCATCGCCGGTGGAGATGACGCCCACCGTCAGCTTTTTGACCACGGGGACCTGTACCCGACCGATGGCGGCCAGCGCGCCGATGTCCTGAGAAGACAGGACGCGGCCCTTACGGAGGATCACCTTGCCGGGGAATACATCGTCCCCCCGGAAGATCATGTTCTGACCGGGCGCCACAGATTTGCTGATTCCAATGGTGCCGTCGCCGTAATCCTCGGTATACTCGACCATCACCACGCTGTCGGCGCCATCGGGCACCGCGCCGCCGGTGGGGACGGCTGCGCATTCCTCGGGATTCAGCCGGAAGTCGGCACCCTCGCCCATGAGGACCTCCCCCTGCAGGGGCAATATGGCGGGAATGGCATCGGTGCAGCCGAAGGTATCCCGGGCTCTCACCGCATAACCGTCCACGGTGGATCGGTTAAAATCGGGGACACATTCCTCCGCCGCGATATCCTCGGCCAATACACGGCCCATGGCTGCGCCGAGGGAAACCGGCTCCGCAGACGCAACCGGTTCAAATTCACATTCGATCAAAGCCAGAACCTCTTCCGGCGTTTTTACGTACAGCATATAAATCTCCATTCTGCCGCTTTGTATCCTCTCGGAAAATGCTGCATCTCCATTTGCGGCGAATGGAGATTTTTGGCATTTGCTGCGGTTGCCGCTTCAGCGGCGAGCAGCAAGCCATATAAATCAGTATAGCATGTTTACATGCTATACCTCCGTGATGATTTTACCGAGGTCACGGTAATCGTTGCCCGAGAAATGGGCGATCTCCCTGCGGAAAGCCGGATCATGGAGCACCTTCAGGAGCTTTTTCACCGGGACCGTCTCCATCATTTCCTTTTTGATCACAAAATCGAACCGCTCTTCCAGCAGCGGGATAAAGTCCAGTCCGTCGATCTGCCGGGAGATGCGCTCGGTGCCGATGGCCACATCCGCTTCTCCCGCGGCAATGGCAGCCGCCATGGTTAAGTGGGACTTCATGATTCTGCCGTAACCCTTGACTTTGGCTGCGGGGATGCCCAGCCGCTTCAGCTGAGTATCCATCAGGATCCGGGCAGAGGAACCCACCCGGCGGTTGAGAACAGTGATATCTGTCCTCCCCAAATCTGACCAGCCCCTGATCCCCTTCGGATTGCCCTTCCGGATATAGAAGCCCTGAGTCCGGTAGCTGACATTCACCAGCACCGCCGGGATCCCGGGCATCAGACTGCGCACAAAGGAGGTGTTGTAGTCCGCCCCGTCGTACAGATGACAGGCACATACCTGAATGTTGTCCTGATACAAGGAAAGCAGCCCCTCAAAGCTGTTCAGATAAGTACGGGCGGTATTGACCCCCTCCTGCTGAAGGAAGGCGGCCAGAATATCCAGCACCACATCCTGTCCGGAGATGATGAGCTCCGGCTGTTCGGCTTTGGGCGGCGTCAGCAGGGTGGAGTGGGTGTCGATGTTTTTCACAGGCCGGGTGGAATGCTCATGGCGGGAACGGGCGATGTAGGCATCCACATCATCCTGCGTGAAGCGCACCTTCCTGCCGATCTTGTAGGAGTGGATCTCCCCCCGGCGGATCAGATCATAGATGGTGGATTTGCTGACATGGAGAATGTCAGCCACCTCCTGTGTGGACAGGGATTTGTTCTGTGCCATGGCGTGCATTCCTCCTTGCCGTTTCTTTGCCGCTGTGCATGTACTAATTATACTCCATGGCGGAATAATCCACAAGGGGCAAATAGGTACTTTTATACTGATTTATCTGTTTTCCCATACTGAAATTCGAAACTGTCCCGGCCGGGCATATGCGGTTTGATACGGTTTCGTGCCGTTTCGCACAGACTTCCTCCGCGTCACTTGAAGACGACGGTTGTTCCAAATATAATAAAATCATCCAAACAACCGCAAAAAACTGTCCTTTTGGGAGGTAATGTTATGGCATACGCATATTACGAAAAAATCGCCCGCATCAACCTGACCACCGGTGAGATCAAGGTCGAGCAGCTCGATGTCGAGCTTGCCAAGAAGTTCATCGGCGGCCGCGGTCTCGGCACCAAGATCGTCTATGACGAGGGCTGCGCCACTGCGGATCCTCTGGGCCCCGACAACAAGCTGGTCTACATCACCGGCCCCCTGACCGGCGCCGGCGCCCCCTCCTCCGGCCGCTACATGGTCGTCACCAAGTCCCCTCTGACCGGCATGATCGCGTGCTCCAACTCCGGCGGCATCTGGGGCGCCAAGCTCAAGTACGCCGGCTGGGACGCCCTGATCGTCGAGGGCGAGGCTCCCGATTGGACCTACATCAGCATCGTCGACGACAAGATCGAGCTGCTGGACGCCCGGGAGTATCTGGGCCTGTTCTCCGAGGAGCTGGACGACAGACTGAAGGAAAAGCACGGTAAGGATTCCTCCGTCCTGTCCATCGGCATCGCCGGTGAGAAGAAAGTATTGCTCGCCGCCATCATGAACGACAAGGACCGCGCCGCCGGCCGCTCCGGCGTCGGTGCCGTCATGGGCTCCAAGAAGCTCAAGGCCATCGTTGTCTCCGCGTCCAAGAAGAACGCCGACAATGTGCTGGCCTCCGCCGAGAATCTGAAGGCCGCCAACAAGGACGTGATGGTCAACATCCGCGAGAACGGTCTGACCGGCGGCGGCCTCCGGGCTCTGGGCACCGCTTCTCTGGTCAACGTCATCAATTCCGTCGGCTCCCTGCCCACCAAGAACTGGCAGGAGGCCTACTACGACAAGGCCGAGGACATCTCCGGCGAGGCTCTGGCTGAGAAGTATCTGGTCAAGGCCGGTGCATGCCACCGCTGCCCCATCGCCTGCGGCCGTGTGGTTCGCGTCGGCGAGAAGGTCGTCGGCGGTCCCGAGTACGAGCCCCTGTGGGCCTACGGCGCCAACATGGCCAACGCCGATCTGAACTCCATCAATGAAGCCAACATGTGGTGCAACGAGTACGGTCTGGACGCCATCTCCGTCCCCTGCACCATCGCTGCCGCCATGGAGCTGTACCAGCGCGGCGCCATCAAGGAAGAAGACTGCGCCGGCGCTCCTCTGGAGTGGGGCAACGCCGCCTCCGCCATCGAGTGGACCAAGCGCATGGGCGATCCCAAGACCGAGCTTGACTGGCTGATGAGCTCCGGCTCCGCCCGTCTGTGCGAGCACTACGGAATGCCCGAAATTTCCATGTCCGTTAAGAAGCAGGAGATGCCCGCCTATGACGCCCGCGGCGTTCAGGGCATCGGCATCACCTACGCCACCTCCAACCGCGGCGGCTGCCATGTCCGTGGCTATACCATCGCCCCCGAGGTCGTGGGTCTGCCCGTCCAGCTGGACCGCACCGCCACCAATGAGAAGGCCTTCTGGTCCAAGACCTTCCAGGATCTGACCGCCATCATCGACTCCATGGGTCTGTGCCTGTTCACCTCCTTCGCTCTGGGCGCTCCCGAATACACCAAGCTGCTCAACGCCGCCTGCGGCACCGAGTACACTCCCGAGCAGGTTCTGGAGCTGGGCGAGCGCATCTACAACATCGAGCGCATGTTCAACAAGGCCGCCGGCATGAAGCCCGAGGATGACCGCCTGCCCAAGCGTCTGCTGGAAGAGCCCATCCCCGATGGTCCCTCCAAGGGTCTGGT
>JAFWAZ010000059.1 GCA_017507425.1 Oscillospiraceae bacterium | reverse complement strand
GTGGGCAGGTTCCGGGTGGCCTCGTAGCACATCAGGGCGGAGATCTCGCCGATCAGCTCGCGGAACTCCTTGACGGGGGTTTCCACATTGCGCAGAACAGCCAGCTTGTGCTGGATCAGGGGATGGTCAAAAATGGTGACGTTGCTCATAATTTTCTCCTTTGTTCGACATAATACGATATCTCGTAGGGGCTGGCGTCCTCGACAGCCCGTCCGCCGTCAGGCGGCAGTATGCGGTAAAATTTGCCCATCGAGGTCAAATTTTACCGACGGGTCGTCGAGGACGCCGACCCCTACGGGATTATTTTTTCATTTTCTCCAGCCGTTCCCGCTCGGCCTGCGAAAGGCGCAGGTAATTGGGCTGCAGGGCGGCGCCGTCGGCGCTTTCGCCCCGGTTCATGGCCTCGATGGCTGCCAGCGCCACGCCGGAGGCCCGCTGGTGCTGCCGGTGCTCCGGGGGCAGGATCAGCTCCTCCACGTCGCCGCAGAGGGTCCTGTATGCCAGCGCAGCGCCGTCGCCCACCAGATAGATGGGGCCGTCGATGTGCTCCAGCTCCCCTTTCAGCTCCGTCAGGGCGATGGCCCGGTCCTCGGAAATCCGGGTCAGCTTTCCCTTTTCGCAGAGGAACAGGGCGTTGTAGACCTGATTTCTTCTGGCATCCATGCAGCAACAGACGTGGCCGTCATAGGCACCGAGGCTCAGAGCCATGGCCTCCAGCGTGCTGACGCCGTACACGGGCAGCTCAGCGCCCCATGCAAAGCCCTTGGCCGCGGCGACGCCGATGCGGATGCCGGTGAAGCTGCCGGGGCCAGCGGCCACCGCCAGATGGGTCACGTCCGCGGCGGATTTTCCGCAGACCTTCAGCAGATCCTCCGCCATGACCATCAGGGTCTGGCTGTGGGTCAGGCCGGAATTCTGGTAGCTCTCCGCCAGAAGCCTGGTGCCGTCATGGATGGCGGCGGAGCAGCTCTTGGCGCTGGTTTCAAAGGCTAAGATCAGCAAGGGCGTCGCCTCCTTCGATCACGATTTTTCGGGTATCCTCGTCGATGCGGGAGACGGTGACGACGATGGCGTCCTCCATGGCGCCCCAGACGTTCTCGCTCCACTCCACGGCGCAGACGCCGCCCCGCTCGAGGTAGTCCTCCCAGCCGATGTCGAAGAGCTCGTCCTCAGATCCCAGCCGGTACATATCGAAGTGGAACAGGGGCATTTTCCCGCTTAAATATTCATTTACAATGGTAAAGGTGGGGCTGGTGACGTTTTCCTTTACGCCCAGTCCTCTGGCCAGTCCCCGGGTGAAGGCAGTCTTGCCCGCGCCCAGATCGCCCCGGTAGGCGATCACCGCGCCGGGAGTCAGCCGGGCCGCCAGCGCCGCACCCACGGCCTCGGTTTGAGCCGGGGAATGTGTGATGTATTCCATGGATATCAACCTCTTTCTGATTCATTTTATCAGACAAGGGGGGAAAAGTAAAGGGGGCTGTTGGACAGCCCCGTTACTTTAAAAATTTCTCCACCGCGGCGCACAGGTCGTCGATGGCGCTTTCGTCGCCGGCCTGTACGGCGTCGACCATGCAGTGGCGGATGTGGTCATTGAGGATGACCTTGCCGGTGTTGTCGATGGCGCTGCGGACGGCGGCCAGCTGCACCAGCACATCGGCGCAGTCGTAGCCCTCCTCCACCATCCGCTTGACCTTGCTCAAGTGGCCGATGGCCCGGGCCAGACGGTTGATGACCGCCTTCTGGTTTTCGTGGATGTGGCCGTGGGAATGGGGGAGCCCAAGCGCATGGGCGTGCTCGTGCTCATCATGATCGGACATGGGCCTGACCTCCTTTCGTTCCTGAGATTATACCATTGATTCGCTGTTTGCGCAAGCTCCCCCGGGGGTTTGGGCGCGAAAATAAATGTTTTGACAGGAACGCATATCGATATTATAATATAGAAAACCCATCAAGGAGGAATCTACTATGCATCACGATCACGGACATCATCACCATGACCATGACCACGGTCACGATCATCACCACCATCACCACGACCACGACCACGACCACGAGCATGAGCACTGCCACTCCGATTGCGGCTCCTGCCAGAGCAAGTGCCAGCACACCCCCATGGAGGAGCTGGTAGCTCTGATGAAGTATATGGTCGGCCACAACGCCGCCCACGCCAATGAACTGGCGGAGCTTGCCAAGCAGTTCGAGATCGCCGGCAACCACGCCGCCTACGAGCAGGTCATGGCCGCCGTCTCCGATTTCGAGAAGGGCAACATGCGCCTGAGCGTCATCCTGAACTCTCTGCAGTAAGGAGGAAGTGCCATGTGTCTGTCCACTGTCTATAAGAACACCATGACCCCCGACGCCGTTGTCCTGCGCAATGTCATGAAGATCGAGAACAAGGACGGCGTCATCGTCCTGACTGACCTGATGGAGCGTCAGGTGGCCATCGAGGGAACTCTGGAGCTGGCCAATCTGGTCGACGGCTACGTCATCGTCAAGGAAAAGTAAGCATCAAGCGGAGCGCGAAAGCGCTCCGCTGTTTTTGTTACAAAAACCCTCTGTAGGGCGGGCGGCACTGCCCCCGCCGACCGGCTTCGGTGACCGCAGGTGTGGACCGGCAGAACAAGGCATCGCTTACGATGTCATTCCGAGGCCGAAGGCCGTGGGATTCTTCTGGTACTGCACAGGCAAAAACGATGCTCCCCCGATCTCGGGGGAGCATCCGAGCTTGTCAAAAAAGTACCCGTAGGGGCGACCATTGGTCGCCCGCTGATTTTGCTCCGGCAAAATCAGTCGCCGCAAGGCGAAAAAACAGTGATTTCCCTTCGGGAAATCC
>JAFWAZ010000058.1 GCA_017507425.1 Oscillospiraceae bacterium | reverse complement strand
GAAGACACTTTACACTTAGGAACAGCCATGGTGACACCTCCTTGGTCGAACTGCTTTCAAACAGCCTCAATAATGGGATTACTGGTTCAGAAGCTGCTGTAAAGCAGCGAATCGGGGATCGATCTCCTTCTTGCAGCGGCACTGCCCGTGATTCAGGTTCACGCCGCAGCCGCAGCACAGTCCGAGACAGTCATCACTGCACAGGAACTTGGTGTCCATGTTCAGGATGAAGACGGTGCGGATGACTTCGTCCATATCCGCAAAGTTGCCGGTCAGCGGGAAGATCCCTTCGTCCTCGTGGTCCTCGTCGGCCAGCTCGGTCACCAGCACCACATCCAGCGGATAGGTGAGGTCGTCCTCGAAATCCTCGCCGCAGCGGTCGCAGACCGCATTGAGATGGGCGTGGATGGTGCCCTTGGTCATCAGGACGCCGGCAGTGTTGCGCACGGTGCCGGAGCAGGTGACGGGCTCTTTCAGAGGCGCGCAGGAGCCAAACTGAAGATCACTCAGATCCAGACTGACAGAGAAGTCAACGCTCGCTCCGGGCATATCCACAATTTTCGACAGATCCAGCAGCATACGTTCAAACCTCCATGCAGTCATGCACTAGACATTATAGCGACTTAAGGGGCGTTTGTCAAACACTTTTTTCTGAAAAATGAAAAAACTATAACGGTTTAGAAATTAAACCTTTTGACAAGATATATCAAGTCGTTGTATAATGCTTACTAAGTAGAGATTTAGGATATGAAAAAGGTTCTGGAGGTTATTATGGATTTTGATGCACTTGAATTGATTGTATCTATCACCTTGCCCATACTTGGTGGCATTTGGGGAATAATCACAAGCACTAGAAAATATGAACTGACTACACAGCTTCGTATGGAACTACTGTCTTGGTATACGGAAACATCAAGAACTATGATTGATGTTATACATTATATAAGCAGTGGTTTGTTTTATGAGAATTCTTTTGTGCAGGAAAAAACCGCGCTGCTCTCAAAATTATCGGCTCAAATTGAAATTGGAAGATTTTACTTTCCCAATGTACTGAACAAAAATGGTTATGGAAATGAGAAACCACTTGCATATCGCGGAAATCGTCATGCTATTTTGGAATTCGTGTACACGTTCTACACTGTAGCATCTAAATCTCATAATGTAACGGATAACAAAATACTATGGGATTTGGAACGAGAGTATACATCAGCAGTGTTCTCTGTGATTGATCCAAGAGACAGAAATAAAAAACATAAAAGGTATACTAATCTAGCAATTGATGAGAATCTGCATTACAATAATTATCTGAGGCAGAGAAACGGTAAATAATGAAAGAATTCAAGATCGAAAAAAACGATGCCGGTCAGCGTCTGGACCGGTTTCTGGCCAAGGCTGTGCCCCTGCTGCCGGCATCTCTGGCCCAGAAGTACATCCGCATCAAGCGGATCAAGCTGAACAACGCCCGTGCCGAGCGGGACACCCGTCTGCGCGAGGGCGATGTCCTGCAGCTGTATATCAACGACGAGTTTTTCGACAAGCCCCGGGAGGACAATGCCTATCTGACCGTGGCGGCGCCGAAGCTCTCCATCGTCTACGAGGACGAGCACATCCTCCTTGTGGACAAGCGCCCGGGCCTTGCGGTCCATCCCCATGACGGTGCCGAGTACGGACGGACCCTCATCGACCACATTCAGGCCTATCTGTATCAGAAGCGGGAATGGAGCCCGAGAGGGGAGAACTCCTTCACGC
Source organism: Oscillospiraceae bacterium (assembly GCA_017507425.1). GTDB lineage: Bacteria > Bacillota > Clostridia > Oscillospirales > Oscillospiraceae > Faecousia. The sequence goes on along the minus strand of JAFWAZ010000058.1, from coordinate 10,200 downwards.
CCGCCCTGTGCAACCGCATTGACCGGAATACCGGCGGCATCGTCATCGCCGCCAAGACTGCCGAGGCCCTGCGGGTCATGAACCAGAAAATCAAGGACCGGGAGCTGGACAAGCGTTACCTCGCCATCGTGGAGGGCACCCCGAAGCCCCGGGAGGGCAGTCTGAGAGGGCATCTATTCAAGGATGCCAAGAAAAACCGGGTCTTCGTCTCCGACAAGCCCCAGCCCGGAAGCAAATCGTGCCAGACCAATTATAAGGTATTGGATTCCCGGAACGGCCTGAGTCTGGTGGAATGCGAGCTCATCACCGGCCGGACTCACCAGATCCGCGCTCAGTTCGCCCATGCGGGCCATCCGCTGCTGGGCGACGGCAAGTACGGCAAGCTGGACAAGCGCTTTGACCGCACCTATCAGGCCCTGTACTCCTACAAGCTGACCTTTGCCTTTACGACAGAAGCGGGCGGCTTGGAGTATCTGAACGGAAAGAGCTTCAAGGTCGGCGGGGTGGACTTCGTGAAGGAGTATTTCCCCGAGGCCGGCAAGCGGATTTTTGGGGAAGGCAAATAACTCATGTAGGGACCGGGCATCGGCCGGTCCGCAGGATTGCGTGAAAGATTCAATCAGGCTCCGGCGAATTCGTACCATTTGCGAATTCGACGGAGCTTGATCCATACCGGCAGATTTCTCTGCGGAACGGTCATAACCGTTCCCTACAGCGACTGCACAGAAATCGCAGCGGCTTTTTTCGACATTTGTTATTGACAAGCGGGGCGTTTTCGTATATATGTATACTAATTAAAGTGGGTGTTTCCGGGGCATACTAATGTGCACCGGCGCGCCTGCTTTTCTCAGTACATACAGAAACGGGGGAGGATACATGTCCAAAGAATTGATCCGCCTCCAGAACCTCACCATGGAATTTGACGGTGAGCGCATCCTGGACGGCATCAACCTCTACATCAACGATCACGAATTTTTAACCTTGCTGGGCCCCTCCGGCTGCGGCAAGTCCACCACGCTGCGCATCATCGGCGGCTTTCTGACGCCCACAAGCGGCAACGTGCTTTTTGACGGTCAGCGGATCAACGATGTGCCCGCCTACAAACGCCAGATCAATACGGTTTTCCAGCGCTATGCCCTGTTCCCGCATCTGGACGTCTATGACAACATCGCCTTCGGCCTCCGGGTCGCCAAGGTTCCCAAGGAGGAGATCCACGAGCGCGTCACCCGGATGCTGGAGGTCGTCTCCCTGAAGGGCTACGAGAACCGCAACATCACCGCCCTGTCCGGCGGTCAGCAGCAGCGCGTGGCCATCGCCCGTGCGCTGGTCAACGAGCCCAAGGTGCTGCTGCTGGATGAGCCTCTGGGCGCACTGGATCTGCGTCTGCGCAAGGACATGCAGAACGAGCTCAAGCGCATCCAGCAGGCCACCGGCATCACCTTTATTTACGTCACCCACGATCAGGAGGAGGCCCTTTCCATGTCCGACACCATCGTCGTCATGGACAACGGCCGCATCCAGCAGATCGGCAAGCCCGAGGATATCTACAACGAGCCCAAGAACGCCTTCGTCGCCGACTTCATCGGCGAATCCAACATCCTCGACGGCGTCATGCTCGACGACTACAAGGTGCGCTTCTTCGGCAAACAGTTCAAGTGCGTCGACAAGGGCTTCCAGCCCAACGAGCCCGTTGACGTGGTCATCCGTCCCGAGGATATCGACATCGTCGAGCCCTCCGAGGGCAGCCTGACCGGTACCGTGGCATCCGTCACCTTCAAGGGCCTGAACTACGACATCATCGTCGAGGTCAAGGGCTTCAAATGGCTGATCCAGACCACGGACTTCCATCCCGTGGGGGCGGTCATTGGCATCCGTCTGAACCCGGAGGATATTCACATTATGAAGAAGAGTGAATACTCCGGCATGTTTGGTGATTACTCTTCCTACTCTGCGGAGTATGATGAGCTGACGGAGGATGCCGGCGATGAAGAAGAATAACTCTGTCCTGCTGTCTACACCCTATATCCTGTGGATGGTGGCCTTCACCCTGATCCCCCTCGGCGTGGTGGGCTACTATGCCCTGACCGATCCCGCCACCGGGGCCTTCTCTCTGGGCAACCTGAAAAATCTGGGGATGTATCTGCCCGTGCTGTGGCAGTCCATCTGGTACAGCATCTGCGCAGCATTCATCTGCCTGCTGCTGGGCTATCCCGTGGCCTATTTCATCGCCCATACCGGCGAAGTGACCCAGAAATTCCTGTATATGCTGGTCATGCTGCCCATGTGCATGAGCTTCCTGCTGCGCACCATGGCTTGGGTGGGCCTTTTGCAGGATACGGGCCTGATCAACCGGCTGCTGATGGCGCTGGGCTTTAAGCCCCTGCAGATGATCCGCACCTCCGGAGCCGTGATCCTCGGCATGGTCTACAACTACCTGCCCTATATGATCCTGCCCCTGTATTCCACCATCGTCAAGATCGACCGTCGGCTGGTGGAGGCGGCTCAGGATCTGGGCTGCAATGCTGTGCAGGTCTTCAGCAAGGTCATTTTCCCCCTGTCCATGCCCGGCATTGTCTCCGGCGTCACCATGGTCTTTGTGCCCGCCGTGTCCACCTTCTACATCTCCCAGAAGCTGGGCGGACCGAACACCATTCTGATCGGCGACGTCATCGAGCGCCAGTTCAAGCAGGGCAACAACCCCAATCTGGGCGCGGCGCTGTCCCTCGTGCTGATGCTCCTCGTCTTCGTCTGCACCGGCATCATGAACAAGTTTGCCGATGATGAGGAAGGAGGCGTGATCGTATGAAGCATGCAAACCGCGTACTGACGGTTCTGATCTTCGTCTTCCTGTATATCCCCATGGCGGTGCTGATCGTGGCATCGTTCAACACCGGCAAGGATATCACCAATTTCGACGGCTTCACCTTCGGTCAGTATCTGGAGCTCTTCAAGGATCAGAAGCTGCTGAATCTGCTGGCAAACTCCCTGATCATCTCCAGCCTTGCCACCGGCATTGCCACGGTTTTCGGCACCGTGGCGGCTGTGGGCATCTACAACCTGAATCCCAAGCTGCGCAAGGTGGCCATGTCCCTGACCAACATTCCTATGACGAACCCGGATATTGTCACCGGTGTCAGCCTGAGTCTGCTGTTCGTCTTCGTGGGCACCAAGATGCTGGGCCAGCGGGAGAGCCTGACCTTCTGGACCCTGCTGATCGCCCATATCACGTTCAACCTGCCCTATGTGGTGCTCAACGTGATGCCCAAGCTCCACCAGATGGATTCCTCTCTGGTGGACGCGGCCATGGACTTGGGCTGCACGCCTCTGCAGTCGTTCTTCAAGGTGACCCTCCACGAGATCATGCCCGGCATCATCACCGGCGCCATCATGGCTTTCACCATGTCTCTGGATGACTTCGTCATCTCCTATTTCGTCACCGGCATGGGCTTTACCACCCTGCCTGTCGAAATCTACTCCTACGTCAAAAAGCCCATCCAGCCCAAGATCTATGCCATGTTCACCCTGTTGTTCGCGCTGATCTTCGTGCTGATGGTGGTGATGAACATTCTGCAGCTTCGCGGCGAGGAGAACAAGAAGAAAAACCGCAGCGCTGTCAGCGAGAGCAGGGGCATGCGTACCTTCAAGCGGGTGGTGGCTGTTGCCGTGTGCGCCGCACTGGTGCTTGCCGTGGGCGGATTCATCGTCTTTGCCCGCATGGGCGGCGGTGAGGATCAGGTGACCATCAACGTCTACAACTGGGGCCAGTACATCGCCGACGGCTCTGACGATTCCCTCGACATCATCGCCGAGTTCGAGCGCCGCTATCCCAATATCAAGGTCAACTACCAGACCTACGATTCCAATGAGACGATGTACAGCAAGCTGGTCAACGGCGGCATCACCGTCGACGTCATCATCCCCTCCGACTATATGATCGCCCGTATGCGGCAGGAGGGCATGCTGCTGGAGCTGGACTTCGACAACATCCCCAACTATCAGTATATCGACGAAACATTCCGCAACACGGCTTACGATCCGGAGAACAAGTACTCCGTGCCCTACACCTGGGGCACCGTGGGCATCATCTACAACGGCAAGTATGTGGATGAGGAAGACGTCACCGGCTGGGAGCTGCTGTGGAACGAGAAGTACGCCGGCAAGATCCTGATGTTCGACAACTCCCGCGATGCTTTCGGCATCACCCAGTATATGCTGGGCTACGATGTCAACACCACCGATCCGGTCGAGCTTCAGCACTGCGCCGACAAGCTCGCAGAGCAGAAGCCTGTGCTGCAGCAGTACGTCATGGATCAGATCTTCTCCACCATGCAGAATGAGGAGGCTTGGATCGCTCCGTACTATGCAGGCGACTACCTGACCATGGCCGAGGAGAACCCCGACCTGTGCTTCTATCTGCCGGAGCATCAGGGCTTCAACCTCTTCATCGACGCCATGTGCATCCCCACCTGCGCGCAGGAGAAGGAGGCAGCCGAGACGTTCATCAACTTCCTCTGCGATCCCGAGATCTCCGCAGCCAATATGGAATGGGTCTGCTACTCCACTCCCATTTCCGAGGCCAAGCAGTATCTGGATCCCGAGGTGGCCGAGTCTGAGGTCAGCTATCCCGCAGCGGAAAAGCTCCTGAAGGCCACAAGCTACTCCTTCCTGAACCCCGAAACCACCCGTCTGGTGGAGGAGCTGTTCATGACGGTGAGAAATTCCCAGTAATATGAAAAGAGACGCACCGCGGTGCGTCTCTTTTTTAGTCATATAGCCGCCGTAGGGAACGGCTATGGCCGTTCCGCAGTACAGTTAAACGATATCAAACGTCTTCCGGCGAATACGGAACAGGTAATCCCCGGTTTACATACCATCTTACAGGGTTTTCGTCAATATACCGCCAAGCGGCTTGATACTCATGCTCATCTCGGATAATGCGGTCATAATAGGATCTCTGCCAGATGGTTCGCTCAGGAAAGGAACGATGTATCTTTTGACTGACGGAGGCCTTGTACTGCCCGAGAATGACAGAAAGGTCTTTTCGGGAACCACCCGGAATATCACGCAATACAATGATGGCATGGATGTGATTGGGCATGACCACATACTTGTCGACGGATGCGCTGGGAAAGTGCTGCGGGATGCTAAGAAGCTGCTCAGCGGCGATTTGACCAAATCCGTTCAGATGTTCTGCACTGCCAAAGATACACTGCTTTTCATGCGTGCAGATCGTCACAAAATAGTAATTGGGTCGGGAATAGTCATATTGGGGAATGCGGTTGTGTTTGCGAGCAGGGTGATTCATAAGGTACCTCTGTACGGATTCGCCGAGACGCGGCCTTGATGATGGGGATGCCTGCTGCGGAACGGTCATAACCGTTCCCTACGGGGATTGCAGCATATACCGAAAATGCCGTCTGAAAGGACGGCATTTGGTCATTTATGATACTTGCTTCCCGCCTGAATGGCTTCCGCCCGATAGATCTGCTCGAGCACCATGATGCGGGCGAGGTGGTGGGGGAAAGTCATCTTTCCCATGGAGAGCTTGAAATCCGCCCTGTCCTTGACCTTTTGGGAAATGCCGAAGGAGGAGCCGATGAGAAAGCACGCGCTGGATTTTCCCATGTTCTTGACCTCTTTGAGCTTTCCCGCGAATTCCTCGGAGGACAGGATCTTTCCCTCGGGGGTGAAAATGCACAGCCACGCGCCCTTGGGGATCTTCTGGAAGATCAGATCAGCCTCCCGGTCGAGGCCGGTCTGGATCTCGGCAGGGGAGGGGTCCTCCGGAAGCCGGTGCTCCGGCAGCTCGATGATCTTAAAGGAGCAGTAGCCCTTCAGCCGCTTTTCGTATTCAGCGGCAGCACTCAGGTAGAACTTCTCCTTGAGCTTGCCCATGACGATGAGGGTAATGTCAAACATTATCGCAGGAAGCCCTCCAGAATCTTCTCCTCGGCCTCCTCATAGCTCAGGCCCAGCGTCTGGAGCTTGAGGATCTGGTCACCGGCGATCTTGCCGATGGCGGCCTCGTGGATCAGGCCGGCATCCACGTGGTTGCAGGAGATCTCGGGGATGGAGCGGACCTTGGCCTTGCCCATGATGATGGAGTCGCACTGGACATGGCCGAAGCAGGCGGTGTTGCCCACCACGCGGGGGTAGAAGGTCTGGGTGGACTCGTCCTGGGCGACGGAGCGGGAGATGACCCGGCAGGAGCTGTTTTCGCCGTCGAGGAACACGTCCATGACGGAGTCCGCCTTCTGGTCGCCGTGGGTCAGCAGCTTCTCCTGCACGATGAACTCGGCGTTTTCGCCCTTGAGGACGGCCTTGGTGTAGCGCTTGGTGTCGTCCACGCCCCGGATCTGGGTGGATTCCAGCGTGACCCGGGCGCCCTCCTCCAGATAGAGGATGGTCTGGGGGTTCAGGATGCGCTTGCCTTCGCCCTCGCCCTCGCCGTAGTGGACCTCGGAATAGGTGACCACGGCGTTTTTGCCCACGTGGAAGGTGTGGATGCCGTCGTGCTCGGAGTCACAGGAGCCGCAGTTGTGGATGCCGCAGCCGGCGTTGATGGTGACCACGGCGCCCTCGCCGATGTAGAAATCATTGTAGACCACATCGTGGAAGCCCTCCTCGGTGACCACGACGGGAATATAGACATGGTCTGCCTTGACACCGGGCTCGATGATGATGTCGATGCCCTCCTTGTCGGTCTTACTCTCGATGCGCACGCCCTCACAGTTGCTGTGGTAGGCCCGCTTGCCGTTGGCGCGGATATTCACGGCGCCCTTTGCGTCCGCGGCCATACCGGAGACTACCTCGAGAATGTGCTTCTGGATATCGTTCAGCATTTCTGATCCACCTCCAGCATATTGCAGCCCGCGATGGTCATGCCCATCAGCTGGGGATAAATTTCGTCGGCGTCGCCCCGGGCGGCCACGTTGCCGTTGGCCATCAGGATGATCTCATCGGCCAGACGGATGATACGCTCCTGATGGGAGATGATGATGATGGTGCTCTCCCGCTTGGCGTGGATGGCCTTGAAGGTCTCGGTCAGTCGGGCGAAGGACCACAGGTCGATGCCTGCCTCAGGCTCGTCGAAGATCATCAGGGGGCTCTTCCGGGCGAGGATGGTGGCGATCTCAATGCGCTTGACCTCACCGCCGGAGAGGGAGGCGTCCACGTCGCGGTCCACGTAATCCTTGGCGCACAGGCCCACCTGCGTCAGATAGGAGCAGGCCTCGGCGTGGCCGAGCTTCTCGCCGGCAGCGATCTCCAGCAGATCCTTGACCCGCATGCCCTTGAACCGGGGAGGCTGCTGAAAGCCGTAGCTGATGCCCTTCTTGGCCCGCTCGGAGACGGACAGGGAGGTGATATCTTCACCGTTCCACAGGATCTGACCGGAGGTGGCTTCGTTGATGCCCATGATGGTGCGGGCGAGGGTGGTCTTGCCGCCGCCGTTGGGGCCGGTGATGACCACAAAGCGCTTGTCGGGGATGGCGAGGTCGACGCCGTTGAGAATATGCTTTTCGCCGTTTTCGTCGGAAACGGTGAAGTGCAGGTTTTTCAGTTCCAGCATAGAATGGGATCCTCTTTTCTTTTGCTTGATGCACAAACCATACTATAACATATATATGCCCAAAATGCAATTGTCGAATATGCATGATGAGTAATCGGTTGTCCTTTGAATTGGAATCGTTCCCAATTGTATAAAACGCACAAAATAAGGGGCAAATAATCGGCAAAAGGGATGATTGACAGAAATATGAACAAGTGGTAAACTTTTAATGACGAACAACCGATTGCGCATCAAAAGTTGCGCAAATTGCAAAAAGGGGCTCCTTTTTGCATGTTTCCGGATCCGGAAACATGATATGATTCTGGCTATTACGGCATGAACAGTCCGTGATCGCAATAAAAAATTTCTATTAGGAGGAAACACAAATGAAGAAGCTCATTGCTCTGCTGCTGGCTTGCGTGATGGTTCTGGGTCTGGTCGCCTGCGGCGGCACTGCCCCCGAGACCACTGCTCCCAAGGCCGATGCCGGCGAATCCACCCCCGAGTCCACCCCTGCTGAGGCTGAGAAGATCACCCTGAAGGTCTGGGGTCCCAACGAGGATCAGGCCGGTGACAACTCTTTCCTGAAGGTCGCCTGCGAGAAGTTCGACGAGGCTCATCCCGAGTGGGACATCGAGTTCGTGTTCGAAGTCTGCGCCGAGGGCGATGCCGGCGGTATGGTCACCAAGGATCCCGCTGCTGCTGCCGACGTCTTCATGTTTGCTAACGACCAGCTGGGCACTCTGCTGCAGTCCAACGCCATCGCCCGTCTGGGCGGCGCCGCTCTGGATCAGGTCATGGCCGACAACACCGATCGCATGATCGCTACTGTCTCCAACGGCGATGCTGTTTACGGCGTTCCCTTCACCATCAACACCTGGTTCATGTACTACGATACCTCCGTCTACTCCGAGGAGGACATCAAGTCTCTGGATGCCATGATGGCTGTCAAGCCCGTTGCCTATCAGGTCACCAACACCTGGTATATGCCCGCTCTGTACTACGCTGTTGGCGGCACCATGTTCGGTGACGGCACCGACGGCTCCGCCGGCGTCAAGTTCGGCGACGAGAAGTGCGCTGCTGTTACCCTGTACATCGCTGATGCTCTGGCCTCCGGCAAGATGATCGACGATCAGGGCGGCACCGGTCTGGACGCTCTGCGTGCCGGCACTGTCGGCGCCATCTTCTCCGGCACTTGGGATGCCGGCAACGTCAAGGACGCTCTGGGCGAGAACTACGGCGCTGCTGCCGTTCCTTCCATCACCATCGACGGTGAGAGCTACCAGATGACTCCCTTCGCCGGCTCCAAGGCCTTCGGCGTCAACCCCAACTCCAAGAACATGGCTGCTTCCATCGCTCTGGCTGCTTGGCTGGGTTCTGCTGATATGCAGGCTCTGCATGCTGAGATCCGTAACGGTGAGGTTCAGCCCGTCGCCAAGAGCCTGGTCGAGGGCGTTGAGAACGCCGATCCTGCTGCTCTGGCTCAGATGGACACCTTCAACAACAAGTCTGTCTACCAGCCCACCATCCCCGAGATGGGCGCTTACTGGAACAACGCCGGCTCCATGGGTCAGGCTCTGGCCAACGGTGAGATCAATGCTGAGAACGCCGCTGCCAAGACTGAGGAGTGGAACAACGGCCTGAACAACACTGGCCTGTAATTTCATAGGATCAGCGTAAGGACATAGCTTGTCTGGCGGCAGTCAGATTCTCTGGCTGCCGCCTTTTTTCCCAGAATCGGGTAACCGCTTGCGCAGCGGGGTTCCCGGCGCAATACCCCGCGGCACAGCCGCAAAATCTCTATGGGAGTTGATATTGTGTCTACCAATGCGTTAACCAAGGCAGCTGAGCGGAAGCGGATCAAGGATCCCTCCCTGCTTGCTGCGCTGAAAAACGGCGGCCCTCTGGTATGGATCTCCTGCCTTGTGATGGGCTTTGCCAACATTGCCAGCGGTCAGATCATCATGGGTCTGATCTATCTGGCCATCGAAGCTGGTGTGTTCTTCTATCTGTTTGCAGAGATGGGCGGCCTGCACTGGCTTAGCCTGCTGCCCTCTCTGGGTGACAGAGTGCAGGAAGAGGTCTATGACGAAGCTCAGGGCGTGTACGTCTATGTTGCAGGTGACGACTCCAACCAGATCCTCCTGTACGGCGTTGCCACCCTGTGCATCATTGCGCTGCTGATCTTCGTGTGGCAGCTGTCTGTCCGCAGCGGCTATAAGTCTGTCATGATGAAGAAGGCCGGCTGCCAGACCAACTTTATCGAGCAGGTCAAGACCCTGTTCGATGAGAACATCCACAAGCTGCTGATGATCCTGCCTCTGGCCGGCATCGCAGTCTTCACCATCCTGCCCCTGCTGTACATGATGTGTATGGCCTTCACCAACTACAATACCCAGAACCCTGTCCTGTTTGATTGGGTCGGTCTGGATAACTTCAAGACCCTGTTCAATGCGAACAATGCCATCGGCAAGCAGTTCGGCAGCGTTCTGGCCTGGACTCTGATCTGGGCATTCTTCGCAACCTTCCTGAACTTCTTCCTGGGCACCTTCGTTGCCATCATCATCAACCGCAAGACCATCAAGTGCAAGGGCCTGTTCAGAGGCTGCCTGTCTCTGACCATCGCCATCCCCCAGTTCGTCTCTCTGATG
>JAFWAZ010000057.1 GCA_017507425.1 Oscillospiraceae bacterium | reverse complement strand
TTGGCCAGACCGCCCGCCAGAGATACGGCGTGCTCCTCGGCGATGCCCACATCGAAAATCCGTTTGGGGAACGCCTTCTTGAAGGGGATCAGGCCCGTGCCGCCGGGCATGGCGGCAGTGATGGCGCAGACCCGCTTGTCCTCCCGGGCCAGCTCCACCATGGTCTGTCCGAAGACATCGGAGAAGGTGGTCTTCTTCGCGGCCAGGGCATGGCCGTCGGCGGGGTCGAATTTGCCCACGCCGTGGTACTTGCTCGGCTCCTTCTCCGCGGGGGCGAAGCCCCGGCCCTTTTGGGTGATGACATGGACCAGCACGGGCTTCTCCATGTCCCGGGCGGCGGTCAGCAGCCGGATCAGCTCCGGCATATCGTGGCCGTCCAGGGGTCCGATGTATTCGAAGCCCATGTATTCGAACATACTCTTGCGCAGCAGGCTCCGCTTGAGCAGCTCCTTGGTCTTGTGGGTGAAGCGGTAGATGCTCTCGCCGTGGGGGATCCTGGCGGTCATGGCCCGGAAGGACTTCTTGAAGCTGAAGTAGCTCTCCTTGGTCCGCAGGTTCCGCAGATGGGAGGCCATGCCGCCCACGTTGGGATCGATGGACATCTCATTGTCGTTGAGGATGACCACCATTGGCTCCCGGCTGGCGCCCGCGTCGTTCAGCGCCTCGTAGACCATGCCGCCGGTGGCGGCACCGTCGCCCACCAGGGCCACAACATTGTATTTCTTCCCCGTCAGCTTCCTGGCCCGGGCCATGCCCAGGGCGATGGAAACGGCGGAGGAAGCGTGGCCCGCCACGAAGGAGTCCGTCTGACTTTCGTGGGGCTTGGGGAAGCCGGACATCCCCTCATACATTCTCAGCCGCTCAAAATCCGCCTGGCGTCCGGTCAGCAGCTTATGGATATAAGCCTGATGACCCACATCGAACACCAGGCGGTCCAGAGCGGTATCAAAAACGGTTTCAATGGCGACGGTCAGCTCCACCACGCCCAGATTGGACGCCAGATGGCCGCCGGTCTTCGCCACATGGGACACGATAAATTCCCGGATCTCTGCGCAGAGCTCCACGCGCTCGGCGTCAGACAGTTTGACAAGATCCCCGTGTCCGTGAATCGTCGGTAACAGTTTCATGGTTATCACGACCCATCATTTCTTTTTCTTTTTGTTCCCCTTCTTTCGGCGGAACAGGTCCTTCACATGGGTCACGGCGTAGATCACCTGACCGGCATGGTAGACGATCTCGGTGCAGCTGGCCACTGCGATGCCCTTGCCCACGGCCTTGCCGCCGACGGTGAGGGCCGCCACCAAACTGGAAAGGATCAGCGGCACCACGGAAGCGAAGCTCAGCTCGAAATTGCTCAAAATCTGGGCGGCGATGGTGGCAGAGGCGGAGCCGGAGACGACGCCGCAGATGTCGCCCACCACATCGTTGCAGATGGAGCTGACCCGCTCGGCGTTGCGCAGCAGGGTGATGCACTCCTTTGCGCCCTTGACCTTCCGGGCCGCCATGGCGTGGAAGGGCTTCTCATCGGCGGTGGCCACGGCCATGCCGACGATGTCGAAGATGATGCCGATGAAGACGATCAGCAGCAGCACGATGGCCGCCACGATCATGGTGCTGTTCGCCATGACCAGATCGGACGCCATGGAGATGGCCGCCGAGATGGCGATGGTGGCAAAGAAAATGGTGATGACCCAGTTGCGGGTCCTGCGTTTTTCCTCTTTTTTCGCGGTTTGCGGGTCAGGCTTGGCCAATTTGGATTCTCCTAAATTACATATTATTAGATAAAAGACGGCAGCAGGCGGGATAAATCTTACGGCTTAGGTCGGGTTGTTTTTCACCCGGCGGAACCTGCCGTTGCCGAACAGGCGGTTTCCCTTTGATCCACCGTCACGGGCGTTGCCGAATCCCGTTTACCCGATTGCCACTTAGTCCGTACTGTAATCCCCCGCCGGCCCCTTTCAGACAGCCTAGGTGATTTCCACAGCAAAGCGCGCCCTGATCTTAGCCTCTTTTGCAGATATGGTTTCCGGAAGCAATGCACTTTAGCAAAGTGGCCACAATGCCGAAAGGCTGGTCTTCCATCCCCGCATACCCACGCAAGGCAGGCTACACTGCACACAGCACACGATTCTGCGCACTGCCTTGCAGGTTCTTACCAAGTCCGTACGCGAGCGGAACCCCAATCGGGTCTTTTGCCGTCGTCGCACGGAATAATGGTCTCCACGGAGAGCGGGTCGTATGCCCCATGCCATTGGAGCGCGCCCGCTTTCCTTAACCCCCAGCATCCACCCGAAACTGGGCGTAACAAGCAGACACAAGGGACTTCATCGATGTGCCCTTCGCAGGATTTTTAGGCCCTGCCTGGAAAAGGGAGCTTCGACTAGGATACTGCGCCGTCGGGAATTATGATAGCATATTTTACATGAATATACAAGGGGAAAATCCGGTCGCTCTTTGAAAAAACTGTAAATATTTTGCCCGATTTTTGCATATTCCTGCCTGCGAATTCACGGAGAACCTTTTAACCTTGCGGAGTTTTTTGCGGTATCAGGGACTTTTATGGCATATTCCGTATACATTGTGCGTATGTTTTCGGAGAAAATCCCTTGTATTTGCTCCGTGAATATGCTATGGTAGATACAAAAAAGGAGGCATGACTATGAATCATCTTATGATCGATGCATACGACGAATTTGAAAACAAATGGGCACTGGTGACCGCCGGCTCCCTCGCTGACCACAACTCCATGACCATCGGCTGGGGCGGTGTGGGCTGCATCTGGGGAAAGCATGTGGCCACCGTCTACATCCGTCCCAACCGGCACACCTACAGCTATTTTGAAAAGAACGAATACTTCACCGTTTCTTTCTATCCCGACAGCTGCAAGAAGGCCCTCGGCGTCATGGGCAGCAAATCCGGCCGGGACTGCGACAAGGATGCCGAAGCGGGACTGACCGCCGTAAGCTGCGGCGAGAGCGTGACCTACGCGGAAGCCCGCAGAACCCTCCTGTGCCGCAAGCTCTACTGGCAGGACATGGAGCTCGACCGATTCCCCGAGGACGTAAAGACCCGCTACTTCAAATCTGAGCCTGCACACAGAATGTACATCGGCGAGATCATCGACGTCATCGAATAAGAAAAAGCAAGTCATTGCACAGGCAATGACTTGCTTCCATTTATGCATTGATAAACAGGTCTTCCACGATATCCGAATGAGTGATGACAATTTCAATGTCTTTCAGCTCTTCCTTGCTGAAAAAGCGCAGCTCTTTGGATTCATTACTGACCTTCATTACGGGCTCCTCCTCAAAATCCAGAGCGAAGACCACGATGACCATGCGCCAGATGCTGCCGTCACAGTAGGCGGCAATGCGGCCGGGCTCGCCGTAGGAGCGAAGGCGCTTGAATCTCTCCTGAGGCACCCGGATGCCCAGCTCCTCCCTGACCTCCCGGGCCATGGCCTGAACTTCGGTTTCGTAGTTCTTCACACCGCCGCCGACCAAACCCCAGACGTCGGAGTCCCGCCGCTTTTCCAGCAGCAGACGCCCCTTACAGGTGATGATGGCATTGGAACCCAAGTGCGCGCCCATGGTGGGCTTGGGGGCATTGGGATCGCCCCGGTAGAATTTGACGATGGACATAGCAGATTCCTCCCCTGTCTTTTTCGTCATCATACCACATCCGGGCAAAAATGTACAGAAATTCTTTCCCGGAAAGTCATATTTCCGTCACTGGAAAACATTGACTCTTTTTGTATTATGGTGTACAATGCATCTATCTTTGTCCCGGAGGGATTCCCATGATCGAAAATTACAGACCCCGACTGAATTTATATGAGACCCAGAGCGCTATCGGCTTCATCAAGCAGACTTTCCAGTTTGAGCTCAGCCGCCGGCTGCACCTGATGCGCGCCACCGCGCCCCTCTTCGTCGACCCGGCCACGGGCCTGAACGATGACCTGTCCGGCATCGAGCGGCCTGTTTCCTTTGACATCCCCGGCGTGCCCGGCGTGGAGCAGGCGCAGGTCGTCCATTCCCTTGCCAAGTGGAAGCGGCAGGCGCTGGGTGAATACGGCTTCCAGCCCGACACGGGCCTCTGGACGGATATGAACGCCATCCGCCGGGACGAGGAGCCCGACGCCCTCCACTCCATCTACGTGGATCAGTGGGACTGGGAAAAGGTCATCACCGCCGATATGCGAACCGAGGCGGAGCTCCGGCGGACGGTAACGGATATCGTGGACGCCATCTGCTCCACCCTCTCCGCCGTCAAGTGCATGTACCCCCAGATCCGGGTACAGCTGAGCCGGGAGGTCAGCTTCGTCACCGCGCAGGAGCTGGAAAACCTCTACCCCACCCTCTCCGGCAAGGAGCGGGAAAACGCCTACGTCAGGGAACACCCCACCACGTTTATCATCGGCATCGGCGCCAAGCTCCGCTCCGGCAAGCCCCACGACGGCCGTGCCCCGGACTACGACGACTGGAGCCTCAACGGCGACCTGATGTTCTGGGACGAAACCCTCCAGCAGGCGGTGGAACTGAGCTCCATGGGCATCCGCGTGGATGCCGACGCCATGCGCGCACAGTGTGCTGCGCTGGGCTGTGAAAATCGCTTGGCCCTCCCCTTTCATCAGGGCGTCCTGAACGGTACCCTCCCCCTGAGCATGGGCGGTGGCATCGGCCAGAGCCGGCTGTGCATGCTCCTGCTGGGCAAGGCCCACATCGGCGAGGTTCAGGTCAGCCTCTGGCCCAAGGAAATGCGCGAGGAGTGCGCGAAGAAGAATATCGTGCTGCTGTAAATGATATATCGCTTAAGCGATATGAGATACAGTCGCACTGTATGATATATTTTCTACGAAAATATGATATAATCGCCGCTTCAAATGAAGCGGCGATTATTGATAAAACCCGCTTTGCAATGCAAAGCGGGTTTTATCATGGAGCTAGTGACCTGACTCGAACAGGCGACCTTCTCATTACGAGTGAGATGCACTACCGACTGTGCTACACTAGCAGACCCATGGATTATATCAGGGAATCCGAAAAATGTCAATGGGTATTTTCCAGCTCTTTGAGCACAAAGGCGCTGACGTCCTTGGGATCGAGGCCGAAAACCTCCGCAAACTCTGCATTCAAAAGCTTCTGGGCGTCTGTGAGAAAATTCTCGTCGGACTGATGGAACTTTCTACCGGCGGCAAGCTGTTCCTTTTTGTGGCGGTGGAGCGCACCGATGAGAGACATCAGGCCCTCCCGGTCGCCGGAATTGATGATTTCCCGGTAGTGAAGCTTCCGCTCGCTTTCGTTATCGATCAAGGGTGTATTGCGCACCTTATCACAATGCAGCAGATCAAGGAGCTCCTGCTGTGTCAGCAGCGGGCGGAGCTTTGCAACGGCAGCCTCATTGGCCACAGGCACATAGAAACGGGCCCCGGGCTGACCGGTGGGTTCCAGAACGTAATACTTCGCCCGCTCTTTGCCGAAGCGCATGGATTCCACCGAAATGATCCGGCACACACCGTGGATCCCGTAGAGCACCCGCTGTCCGATTTCATACATAAACATTGCTCCTCCCCCAATTGATGGCTAAATTTTACCATATTTTCCGAGGATTTTCATGTGGGTAAATTGGACAATCTTTCGCCGATTTCCGAGGGCTCCATGGGCAAAAAAGAGCGCGGCGATTACGCGCCGCGCTCGGATGAACGGATCAGATCGTCTCGATTTTGATAGTGTTGGTGTTGCCGCCGCCACGGGAAACGGGGCCGCCGGTGATGATGATGTTGGAGCCCTTTGCAAGCTTCAAAGACTCTTCTACCTTCATCTTGGCGAAGTAGAACATGACCTCCATGTTGGGGAACTCGTCCACCAGAATGGGGGTAACGCCCCAGCTCATGGACAGACGGCGCCAGATCTTGTGATCGGTGGTCAGGCCCACGATGTCCACAGGGGTACGGAAGCGGGAAACCATCATGGCAGTCTTACCGGAGACGGAGCAAACGGCGATGGCCTTTGCATCCACATCCACAGCCATGGAGCAGACGGCGTGGGAGATCTTATCCAGATTGTCCTTGCCGTTGAACTCGATGTTGCGGAACTGGGTCACGTAGTCGTTGTGCTTCTCGGTGTACTCGGCGATCTCGGCCATGGTACGCACGGCCTCCACGGGGTACTTGCCGGCGGCAGACTCGCCGGAGAGCATCACACAGGAGGTACCCTCGTAGACGGCGTTGGCCACGTCGGAGATCTCGGCACGGGTGGGCCGGGGGTTGTGGATCATGGACTCCAGCATCTCGGTGGCGGTGATGACGCGCTTGCCCAGCATACGGCAGGTCTTGCTCAGCCGCTTCTGGATGTCGGGCAGACGGACAAAGGGAATCTCCACGCCCAGATCGCCGCGGGCGATCATGATGCCGCCGGCAACCTCGCAGATCTGCTCGACGTTGTCCACGCCGGCCTGATTCTCGATCTTGGCGATGATCTCAATGTCGGAGCCGCCGTTTGCGTCCAGCAGATCCCGGATGTCCTGCACGTCCTGACGGGTGGAAACAAAGGAAGCAGCAACGTAGTCGACGCCCTGTCTGATGCCGAAGAGGATATCAGCCTTGTCCTGCTCGCTCAGGTAGGGGCCGGACATGACCTTGTTGGGGAAAGACATGCTCTTGCGGTTGCTCAGCTCGCCGCCCACCTCGCATTTACAGACGATATCGTGGCCGACGATCTCCTCCACCCGGAACTTGACCATGCCATTGCAGACGGTAATCTCGCCGCCGGGGGCCATCTCATTGTGCAGATTGGCATAGTTGACGGAGACACGGGTCTTGTCGCCCTCGCACTCATCCGTGGTAAAGGTGAAGGTCTGACCGGTCTTGACGAGCACCTTGCCGTTTGCAAAGGTCTTGATGCGGTACTCGGGGCCCTTGGTGTCCAGCAGGATGGCGATGGGCATGTTCAGCTTCTCGCGGACGCGCTTGATGAGCGCGATCTTCTTCTCATGCTCCTCGTGGGAGCCGTGGGAGAAGTTCAGCCGGGCCACATTCATGCCGGCCAGGCACATTTGGGTCAAAGTCTCCTCGTTCTCACTGGCGGGACCGATGGTGCAGATGATCTTTGTTTTACGCATGGGATGTCATCCTCCATTGATTTATTGTTCGGCTCTATTTTATTTGTTTCGGAGTAAAATGTCAATTGCCATTTCCTGCCGTCAAAATAGTCCAAAACTGCTCATGCCGGTTTGCGTCCGGCGGCCCGGTTTCTCGGGATCTCCCCGGGGATGGGCTTGGTGATGCCGGTGCGGCGGGCCCTGTCGAGGCCGCCGGCCATGTGGGCGCCGGGGTCATTGGCAAATTTCGCACGGCGGAGGATATCCTCCCCGAACCGGTCCCGGAGGGCATCCACGGTTTCGTCCAGCTTCATCTTCCGCTCGTACTGCTCCGGGCTCATGCCCGAGAAAAGGTCATACTGCTGGTAGGGCCGGTCGGATAACTCCGTGATCTGGACACCCAGCTGCCGCAGGGGCGTTTTCCGATCCCACATTTCATCGAAGACCCGGGCGCACTCTCGGTAGAGCTCCCGGGTGATGTTGGTGGAGCAGCCCAGCTTCGACTGATGGGAGAAATGGTGGAACTCGTTGGTGCGCAGGTGGACGGTGACGCAGGAGCCGTACTTCCCCTCACGGCGCATCCGCATGGCCGCCGTCTCCATCAGGCTCAGCAGCACCTGATGGGCCTCCTCGGCGGTCACCACATCCTTGGCGGTGGTGACAGAGTTGCCGAAGCCCTTGGCCTCCGCCGGCTCCGGGGTCACAAGCTCGGCGTTGCGGCCGTTGGCATAGTGCCAGACGGTCTCCCCGTGCTTGCCCAGCTTCCGGCGAAGAAGCTGTACGTCCGCCCTCGCCAGATCGCCGATGGTATAGATGCCCAGCAGCCGGAGCTTGCGCTCGGTGGCGCTGCCCACGAGAAACAGATCCCGCACCGGCAGGGGCCACATTTTGGTCGGCACCTCCTCGGGGAACAGGGTGTGGATCTTGTTGGGCTTTTCAAAATCTCCCGCCATTTTGGCCAGCAATTTGTTGGAGGAAATCCCCACGTTGACGGTAAATCCCAGCTCCTCCAACACCTTTCTGCGCAGGGCATCGGCGGCCAGCACCGGCGGGCCGAAGAGCCGCTGGGTTCCCGTCATGTCCACCCAAGCCTCGTCGATGGAGTACTGCTCCACCACGGGGCTGAAGCTGCGCAGCACCTCCACAAAATGGCGGCTGCACTCGACGTAGAGGGCATAGTCCGGCTCTACGATCTTCAGGTCGGGGCACTTTTCCAGCGCCTGAAACAGCGGCTCTCCCGTCTGGATGCCGAAACGCTTGGCGGGGCCGGATTTGGCGAGGATGATGGAGTGGCGGGATTCCTTATCGCCGGCCACCACCGAGGGGACGGTGCGAAGATCCAGCTCCTCCCCCAGCACCTGCACCCGGTAGGCCGCCGACCAGCTTAAAAACGCCGAGTTGGCATCCACATGAAAGATCACGCGCTCTGCCATCACAAAATCCTCCGGAACAGGCACCAGCAGTGGCTGCGGATGGTGTACTTCAGCTCAAAGAGCCACTCTTTTCCCTCCACCGTGGCCCGGCAGAGAAAGATCTGGGCCTCGATGCCCACGTACTGGATCTTCCGGGTGGAGATGACCTGATCGATGTCGACCCGGCGAAGACGGTGATCCTCCTCCTCCATGCGAAAGCGCAGGGGCTTGATCTGACCGTCCGCGGCGCAGACGGAGATCACGTCAATGGGTGTATTCAGTTCGCCCACGGTATCCCCTCCCGGTTCGTTTTTTACATTATAGCACATTTGTTCGCATTTGGCAACAGGTATTTTGTGGTTGCCTGTTTCGTCGGAAGATGATACAATCCAATGTAAGGAACGGCTATGGCCTTTCCCCCGTAAAATCCTATGATTTGCACCCTTGCTGGGCGAATTCTCAGGATACTGCCTCTGCGCCCAACATTGTTCCGAACCGAAACTGCCTGCCGCGGAACGGTCATGACCGTTCCCTACACAATAAACTATGAAAAAACGAATCCTCAAATGGACGGCACTGGTGCTGGCGGCGATGTGCCTGTATACCCTATTCTGCGCCGGATCCATCGTTTTATATGCGCAAACCGACGAACGCCGGAAAGCCGACTGCATCATCGTCCTCGGAGCGGGAACCAACGGAAAAACCCCCAACGCCGTCTTCCGGGAGCGGCTGAACCACGCCGTCACCCTGTATAACGAGGGCTACGCGGAGATCATCCTCCTCACCGGCGGACTGACCCCCGGCAATGCCCATTCCGATTCCTACATCGCGGGACAGTATCTGCTGGAGCTCGGCATCCCTGCGGAGGCCGTTTTGCTGGAGGAGCGCTCCACCATCACGCAGGAAAACCTGAAATTCGCCAAGGAGATCATGGATTCCCACGAATTATCCACTGCTATCCTTGTAAGCGACCCTTTGCACATGAAGCGCTCCATGACGATAGCAAAAGACTATGAAATCGAAGCGTTTTCCTCCCCAACTCCAACCACCCGATACCGGACATGGAAGACAAAGCTCCCCTTTTTAGCCAGGGAGACCTTCTTCTATGTGGGATATCAGGTATACAGAATTTTTGTAAAGGCTTGATTGTATGCTCAAATACCCCTGTCTTGTCCTCGATCACGATGACACCGTTGTCGCCAGCGAGATCGCGGTGAATTATCCCTGCTTTCTGGAGGCTCTGGAAAAATTCCGCCCCGGTGAGTGGATGGATCATCCCGAATTCGTAAGCTGGTGCTTCAAATATGAATTTACGGAGTTCCTGCGGATCCGCTACGGCTTCACCCCCGAGGAGAGCCGGGAGGAATATCTGATGTGGAAAGAATACGCCAAAACCCACATCCCGCCGGTCTGCGCAGGCATTCGGGAGGTCATCCTTGAGCAGAAGCGTCGGGGTGGATTGGTGTGCGTGGCATCCTTAAGCAGCCGGGAGACCATCGAACGGGATTACGACCTGCACATCGGCATCCTTCCGGATCTGATCCTCTCCAGCGATGACCCCATCCGCAAGCCCGACCCCTACCCCCTGCAGAGGATCATGGAGGAATACCACCTCTCCCCTGCCGAGCTGCTGGTGGTGGACGATCTGAAAACCGGACTTCAAATGGCCAAGGCCGCCAATGTCCCCATCGCCGCAGCCCTCTGGTGCCGTCAGGACGCGCCGGAGATCATTGACTATATGACCCAGCGGTGCGATTTTGCGTTCCATAGCACGAAGGAGCTGTACGGCTTCCTGTTTGAGGAGGAGATCTGATGGATCAACATGATTACCGCATCGACCGGCTTCGGCTGTTGGCCTGCTTCGGCGTGGTGATGCTCCACAGCTCCCATGGCTCCGGCGTGGGCGATCTGGCGTTGAATTCCCTGTTTCGGTTCAGTGTGCCGGTATTTGTCATCATCAGCGGTTATTTTATGCTGAGCGGCCCTGTCACCGGTCTGCCGAAAAAGATGCTTCACCTTTTCGTCCGTATGGTGCTCTGCTCCGGTGTCTATATGCTATACGCCGGTTCGATTCCTGAGAATCCCATCCTTTTCCTGCTGACGGAGCCGGTCCATCTCTGGTATCTCTACGCCACCGTGGGACTGTACCTGCTGACCCCTGCGCTGCTGCCCTTTGTCCGGAGTGCGTCACAGCAGGAATACCGTTATGCCCTCGTGCTCTGCTTCCTGCTGGGAAGCTGCGGCGTAACCCTGAACCGACTGGGTTGGTTCCCCCTTTTCGGACAGATCCTTGACAAGAGCAAGCTGCCGGTGATGCTGTGCTTCACGGGGCTCTATCTGTTCGGCGGCTACTGCCGCAAATTCGGTTTTTCCAGAAGACGGGAATGGCTGTGGGCCGGGATCGCAGCCGGTATTCTCAGCATCGCCGTGTCAAACACCGACCTCGCATCGGATCTTCTGAGTTTCTTTTCCCCCATTGTGGTCATCCCCGGCGCCGCCTGCTTCGTCCTTTTCATGACGGCGGAGGATGTGCCGGAGAAATACCGCGCCCTGACCGCCGATGCCTCCAAGTGCACCCTGGGCATCTATCTCTTCCACACGCTGGTCTGTGATCTCATCACCCCCATGATCGGCATTCCTCGGGAAATACTTGGCGGATTGCCTGCAATGGCTGTGCGGGGCCTGTGTACCTTCGCCGTGACCTTTTCTGCGGTCTGGCTGCTGCGCAGGATCCCCATTGCGAAAAAATGGATGCTCTGAGGGTTTACCCCCTTGACAAGCATGATATAATATCATAAGAATGTATGAAAGGCGGTGACTCCCGTGGAAAAAGACAGCATCAAAGTGATGGCCCGGAACCGGGAGGCCCGTCACGAATACTTCATCGAAGAGGATTATGAGGCCGGCATCGAGCTGGTCGGCACCGAGGTCAAGTCCATCCGCAAGGGCACCCTGAACCTGAAGGACGCATGGTGCGGCATCAAGGACGGCGAGATGATCCTCAACCAGATGCACATCTCCCCCTATGAGCAGGGCAACCGGTTCAATGTCGATTCCCGCCGCCCCCGCAGGCTCCTGATGCACAAGCGGGAGATCATGCGGCTCTACGGCAAGGTCAAGCAGGACGGCTACTCCCTGATCCCTCTGGAGGTCTACCTCAAGGGCAGCCGGGTCAAGGTCAAGGTTGGCCTGTGCAAGGGTAAAAAACTCTACGACAAAAGACAATCCGCGGCCGAGCGGGACGCCAAGCGTCAGATCGACCGCGCTATGAAGGAGCGATACTAATATGAATCCCACTTTTACCATCACCATGGAAAACGGCGGTGTCATCACCGGTGAGCTGTATCCCGAGAAGGCCCCTCAGAGCGTCTACAACTTCATCTCTCTGGCAAACAAGGGCTACTACAATGGACTGATCTTCCACCGCGTCATCCCCGGCTTCATGATCCAGGGCGGCTGCCCCGAGGGCACCGGCATGGGCGGCCCCGGCTACTGCATCAAGGGCGAGTTCTTCTTCAACGGCTTCAAGAACGACCTGAAGCACAAGCGCGGCGTTCTGAGCATGGCCCGTTCCTCCTCCCCCAACTCCGCCGGCTCCCAGTTCTTCATCATGCACGCCGATGCCAAGCATCTGGACATGCAGTACGCCGGCTTCGGCAAGGTGACTTCCGGCATGGAGGTCGTAGACGCCATCGCCAAGGTCAAGACCGGCCGCAATGACCGCCCCATTGAGGAGCAGAAGATCGCCTCCATCGTGGTCGACACCCACGGCGAAAGCTACCCCGAGCCCAACAAGCTCCCCGATCCCTACGGCCGTTTCTAATTGAAATCATCCAAGGGACGCTCAGCGTCCCTTGGATACCACAATTTTTCATGATTCATTCTCATTATTCGTTTGAAATCCGGGGATGTACTGGTTTCGACGGGGGTAGTGAGGCTGGATAAGCGGGCCGTGGCGCCTGACCACGATAAAACGGGTAACAGTTAAAATTAACTGACAACAATTCTTTTGCACTGGCTGCCTAATTAGGCGCCCATCCGCCCCGGAAGGTCCACGAGCCGGGCTCGGGTGTGATTTAAGTGGAGCACGTGCGTATGGTAAGCTTTGCCCATACCATGCATCATGAAGCTACCAATGCCGTAAGGGTGTTTGTTCCCGTGCGGCAAAGGGAATGTAAATAACAAACTGCGCCCGGAGAAAGTCTTTCCAAGTTGCTTTCGGACAGGGGTTCGATTCCCCTCATCTCCACCAACAGAAAAACGCACCCCTCGTGGGTGCGTTTTTCTGTTGGTATGGCATTTATGGTGAGGGGAATCGAACGATTCAAATGCAACAGTCCGGTGGACTGTTGCTTGATGCGGGCTCGACCGCATCTACACCTTTCCAAATCGATTCCCCGCGGCTCCACCCCCCGCCGCTCTCCATAAACATTTTCTGTCAGGCCACAAAAAGCCCTCCGCGATTGCGGAGGGCTGATTTTTATGCTTTGGGATGGCAGCGCTCGTAGACCTGCTTCAGATGCTGGTCCACCATCTGGGTATAGAGCTGGGTGGAGGAGATGTCGCTGTGGCCCATCAGCTCCTGCAGAGAGCTCAGATCTGCGCCGTTTTCCAGCAGGTGAACGGCGAAGCTGTGGCGCAGGGTATGGGGCGTGATCTCCTTGTCGATCCGGGCGGTGGACTGGTAGTGCTTCAGGATCTTCCAGAAGCCCTGACGGCTCATGCGGGCACCGCCGATGTTGACGAAGAGCGCCTTCTCCCCCGGTACGGCCAGCAGGTAGCTGCGCACCTCCCGGATATAGGCGGTCAGCGCCTTCAGCGCCTCCGGATACAGGGGAATCGCCCGGGATTTTTTGCCGGACTGGCACTTAATGACACCGCTGTCCAGATTCACGTCGTCCAGATCCAGACCGATCAACTCACTGACGCGAATGCCGGTGGCGTACATGACCTCCAGCATGGCCTTGTCCCGGACGCCCTTGGGATCCACGGGACTGGGCTGAGCCAGCAGGAGCTCGATCTCGCGGCTGGTGAGCACCTGCGGGAGCTTTTTCTCGCCCCGCTCCACCTTGACCTCTTTCACGGGACTCTCCGTCAGAAAGCCCGTGGAGACCACATAGCCGTAAAAATTTTTCAGACTGGCCAACGCCCTGGAGCGGGTGGCCGCGCTGCGGCCCTCGGACTCCAGATGGGCCAGAAAGCCCTGAATATGCAGAGGCTGGGCATCCACTGCCTCTGTTTCCTCCTCATCGTGAAGCCATGCTGCAAACTGCCGGATATCGCGCATATAGGAGGAGACCGTGTTGCCGGACGCCTGTTTTACCTTGGTCAGATAATTCTCGTAGGCACCGATCAAATCCAACATCGAACTATTCCTTTGCCTTTCCTAGAATGGGGGCAACTGGGCCAAATACGGCGCGATCACCCATGTATCCACCGCCGAAGCTGCCACGGTGGCAGCTATGGCATACAGAAGATCCCCGTGAAGCGGGGACAAGCCCAGCCTGCGCCAAAGAAACCACAGCAAAATGCCGCAGCCGCAGAGCCCGGAGAAGCCCAGCAAAAAGCTGAGCCGCAGCCCGCCGATTAAGGTCAGGACACCAAGAAAAAAACCCATGGTAATCCCCCGGAACAAGCAGGCCAGATATACGCCGAAGCGATGGAAAAAGTAAACCGCAAAAGCGGATAAAAACAAAGGATGCACCGCCGCCAAACAGGCATTGGAAAAGGTCAGCTCTGTACCGATCGCCGCCGGAGCCAGTGCTCCAAACGGCCCCTCATAGAAGCGTGCGGCCCAAAGGCCGAGGGACACGCCCGCAAACCAAACCCCGCCAAGGGTCAGGCCCGGGACAATGCTGCGGTCAAAACGGGAAAACATGCTGCAGCCGGTTACCATATTGATCCCTCCGTAAGCATGGGGATCGGTTCCGAAAATGAGCATAGTGCCTGTGGTGTATAAAATGCACTTATACTATACTCCAAAAACGATTCTTTTTCAAGCCAAAACCGATCCCGAGTGTGATTTTTGTTAGTTATGCCGATTTTTATGTTAACGAAATTATGTCTACCATGTACCATAGCACTCAATACTCCTTTATCATTTTCGATTATTACGCTAGATATTGGGGATTTCACCGATGTTTGATTCCCATATATTGACTTTGCAGGAGTTCCTGCAAAGTCACCCGAAACCGGATAAAAACACCGTCCAAACGGGTTTTTGGGCAGTTTCACGATTTTCGTCTTGGACGCCGTCTGCGCTTCGCACCTCTCCCCTGCCCCAGCCGCAGCAGCATCGCCGCTCCACAACCTCCGGCCAAAGCAAGCATTGTGACACCGATGCCCTCCATCTGACCACCGAACAGTGCCCCATTCAGGGCAAACAACACCACCAGCTCTCCCACAGCCGTCAGCGCCGCATCCGCGGGAGTCCCCCCGCCCAGTAGTGCCGTCAGACCACCGACCATACCCATGGCCAACAGGATCCCCGCAGCCCAGTAGGGCATCTGTACCACGTCTACCGTTCTCGTCGCCATCAGTGCCGCTGCCGCTGCAGTTGTACAAACCAGTGCCAGCACACCCATCGCCGTCCCAAGCAGAACACGTCTCCAATTAACATTCCAGTTTTTCATCCGCTCCCCTCCTTTGCTCAAGCCTATGCGCCGTTTCTTTCGGGCAGAACAAAACCCCGGCGGCAAATTGCCGTCGGGGCTTGATAGCGCTTTGTATTACAGCTCCTGATCGTACTGGGTGTTGTCCACCACAGAAGCGGGCTGGGTGATGTTCTGGAACTTGGCGCGGGTATCCTTGACCTCGTTCAGGGCCTTCAGGATGGTCTCCTCGGTCTGGCGCAGGGAGTTGTCCACGTAGCCAAAGCTGGCAGCCTTGATCTGCTCCATGGTCTCCTCGGTCTTGCGGATGCGCTCCTCGCACTCTTCCATATTGGCCTTGGCCATCTCCTGACACTTGGCGAGGGTCTGCTGATAGATGGTCTCCTGCTCCACCAGCTTGGCTGCCTCGGCCTGTGCATCGGTGATGATCTTCTTGGCCTCTCCGCGGGCCTGTACGATCAGTTCCTCCCGGGATGCCACGATGGTACGGGCCTGCTTCAGCTCTGCAGGCAGCTGCTCGCTCAGCTCATCCAGCAGGTCCAGAGCCTTATCACGCTCGAGGAAGCACTTATCGGAGCTCAGGGGCACGCTCTTGGCGTCCTGAATCATATCGTACAACGCAGTGATCAGCTCTTCCAGATTATTGTTCATTATATATTTCCTCCTTGACGCATTTCTTCAAGTCTTTTCTGAAAATCGGGGATAATGGCGGCGGGCAGAAAACCGGTCAGATCCACATCGTAGCTGCCTAGCTCCTTGACCATGCTGGAGCTTAAGTAGGTGAACTGATGTTCACTGGTCAGGAACATGGTGTCCAGCTCCGGATTGATCTTCCGGTTGATCAGGGCCATCTGGAATTCGTTTTCAAAATCCGACCCCGCGCGCAGACCCTTGACGATGACACAGTCACCCTTGGCCCGGGCATAGTCTGCCAGCAGTTCCCGGGAAGAATCCACCTCCACGTTGGGCAGATGCTCTGTGACACGTCGGATAAAATCCACCCGCTCCTCATGGGTGAACATGGGGCTGCGCTTGCCGGCATTGACCATGACGCAGACAATGAGTCTGTCGAAAATTTTCGACGCACGCTCAATGATATTCAGGTGTCCCGTGGTTACGGGATCGAAGCTGCCGGGATAGATGGCGATCTTCATAGGTCTTCCCCTGCGCTCTCACGCCGGTACAGGGTGATGAGCGTCTTTCCATACTTATAGTCGCGGGAGCGGCTGTATCCGGGCAGCTGGATGCTCAGCGCCTTTTCCACAGGCCGTTCCGTGACTATTATACCATTATCTCGGAGAATGTCAATTTCCGCGATGCAATTTAGGGCATTTTCCAGAAAATTTTCCGCATAGGGCGGGTCGAGGAGGATGATATCAAACCGCTCCTTCGTCCGCTTCAGATATTCAAGGTAATCGCCCCGGATCACCGTGCCCGCTCTGTCAAATTTCGTCCGGCGTAGGTTCTCCCGGATCAGCTCGCAGGCCTTTTGCTGCTGGTCCACAAATACAGCTTTCTTCGCGCCACGGCTCAGGGCCTCGATGCCCAGCTGACCGGTGCCGCCGAAGAGGTCCAGCACCACCGCGTCCTGCACGTCAAAATGCAGGATGCTAAACACCGCCTCCTTCACCCGGTCGGCGGTGGGACGGGTGAGCATACCCTCCGGGGTCTTCAGCACCGTTCCCCGGGCTGTTCCTGCGATCACTCTCATTGTTCGTCCTCCTCGTGAAAATGCTTGTAAACCGCGCTCGCGGCATCCCGGGGCAGGATGCGCTCCAGCTCCATCAGGCTGGCCGCCCGCATGGCAGTCAGGCTCTTGAAGGTCTTCAGCAAGTCCTGCTTCCGCTTCGGGCCGATGCCCGGAATCTCATCCAGCTCCGAGTAGCTCAGCCGCTTGCTCCGAAGCTGCCGGTGGTAGGAGATCGCAAAGCGGTGT
The DNA here is from genome assembly GCA_017507425.1 of Oscillospiraceae bacterium. GTDB lineage: Bacteria > Bacillota > Clostridia > Oscillospirales > Oscillospiraceae > Faecousia. The sequence continues at coordinate 48,809 of JAFWAZ010000057.1, read as the reverse complement.
GTCTCCTCCTGAATATTGCCGATCAGGGCAAAAATCGCCTGATTATTGTCGATCCGGATTTCCTGCCCCTCGGGGGTCACCAGCGCCCGGGTGCGGTGGCGGTCATCCTTGACCATGCCGAAGACCGGAAAGCTAAGCCCCTGCTCCTGCAGCACCTGTACCGCCACATTGGCGTGAGCCACGCCGCCGTCGATGAGCAGCAGATCCGGTGCCAGTTCAAAGCCCTTGTCCCCTGCCTTGTACCGGACAAACCGCCGGGTCAGGACCTGTTGCATGGATGCATAGTCGTCCTGATCCGCAAGACCCTCCAGCTTGTATTTTTTATAATCTTTCTTGCTGGGCTTGCCGTCCGCAAAGACCACCTGACTCGCCACGATGTCCGTGCCTGCAATGTTTGATATGTCGTAGGACTCGATGCGCTCCGGCGGCTCCAGACCCAGCATTTTTCCGAGGGTCACGAGGGTGGCAGTGTGCTTTTCCTCCCGTCCTACGGCCCGCTCCGCCTCCTCGGCTGCATTTTTCTGTGCCAACTCCACCAGACGCATGTTGTCGCCCCGCTGGGGAACCCGGAGCTTTGTCTTCCGTCCAAATTCCTGCTCCATGAGCTGGGAGAAGAGCTCGGCGTCCTCCAGCTCAAAGGGCAGCAGCACCACCTTGGGGGCAATTCCCCGGGAGAGATAAAACTGCTTCAAAAGGCCGGAAACAGCCTCCTCCTTTTCATCCGGAGCAGCAAAAACCTCATACTCCTTGTCCAGCAGATTGCCGCCGGAGAAATGGAGCACGGTAAAGCAGGCCTTGTTGCCCCGCTCGGCATAGCCCACCACATCGGTATCCGCCAGCGTTCCGGCGGTGACCAGCTGTTTTTTTCCAAGCTGTTCCACGGCGTTCAGTCGGTCGCGGAGCTTCGCCGCGATCTCGAAATCCAGATTCTCCGCAGCAGAAAGCATCTTTTCCTTGATCTGCGCGGCAGCGTCTCTGTAATTTCCCTGCAGAAGCTGCCGGGCCTCCAGCATCCGCTCCCGGTATTCGGTGCAGGTCTTGGCCGGTTGACACCAGCCCTCACAGCGGTTCATGTGATAATTCAGGCAGGGGCGGTCCTTACCCACGTCCCGGGGAAACTGTCTGGAACAGTCCGGGAGCTTCAGCACTTCCCGGATAGCCTTCAGCAGCTCGAGGGTATTGTGCCGGGTGCCGAATGGCCCGAAGTACTCCGCCCCATCCCGCTGCAATCTGGGCGCTAGGGTAATGACGGGATACATCTCTTTCATATCCAGACGGAGATAGGGATAGCCCTTATCGTCCTTGAGCAGGATGTTGTATTTGGGCATATGCCGCTTGATGAGACTGCACTCGAGGATCAGGGCCTCGAATTCACTGGATGCGGCAATGACGTCAAAATGGTCGATGTGGCTGACCATGAGTCTGGTCTTGGGGCTGTGGGATGCAGTGTCCTGAAAATACTGGCTGACCCGGTTTTTGAGCTTCTTCGCCTTGCCCACGTAGATGACCTTGTCCGCCTTGTCCCGCATGATGTACACACCGGGCACCAGCGGCAGAGAATTGGCCTTGTCCTTCAGTTCGTCAAATGTCATGGTCACACCACCTTTCGTGCAAGAAAAAACCGTCCCAGCGGTTTGCTGGGACGGTTGGTTGGGGATCGATCAATACACGTCCCGCAGGAGCATGAGCTCCAGTGCGTTGACAGCGTCCTCCGCGTCGGGGCCTTCCGCGCTCAGAGTCACAACGGCGCCGGTCACGATGCCCAGAGACATGATGCCCAGCAGACTCTTTGCGTTCATCCGGCGGTTCTCGCTCTCCAGCCAGACAGAGCTGCGAAACTCGTTGGCCTTCTGGACGAAGTATGTAACCTGCTTGTTGTGCAGGCCGGACTCGCAACGGACGGTGACTTCCTTAGTGAACATAGATCAACAACTCCTTACCTTCTCGCCGTATGGTGGTCAAACATACGGTTTCTTTCTATATGATAGCAAATCTGCGAAAAAAGTCAATCAATTTTTCAGCAAATACTCACAATTTCAGAAAAAACAGGAGTCAGATCCGTGTCGGATTATGCAAATCGGCAGTTCGAATCAGTCAAATTCCGCGATGGTAACGCCATCCTCGCCCTCGCCGTAGACGCCCAGACGGTACTTTTTCACGTGCTTGTTGCGCTTGAGATCCTCGTGGACTGCCTTGCGCAGCACGCCGGTGCCCTTACCGTGGATGATGCGCACCTGCTTGAGGTTGCTGCGCATGGCCTCATCCAGATACCGGTCGAGGACGCAGATAGCCTCGATGGCATCCATGCCCCGCAGATCCACCTCGGGATTCATGGCAGCCACCTTCATCTCCCGACCGGAGTGCTTGGGGCGTCCCTTCTGGATGTAGGGATTCTCATTTTCCAGCAGATAAATCTCAGACTTTTTCGCCTTGAGCTTCATGATGCCCGCCTGAATCTCATAGGTGCCGTCCTTGTTGATGCCGATGACGGAGGCCTTGGTGCCCAGCTTCAGCAGCTCCACGGTGTCGCCAACGAGGATCTCCCGCTTGGGCTCGGGACGCTTTTCCTCCACATGGCCCACCCGGAGCTTGCTCTCGGCCTCGTTCAGACTCCGGCGGAGCTCCGTCTGCTTCTGGTTCAGATTGGCGGTGTCGGCGGACTCCTGCAGCTGCTTTTTCAGAGCCTTAAGCTCCTCACCCACCCGATTGGCGGTGATGCGGGCGTCCTCGATGATCTGCTGGGCCTCCTTGCGGGCCTCGGCCATGGCCTTCTCCCGCTCCTGGCGAATCTGTTCATTGAATTCCTCAGACTGCTGCTTGATCTTTGCGGTTTCGTGGCGGAGCCGCTCGGCCTCCTGCCGGGCAATCTCCATCTGCTGGCGCTGCTGCTCCAGCTGGCTCAGTACGTCCTCGAAGTCCTTGTCAGACTTACCGACCAGATCGTCGGCCTCCTTCAGGATATGCTCCGGCAGACCCAGCTTCCGGGAAATGGCAAAGGCGTTGGACTTGCCGGGGATGCCGATGAGGAGCTTGTAGGTGGGCCGCAGGGTCTCCACGTCAAATTCACAGCTGGCATTGATGACGCCCTTGGTCTGCATGGCGTAGAGCTTCATCTCGGCGTAGTGGGTGGTGGCCACCACACGGCTGCCCATGGTACGGCAGAACTCGATGATGGCGATGGCCAGTGCGGCGCCCTCGGCGGGGTCCGTACCGGCGCCCAGCTCATCGAAGAGCACGAGGGTGCGGTCGTCACACTCTTCCACCACATCGACGATGGTGCGCATGTGGCTGGAGAAGGTGCTGAGGCTCTGGGCAATGGACTGCTCGTCACCGATATCCGCCAGAATGGCGTCAAAGGTAGAGAGCTTGCTGCCGTCCCCGGCGGGGATGTGCAGACCGCACTCGGCCATCAGGGTCAGCAGACCGATGGTCTTCAGGGTGACGGTCTTGCCGCCGGTGTTGGGGCCGGTGATGATCATGGAGTCGAAATCGGAGCCGAGGCGGACGGTGATGGGCACCGCAGTCTTGGGATCCAGCAGCGGATGCCGGGCCTTGCGCAGATCCACAACACCCTTGTCGTTCATCTCCGGAGCCCAGGCCCGCATATGGTAGGCCAGCTTCGCCTTGGCGAAGATCACGTCCAGATCCACGAGGATCTTCACATTGGTGTTGATATCGTCGCGATGGGCGGCGGCTTCGGCGGACATCTCCGCGAGGATCCGCTCGATCTCCTTCTTCTCCTTCAGCTCCAGCTCCCGCAGGGCGTTGTTGGCGTTGACGGCACTCATGGGCTCCACAAACAGGGTGCCGCCGGAGCCGGAGATATCGTGAACCAGACCGGGCACATCGTTCTTGCACTCGCTCTTGACGGGCACCACGTAGCGGCCGTCGCGGATGGTGATGATGGGCTCCCGGAGGCTCTTGGCATAGGCGGGAGAGGAGATGATCTTCTGCAGGGAATCCCGGATCTTGGCGGACTGCACCTTCTTATGGCGGCGGATATCCGCCAGCACCGGGGAAGCGTTGTCGGCGATCTCCTCCTCAGAGAGGATGGCGCCGAAGATCTTGTCCTCCAGATATTTATTGGGGGTCAGGCTCATGAACATGCCGTCGAGCACCGTTGCCGCCTCATCCTCGGCGGTGTAGCCCTTGACTGTGCGGGCACAGCGGAGGGTGCCCGCGATCCGCAGCAGCTCCTTGGGGTTCAGTGCGCCGCCCATATCCGCCCGCTCCAGAGAGAAGCTGACGTCCTGTGCGTCATAAAAATGGGGATAGCCCTTCTTGGTACTGAGGTCGCAAGCCGCGCCGGTCTGATCCAGCAGCGCCTGCACCTCCTCCAGATCAGAGGTAGGGCGCAGGTTCCGACAGGCGATCTTGCCCATCTCAGAGCCGGCCCGCTCTGCAAGCTGTTCCAGAACCCGATCCAGCTCCAGCTTCAGAAGGGATTTTTCGTATAATTCAGACATGGTTTTCTCCTAAATAATCTCTCGCAGTGAACGGCTATATCCGTCCCCTGCATTACTTCGTTGATAAATATTTCATGCGTTCGTAATACCGGACACATTTCTTCACGCTGTTCCAGAATCCAGCAAAATCAATCTGCCGTTCCAGCACAGCCTTACCCTGCTCCATACAGGTCACCTGAACGGCATCAGCCTTGCGGAGCAGCCACACGGCATAAGGCCCATCCAGAAATCCCAGTTTGCAGAAATCGGTATGTCCGTCAGCAAAGGATTGCAGTGCTGGGAGCCAATATTCCAGCAAGGTACCGGGCAGATCATACCAGCCCTCCTCAGGAAAACTCGCCTCCCCGATGGTCAGCCAAATACTTCCACCTTTCGATGGCTCAGTTTCCAAATTATCCAGATGTAAAAACATGGAGTTATCCTCCTAAATCAGCAGGGATTTGTAAAAATCCAGCGTGGAAAATCCCCGCTCCAATTGTGTGGTCAAGTAGCTTTCCGTCACATCGGCAAGCTGATGCATGGCATCCTCCGGCAGACGGAAGGCGAAAATTTTGCGGCTTCCGCAGAAGCAGATATACCGCATGGCCTGCAAAACCGCCGGCGACACCGGCATCCGGATGCCGTCGGACCCCGGATTGCGGCAGGCGGCACATTCGAGCATACCGGCCTTGATGTCGAACCGGTCGGGCCATTCGCTGCCGCAGCCTGCGCAGCCCGTCAGCTCCGGCTGGAAGCCTGCGATACACGCCAGCCGCAGCTCAAAAGCGGCCTTGACCTTGACCTCAGGCTCGTTCAGCTTACTCAGCGCATAAAGGCAGTTGAGCACCAGCGACTGCAGATCCGGATTGGGCAGATCCTCCTGCGAGATGACTTCCGCCGCCTGTGCAAAGTAGGTACCGAGGCTCAGCTTGCACAGGTCATTGCGCAGACCGTGGAACAGTTCGATGGTGGCGGCCTCGTTGACGGTGTACATCCCCCGGTATTCAAACAGGGTAAATTCCGCAAAGGCCAGCAACTGGCACTGGGCCGTCAGCGGCGAATTTTTCCGCTTGAGTCCTCTGGCCTTGGCGGTGAGCTTTCCGTGCTCCTTTGACAAAATGGTCAGAAGCACATCGTGGTCATTGTACTCCGTCCGGCGGAGCACAAGTCCCTGAATTTTCAGATACATCGGCTTCCTCCGTCCGTTTTTTGGACTGGTACGCCAGATAGAAGGCCGGCGCCCCGGTGGTCATAAACATTTCCCAGTAGTAACGTGAATCCATGATGCATCCCTCCCGCCATTAGATTGCGCAGGAGGATCGCGGATTACTCAGAATAACCGAAATTTCGCACAAGGAAATCGGAGTCACGCCAGTTCTCCTTGACCTTGACCCACGTGGTCAGATAAACCTTGGTGCCCATGAACTTCTCACAGTCATTCCGGGCCATGGTGGAGATCTTCTTCAGCATGGCGCCCTGCTTGCCGATGATGATGCCCTTGTGGCTGGCCTTTTCGCAGTAGATGGTGGCGTCGATGTCGATGATGCCGGAATCCCGCTCGGAAAACTTGGTGATTTCAACGGCGGTTCCATGGGGGATCTCCTTGTCCAGCGTCCACAGGAGCTTCTCCCGGATGATCTCGGCCATCACCTGCCGCTCGGGCTGGTCGGTGGTCATGTCATCCGGGAACAGGAAGGGGCTCTCCTGCGCGTACTTGCCGCACTCTTTGAGCAGCGCCTCCACACCGTCGCCGGTCTTGGCGGAGATGGGGATAATGGCATCGAACTCAGCAGCCTGAGAATACGCGGCAATGACCGCCAGCAGAGCGTCGGGCTCCACGGTGTCGATCTTGTTGATGGCGAGGATGGCAGGGCTGCGGGAGGCCTTGATCTTCTCGATCAGATCCTGCTCCTGAGCGCCCACATTGGCCACGGGCTCCACCACCAGAATGGTGGCATCCACATCGGCAATGGACTCCCGGGCCACGTTGACCATGTAATCGCCCAGCTTGGTGCGGGAGCGGTGGTAGCCGGGGGTATCCACAAACACGAACTGGGTATCGCCACGGGTGACGATGCCGCAGATGCGATTGCGGGTGGTCTGGGGCTTGTTGGAAACAATGGCGATCTTCTCGCCAACGAGATAATTGGTCAAAGTAGACTTGCCGACATTGGGACGGCCGGCAATGGTAATCATAGCAGTCTTGGTATTCATATTTTCTCCTTATTGCGATCAAAATACGCAACTTTCGTAGGGCGCGCATTATTTGCGTGCCTAATTCGTGCATATGGAAAGTTACGCCGTGGCACGCATGAAATGCGTGCCCTACAACGCTGTTTATTCTCTGCTCATTCCTTCGATGGTTGCCGCAATGGCCTCTTCCCTTTCCCGCATCTGCTTTTTCATGGGGCCTTCGTCAAGATGGTCATACCCCAGCAGATGGAGCATGGAGTGGATGGTCAGATAGCCCACCTCACGCTTGACACTGTGGCCGAATTCCTTGGCCTGCGCCCGGGCTCGCTCGAGGGAAATGACCATGTCGCCCAAGGGGCAGGCATTGGTGCCGGGGTCAAGGTAGCCGCTCCAGTCCGTGGGAGGATTGCCGGGCTCCAGCTCAAACATGGGGAAAGACAGCACATCCGTGGGCCGGTCAATGTTCCGGGCGGCCTTGTTGATGGCATGGATGCCCAGATCATCGGTCACCAGAATGTTGATCTCGCAAAGTGCGGTGATGCCCTCGGCGTCCAGCGTGGCCTCCACACAGCGGCGGATGTTCCGGGTCACGGGGACATTCAGCAGACTGGGCTTTTCATAGGTCAGATTCAGCTTAAGCTTCGCCATTAGGTCTTCCTCCTGTATTTTCCCTCAAATATCTTGGGAGTTTTCGGGTTTTCCCGCTTCTTTTCATGCTTTTCGTAGGCGTTGATGATCTCCTGCACGAGCGCGTGGCGCACCACGTCGGCGCTGGTCAGGCGGCAGATGGCAATATCCTTGACATTTTCCAGCACCCGGACGGCGTCCTTCAGACCGGAAACCTTGTCATCGGGAAGGTCGATCTGGGTCACGTCGCCGGTGATGACGATTTTCGAGCCGAAACCGAGTCTCGTCAGGAACATTTTCATCTGCTCCCGGGTAGTGTTCTGGGCCTCGTCCAGGATGATGAAGCTATCGTCCAGCGTCCGTCCGCGCATATAGGCAAGAGGTGCGACCTCAATGCTGCCCCGCTCCTGATACTTTTGGAAGGTCTCTGCGCCCAGCATATCAAAGAGAGCATCGTACAGGGGCCGCAGGTAGGGGTCAACCTTGTTCTGCAGATCGCCGGGCAGGAAGCCCAGACGCTCGCCCGCCTCCACGGCAGGACGGGTCAGGATGATCCGGTTCACCTGCCGCTCCCGGAAGGCAGCCACCGCAGCTGCCACCGCCAGATAGGTCTTGCCGGTGCCGGCGGGGCCCACACCGATGGTGATGGTGTTTGACTGTATGGCCTTCATGTACTTCTGCTGGCCCACGGTCTTGGCCTTGATTGGCTTGCCCTTGGCGCTGATGCAGACCACATCCTTGGCGATCTTACTGACCTGCTCATCATTGCCTTCCTTAACGAGGGTGATGAGATAGCGCACCCGCTGCTCGTCAATGACCTCTCCCCTTGCGGCGATGGTCAGCAGTCCGTCGAGGGTGCGCAGGGCCTTTTCCACATTTTCCGCATCGCCCATCACCTTCAGCTCATTGCCCCGGTTGATGATGCTGACGCTCAGCGCATCCTCAATGCGCCGGATATTCTCGTCGAAGGAGCCGAAGACTGCAATCAGGTCTTCAACCCGCTCCACGTTCACGGTTCTGTCGATCATTCCAATCCCCTTCTGTGTAGATTCCCGGCCGGAATACCCCGATCATCTCCTGACATTCATACACCGCAGTAAGCTTGCCGCCGTCAAAGCGGCGCTCCTCCCTGTGGATGATACCTGCGGTCATCCGTCGCTGCACATGTCCGCGGAGCTCCCGGGACAAAAGCGCTTCCGTATCTTCCCGCTCTGCTTCTTCAGTTTCGCTCAGGAAATAGGTATCCGTCACCAGCGCCACCGGAAGACGAAAGCCCCCCGGCAGCGTCAAATAATTAACCGTCCTCATTTTAACACAAGTCCCATGTAAAATTCCACTGTCATTCGAAAAATTCACAGACTTTTTTCCAATTCGCAGGGAAAATTTCCGGATGCTCTCCCCTGTCGGCACTCTTTGCAGGCTATTTTGAGGTAATACCGCCGTAAGCTCCCGCCGTGTGAGGCCATAGACCTCCCCCGCAGCCCGGTCGATCCGGGTGCAGAGCCCCACATCCGTGGCCCCGGAAATCAGGATGTCCCCTTTCCGCACCGCCTGACCGGGTACAACCGAGGCTGTTCCCGCCTGTGGAAGAACCGCCGTCACCATGGCATCCACAGACGCCACCAGATCCCCTGCCCCCCGCTCCTCCATTGCGCCGGAATCCCGCTCGGCCACGGTGATGACTGCAGAGCAGCCTTGGAGATTCACCCCGGCCCAGCGCAGCTCCGGGATGGCCCAGAGCAGATTATTCTTTACCTGCTCGCTCCGAAGCGCCCGTCCCGATGCGCCGAAATACACCCCGCATTCCTCCGCCCGCTCCAGAATCAGCCGCGCAGGAACATTCCCATTCCCCTCCACGGAAATGAAGAGGATTCTGCCGGACAGATATAAGCTGCATGCGCCAAGGAACAAAACTGTGAAGCTCAGCAGCCTCCAGCGCCGCAAAGCAGAGAACAGATCCGGCATTCCTCCACTCTGAATCAACTCCAGTGTATCTCCGGCGCGGACATGGAGTCTCTTCAGATCTGCCTTCGAGACCGTAAACCGGGCCGTCAGATCATCCTCAAAGGCGATCTGCTCCAGCCGCATTTCCCGGGAAATCTCCCGCAGCCGTCCGACACAGTCAGCGCTGGTCAGACGGCAGCGAGCCCATCCACGGATGTACCACCACAGCTCCATCCTATCCCTCCTCCACACGCACACAGCGTATCCTCCCGCAGATCACCAGCTGCGTCCTGCTCATGCAGCACAGCCGCAGTTTTTCCCCCTCCGTGATCAGATATCCGTAGGTGGCTCTGATGCGGATCTGCTCCGTTCCATAACTGACAATGCCCCGGTGATGCTCCACCAACAGCCGCTCATTGCCATAGAGCTCTGTCAGTGTCCGGGGCGTGATCTCCTCCCGCAACCGGCTGTTCCATTGCTTCAATGCCCTCACCTCCCGAAAGTCTATGCGTAAAGATGACGATTTGAACGCATAGATTGTCCCGAGGTGATGGATTTGAAAAAGACCGTCCTATTGATTTTGACGGCACTGATGCTGATTCTCGACAGCAGAACCGCTGCAGCCGCCGCATCGGACGCGCTGGAGCTTTGCATCCGCACGCTGATCCCCAGTCTGTTTCCCCTGTTCGTGGTCAGTGCCATGCTGGTTCCGGGCTTAAAAAGCATCCGGATCCCATGGCTGGCCCGGCTGCTGGGGTTCCCGGACGGAAGTGAGGGACTGTTTCTGCTCGGCTGCGCCGGAGGCTTTCCCGTGGGGGCCGCCTGCGTATCGCAGGCGGTACAGAGTGGAAATCTGGACAAACGCGATGCAGAGCGAATGCTGGGTCTTGTGAGCTTCTGCGGGCCGAGCTTTCTGTTCGGCGTCATCGGTCATCTGCTGGGGATGAAGGCTGTATGTATTCTGTTTCTGATCCAGTTGGAATCTTCGGTTCTGCTGGCATCGTTCTGGCCGGGTCATTCCGAAAGCAGATACATAAGCTCCTCGGAAAGCATCACGCTTCCCGCTGCGGTGCATCGTTCGTTTTTCTCCATGGCAACCGTATGCGCATGGGTGGTGCTGGCGTCCGTGGCGGCTGGTTTCGCGGAGCGGTGGGTATTTCCCTATCTGCCCGCGCATGTCGGGATCCTGCTCACAGGACTTCTGGAGCTGACCAACGGTGTGTTTGCCCTCAGCGGACAGTCTCCTCAATTTCAATTTCTACTCTGCGCTGTATTCATCTGCTTCGGAGGCGTCAGCGTGCTCCTGCAGATCGCAGCACTTGCTGCTCCGGCAGGGCTGTCCGTCAGTACCTGCATCACCCAAAAGACGGTTCAGGCCATTCTCGCCGGGATTCTTGCGGCGGCGTATCTCACGTGGGGTTGGTTTGCAATTTTGCTCCCGGTTTTTGTCAAAGGAGCACTAGCATTCTCCGGCCCGATGGTGTATAATGTCCGAGGAAAGGAAGGGATCTGAATGCTGTTTCGCAAAAAGATGGAGCAGTCCTGCCTGTACTGCCGGTACAGCACAAAGCTCAGCGAGGATATGATGCTCTGCGCCAAAAAGGGAATTGTGGCCGTGTGCGATGACTGCCGGAAATTCCGCTACGACCCTTTCAAGCGGGTTCCGCCGAAGCCCAATGCGCTGGATTTTTCCAAGTACGACGAAGACGATTTTTCTCTGTAAACGATAAAAACCACCCCTTTCGGGGTGGTTTTTCTTATTTGGATGCATCCTTGACGGCGCCGATGATGATCTTCACCAGCTCATCCTTGCCAAGTCCCTTTTCTGCAGAAAAGGGTACCAGACGAACGTCCTCAGGCAGTTCCAGATCATGGCGGATGGTGGCGAGGTTCTTCTCGATCTCGCTTTTCTTGAGCTTATCCATCTTATTGGCCACCACCACAAAGGGGCAGCCGGTCTGGAGAAAGTAATCCGCCATGGTCACGTCGTTCATGGTGGGGGCGTGGCGGGCGTCCACGATCAGGATGCCCAGCGTGATTCGCCCGGAGGCGAAGTAGCCCTCCATAAGTCTGCCCCAGCGCTCCTTCTCGGTCTTGGGAACCTTGGCGTAGCCGTAGCCGGGCAGGTCGACAAAATAGCACTTCTTGTCGATGATAAAATAGTTTGCATGGGTGGTCTTGCCGGGAGCCTCACCCACACGGGCGAAATTCTTCCGGTTCAGGATCCGGTTGATGACGCTGGACTTACCCACGTTGGACTTGCCCGCAAAGGCGATCTCGGGGATGGTTCTGGGGGGCAGTCCCTCCAGCGTTGCACCGGATTTCACAAATTCGACATTATGAAAATTCATAGGTCACCTCATCAGCAGATCTCTGCCGCAGCCCGGGGGCGCTTGGGCTCCACGGGGATGTTCAGCGGTCTAAGCTCCTCCGCTGGATTCAAGGCCGCGGAGAGGACGGTGCCGATCTCCTTGGCAATGACAAAGTGGAGCTTCTCCCGGACGGTGGGGTCGATGTCCGCCAGATCCCGCTCGTTGGCAGCGGGAATGATGACGGTCTTACAGCCGTGGCGGAAGGCCGCCATGGTCTTCTCCTTCAATCCGCCGATGGCCATCACCCGGCCCCGGAGGCTGATCTCACCGGTCATGGCCACGTCCCTGCGCACCGTCCGGCCCGTCAAGGCGGATACGATGGCGGTGGTGACGGTGACGCCGGCGCTGGGACCGTCTTTGGGCACTGCACCCTCGGGGAAATGGATGTGGATATCCTTGGTCTTATAGAAAACGGGATCAATGTTCAGTTCCGCACAGTGGGCGCGGATGTAGCTGACCGCCGCCCGGGCAGATTCCTGCATCACAAGGCCCAGATTGCCCGTCAGCTCGATCTTGCCGGTGCCGTCCATGACGTTGACCTCGACCTCCAGCGTCTCACCGCCCACACTGGTCCATGCCAGACCGGTGACCAGACCCACAGGATCCTCCTCCGGCAGCTCGTCGGGCTGGAAGATCCGGGTTTCGAGATACTCGGGCAGAGTTTTCGCATTGATGGTGATTTTCTTCAGTTCCTCATCCTCCACCAGCTTCAGGTCGGCCTTGCGGCAGAGCTTGGCGATGAGGCGCTCCAGATTGCGGACGCCGGACTCCCTCGTCCAGCCCTCGATGGCAGCGCGGATGGCGTCATCGGTGATGCGAAGCTGGGACTTTTTCAGACCGTGCTTGCCAAGCTGCTTGGGGATCAGGTGATTCTTGGCGATCATCAGCTTCTCCTCATCGGTGTAGGAGCTCAGCTCGATGACCTCCATGCGGTCGAGGAGGGGCCGGGGAATGGTGCCGAGATCATTGGCGGTGGTAATGAACATCACATCGCTCAGATCGTAGGGGATCTCGAGGTAATGATCCCGGTATGTATGGTTCTGCTCTGCGTCGAGGACTTCCAGCAGGGCTGCTGCGGGGTCGCCCCGGTGATCCATGCCCATCTTGTCAACCTCGTCCAGCAGCAGGAGGGGGTTGGAAGAGCCGGCCTGCATGATGCCGCTGAGGATCCGGCCGGGCATGGCGCCCACATAGGTCTTCCGGTGGCCCCGGATCTCGGCCTCGTCCCGTACGCCGCCGAGGGAAATACGCGCCATCTTGCGGTTGACCGCCTTGGCGATGGAGTATGCAATGGAGGTCTTGCCCACGCCGGGAGGGCCCACAAGGCAAATGATCTGGGCAGGCATCTCGGGTGCCATCCGACGGACAGCCAGCGTCTCGAGGATCCGCTCCTTGACCTTTTCCATGCCATAGTGATCCTTTTCGAGGATCTTCCGGGCTGCGGAAATGTCGATGCGCTCCTTGGTCTTGGTCTTCCAGGGCAGCTCGAGAACGGTATCCAGATAGCCCCGGAGGACGGCGCCCTCCTGAGAGCCGTAGGGCTGCTTGGCAAGGCGGTCGATATCCTTCAGGAGCTTCTTTTCCACCTCTTCTTCAAGTCCGAGGGCGAGGATCTTCTCCCGGTAGATGTCGGCGTCGCCGTCGGTTTCGCCCTCGCCCAACTCCTGACGGATGATCTTCATCTGCTCCCGCAGGTAGTAATCCCGGTTGTACTGCTCCATGTTCTCCCGGGCCTTCTGCTGGATCTCCATTTCGATGGTCAGCATCTCGATCTCCCGGGTCAGGAGCTTGCTGGCCTGCTCCAGACGCAGGGCGGGATTCAGCTGGCTCAGCAGCCGGCACTTATCCGGATAGTCAAAGCCCACATACTGGGCGATGGTATCGGCCACAAAGCTGGGATCCGTGGAAGCCATCATCTTCAGCTGCAGCTGCTGGGCCGGATGCTGGCTCATTTCGAGGTAGGCAGAGAATGCCAGCTGGGCGTCACGCATATAGGCACGAACCTTGGGGCTGAGGGTATAGGACTTCTCCTGCACCATTTCCACCCGGGCCAGCATATACGGCTCATTCTGATTCATCTCTGTGATGCGGCCCCGGTACACGCCGGTGACCAGCACCCGCTGCATCTCGCCGCCGTTCTTCAGAACCTGCTTGACCTTGGCCACGCAGCCCATGGGATAGAGCTGGTCTGCGCCGGGATCCTCGTCGATGATGCTCTTCTGGGGAACAAGGAAGATCAGCTGGTCCTTCTCCATGGCCGCCTCCAGCGCCTTGACGCTCTTGGGACGGGCCACATCGAAATGGACGGTCTGCTTGGGATAGACCACCAAGCCCCGCAGCGCCAGCACAGGAAGCTGGCCGGAAACAATAATTTCTGTCATAAAAATCCCCCTTTCTCTGGGTATATCAGGGAATAGATTTGAAGTTATAAGATATTAGATATAAGATACAGGGATATCGGATATTTATCGAATATCTCATATCTAGTATCTCATGTCCGAACATAATCGGAATTTTGCGAAAAGAGGGGGTAAAACTACCCCCTCTTGAAATCAGTTGTTTGCGCCCAGCTTCTGCCGGAGGTTCTTGGTATCGCGAACCACCAGCGGATCCGCGCCGTCCACCGCCTCGGGGGTGATGATGACCTTGCGGACAGACAGGTCGGAGGGGATGCCGAACATCACGGTGGTCATGATCTCCTCCATGACGGCCCGCAGACCTCTGGCGCCGATCTGACGCTCCACCGCCTTTTCGGCGATGCGCTCCAGAGCCTCAGGCTGGATCTCCAGCTCCACATGGTCCAGCTCCAGCAGCTTCTCGTACTGCTTCGTCAGAGCGTTCTTGGGCTCCGTCAGGATCCGCACCAGATCCTCCTTGGTCAGGCTGTTCAGACTCGTGATGACGGGCAGACGGCCCACCAGCTCGGGGATGATGCCGAACTTCAGCAGATCGTGGGGCTGCACCTGCTTGAACAGGGCGCCCACATCCCGCTTCTCCCTGCTGCGGACATCGGCACCGAAGCCCAGAGCGGACTTGTCGGTGCGCTTTTCGATGATCTTATCCAGACCGTCGAAGGCGCCGCCGCAGATGAAGAGGATATTGCTTGTATTGATGGGGATCAGTTCCTGATGGGGATGCTTGCGGCCGCCCTGAGGAGGCACGCTGGCAACGGTGCCCTCGAGGATCTTCAGCAGAGCCTGCTGGACACCCTCGCCGGAGACATCGCGGGTGATGGAGGTATTCTCGCTCTTACGGGCGATCTTATCCATCTCGTCGATGTAGATGATGCCATGCTCGGCCAGCTCCACATCGAAATCCGCAGCCTGCAGCAGCCGCACGAGGATGTTCTCCACGTCGTCGCCCACGTAACCGGCCTCGGTCAGGGTGGTAGCGTCGGCGATGGCGAAGGGGACGTTCAGGATCTTGGCCAGCGTCTGGGCAAAGAGGGTCTTGCCGGAACCGGTGGGTCCGATGAGCAGGATGTTGCTCTTCTGCAGCTCCACCTCGGAATCATGGCCGAAATAGATGCGCTTGTAGTGGTTGTAGACCGCCACAGCCAGCGCAACCTTGGCGTGATCCTGACCGACGATGTAATTGTCCATGAAGTTTTTCATCTCCATGGGAGTGGGCAGCGTCTCGGGAGCGCGGAGATTGCCGCCCTCGTCGAAGTAGACTTCCTCCCGCAGCAGCTCGCTGCATGCAGCAACGCAGTCGCTGCAGATACACACGCCGGGGCCTGCGATCAGCCGCTCCGCCTGATTCTCCCGCTTGCCGCAGAAGGAACAGTGCATGGACTGCTCGTTATTTCTTGCCATAAAACGCTTACCTGCCTTTTAGTGGTTGTAGATGACCTTGTCGATCAGGCCAAACTCCAGAGCCTCTTCGGCGCTCATGAAGTTGTCGCGCTCGCAGGCGGCGGTGACTTCCTCAACAGTGCGGCCGGTGTTGGCTGCCATGATGGAATTCATACGCTCCTTGATGACCTGCAGACGCTTCAGGTGGATGGCCATGTCGGTGATCTGACCCTGCGTGCCTGCGGAGGGCTGGTGGATCATGATCTCGGCGTTGGGCAGCGCCATGCGCTTGCCCTTGGTGCCGGCGGACAGCAGGAATGCGCCCATGGAGGCGGCCATGCCGATGGTGATGGTGGCCACGTCACACTTGATATACTGCATGGTATCATAGATCGCCATGCCGGCCGTGACGGAGCCGCCGGGGGAATTGATATAGAACTGGATGTCCTTGTCGGGGTCCTGAGCCTCCAGATACAACATCTGGGCGACGATCAGGGACGCAGTGGCGTCATTGACCTCCTCGGACAGGAAAATGATGCGGTCATTGAGCAGACGGGAGAAAATATCGTAGCTGCGCTCACCGCGGCTGGTCTGCTCCACAACATAGGGGACTAATGCCATGGTTATTGCTCCTTTCACGCATGGGGATGTTGAGACATTCTAACCATATTGGGGAAAACTAAACTTGATTACTCGGCCTTGGCGACGGCGTTGTCAACGAGGAACTTGACAGTCTTGCGGCTCATCATGTTCTCACGGATCTCCTCAGCGGGAACCATGCTCTTGACCTTCTCGATCTCCATGTCGTAGGACTTGGCCATCTCGGCGTACTCAGCCTCCAGCTCCTCCTCGGAGACAGTGATGTTCTCGACCTCGGCAACCCTGGCCAGAACCACACCGGACAGAGCCTGCTTCTCAGCCATGGGCTTGAAAGCCTGACGCATGGTGTTCAGATCGCCGCCCATCATCTTGGCGTACTGCTCGACGGACATGCCGCTCATCTGCAGACGGTAGCCGAAATCGTTCATCTGGTTGTC
Organism: Oscillospiraceae bacterium; assembly: GCA_017507425.1. Classification (GTDB taxonomy): domain Bacteria; phylum Bacillota; class Clostridia; order Oscillospirales; family Oscillospiraceae; genus Faecousia. Next base: position 32,397 of record JAFWAZ010000057.1, on the reverse strand, counting down.
CAGCTCGGCCTCGACGAGGGCATTGGGGATCTCGACAGTGGCGTTGGCAGCAACAGCCTCGACAACGGCGTTCTCGAAGTTGCGGTCGATGTTCTTCTGAGCATCAGCCAGCTTCTTCTCGCGGATGTCAGCCTTCAGCTCCTCCAGAGTCTCGAACTCGGAGGCGTCCTTGGCCAGCTCATCGTCGATGGCGGGGACATTCTTGACGGACAGCTTGTTCAGCTTGACGGCGAAGACGGCAGCCTTGCCGGCCAGCTCCTTGGATGCGTAGTCGGCGGGGAAGGTGACGTTGACGTCCTTCTCCTCGCCCACATTCATGCCCACGACCTGCTCCTCGAAGCCGGGGATGAACTGGCCGGAGCCCAGAGTCAGGTCATGACCAGTGGCAGCGCCGCCGTCGAAGGCAACGCCGTCGATGGTGCCGAGGAAGTCGATGTTGGCGATGTCGCCCATCTCGGCGGCACGCTCGACGTTCTCCACGGAAGCGACGTTCTCAGCGATCTGCTTCAGCTCGGCCTCGACCTGAGCGTCGGTGACCTCGGCGACAGCCTTGACGACCTCGATGCCCTTATACTCACCCAGAGTGACCTCGGGGTAAACTTCAGTGGACAGCTTCAGGGTGGTGGTGCCATCCTCAGCAATGTCCATGTCCTCCAGAGAGGGACGGCCCACAGCCTTGAACTCGGTGTTGCCGCCGATGGCGAAGTCATAGATCTCGGGGAAGATCTCCTCGATGCCGTCCTCGAAGAAGATGAAAGCGCCGTACATCTTCTCGATCATCTTGCGGGGAGCCTTGCCGGGACGGAAGCCGGGCAGACGGATGTTCTTGCGCTGCTTCTTGTAGGCGATCTCGGCGCCCTTGTTCATGAGCTCCTTCTCGATCTCAACCACGACAGTGGCCTTGTTATTGTTCTTTTCAGTGCTCTTGATAATCATGTTACTGATTCCTCCTGAGTGTTTATGGCGCAATGCGCCTATATTTTTATTTACAGCCGTACTATTCTATCAAAGAAGTACAGGTTTGTAAACTGTTTTTTTCGGAAAATCATGACAATTTTGTAAAAAAGCAAAATGCCGAATACAGAAATTCATTCTGTATTCAGCATTATGCATGTTGCATTATCGAAATCAGTCCATGACCTTGACCGGTTTAAATCCGGTATAGTCCGCAGCAACGAGTTTGTATTCCACCCCGCCCCAGAGGCCTTCGATGGCCAGCTTGTGGGAATCGGAATGGAGGTGGCCGTAGAAGCAGCGTCGGACACCGTACGCCTGCAGCATCTCGATGATCTCCCGGCATTCGTAGCCCCGGTATTTGGGAGGGTAGTGGAGAAAGACCAGCTTCTCACGCTCCCCTGCCGCTTTCAGGCTGGCCTCCAGACGGCACAGCTCCCGGCGGAAGACCTTGGTGTCGTGCTCGCCGGACTTCTCCTCTTCAAAGAACCAGCCCCGGGTGCCGCAGATGGCGAAATCACCGTACTCGTAGCAATTGTTGTTCAGGACGAACATATTCTCAAATTCGTTCTGCTGGCAAAACTTGTAGAACTTTGCCGCGGTGGACCACCAGTAATCGTGGTTGCCCTTGAGGATGATCTTCCGTCCGGGAATCTCATGGATCCAGGCAAAATCCGCCTGTGCATTTTCAAGACCCAGCGCCCAGCTCAAATCACCGCAGAGCACCAGTGTGTCCTCTTCGGTCAGAACGGACAGCCCCTCCCGGAGCTTATCCATGTAACCGACCCATGCACCGCCGAAAACGTCCATGGGCTTCGGCGCACCGAGACACAGGTGCAGGTCGCCAATTGTATAGAGAGCCATTGATCACCTTATCCTTTCACGCACCAAGTCCGCAGCTCCCCGTCGGAGATGGCCAGCGCCTTGGTGACGGCGGCGGCATTTTCGCGGGGGTCCCGGTCGGTCAGCATCAGTGCCGCCCGGCGGGGGCCCGGATGGCTGCGGTAGTCCATCAGTCCCGTGTATACCAGCGCACTGTAGGGACAGAGCACGTATCCGTTGGTGGCATAGAGATTGGGCATCGCCATACGAATGCGGCTGTCGCCCACCACTGCGGCGGCGAAGCCCTCCCGGAAATGGCGGTGCTCCTCGGCGCTGAGATAGTAGGTGCCGCCCTTGGCTTTCACCGAGAGGAATTCCTCCACATCATCCCACTCCAGCTTGTCGCGGATCAGCAGCTCCAATCCCTCCGGAACCGCCTTGTCGCAGTCGGGGGTAACAGTCTTGTGCACCTTTGCGCCAAGTTTTATCTGCCCCCGGTTCAGCAGCTCCCAGAATCCACCGTTTTCATTGCAGCAGCAGATGACGGTTCCGATGGGCAGACCCATCCGCTTGGCGACCCAGAGGGCGTAGGGCCCCTCGAAGTCCCCGGTCAGCACCGCCACATCGATCAGCTCCGTGTGAGAGATGGCGCCCTTTTCCCGCAGCTTTGCGAAGATGGCAAAGGTCAGCGCCACGCGGCAGGCAATGCGCATCCATGCGCCGGGCTCACAGGTGCCCAGCTCCGCAGAGATCCGGTTGGTCAGTCGGCGGCACAGATCGTCAAAGCCGCCGTCGCCGCCGCGCCAGAGCTCACCGATGAGGATCCGGTGGCTGATGTGGGCAAGGCCAAACAGCCGCTTACCCACAGCAAACTCCACATCGTAGCGTCCCAGCTTCGTCTTGAAAAAGCCGTTGAGGATCCGGGCCACGATCTCCGCGGGCTGTTCCCTGAACAGCGCTTCCAGCTCATCGGATGCGTAGACCGGCAGGCCGGTGGGGACATAGTATCCCCCATCGGGAGCCCGCTCCTCCTTCAGCGCACGCTGGGCGGTATAGGTGGCAACTTTACTTCTGGTGGTTGCGTACAGCACGATCCATCACTCCCATCGTGTTGTTCCAGTAAATATTACGGATGGTTATTTCGTCCAGACCGCGCTCATGTAGCCGGTCGGCCAAGGCATTGTAGCTCTGGATGCCCACGAATCCGGCGGGCAGCTCGTCGCAGCCGTCCAGATCGCCGCCCAGAGAGACGTGCTCTCCGGTGGGATCCAGTTCCAGCATCCGGAAGATATGGTCGCAGGTGGCATCGAAATCCGCGCCGCTTTCCCTGATGAAAGGCGCACAGAGATTGATGCCCGCGGTGCCGCCGGTTTCGACGATGGCCCGATACATGTCCTCCGTCAGGTTCCGGCTGTGATCGCACACAGAGCGCAGATTGGAATGGGAGGCCACAATGGGCGCCTCGGTGATCTTCATGATATCCCAGAACGCCTCATCGGAGATGTGGCTCACATCCACGAGGATGCCCAGTCGCTGGCACTCCCGGACGTATTCCCGACCCGCGTCGGTCAGACCGCCGCCGGTTCTGTGGGAGCCGGTCAGGATGTTTTTCTCATTCCAGCCCAGCGTGGAGATCCGGAAGCCCCGGCTGTACAGCTCCTCCAGCCGTCCGGCGTCGAAGTTGATCCCAGCGGGGCCCTCGAGGGTCAGGATGGCAGACATCTTCCCTGCCCTATGATTTGCTTCGATCTCGGCGGTGGAACCGGCCTTTGCGATGATGTCTGCGTTCCGGGCAAGCTCCTGCTCGAGATTCCCGAGCATGGCGTCGAAAACCTCCGTCGCGGGCTTTCCGAACCACTGATCGAAGTCGGGGGTGGTAAACATGGCAAAGCACTGGGCGTAGCCCCCCAGCTCCCCTGCCCGCTCCAGATCGATGTGGCAGTCGTTGCGGCGCAGGGATTTATAGCCGTCGGCGCGCTCACTCAGGGCCAGCGCCGTGTCGCAGTGCAGGTCAAAAACAGGCAGTCTCATTGAAATGCATCCTCCAAATGAATGATCTGCGGCGTCTTCGTCTCCATCCCCTGGGGGGCATAGATCTCGATGACGTCGAATCTGGGCTGCAGATTGGTGGGATTCCGGCTTAGATAGAGCGATGCCGTAACACGCAGGCGATCCTGCTTGCGGCGGTCCACATACTCCACGGCAGAGGCAAACCGGTCAGATTTGCGCAGCTTCACCTCCACAAAGGCCAGATATTTCTGATTCTTCACGATCAGGTCGATCTCGCCGAAGCGGCAACGCCAGCCGGCGGCCACGATCTCATAGCGCTTCTTTCTCAAATATTCGGCAGCCAGCGCCTCGCCCCAGCCGCCGAGGAGATTACTTCTCCCCATAGAACTTCTTCAAAAAGCTCCGCCGATGGGCGTCACACATTCCGTGTTCGGTGAGGGCAGCGTAATGGGCCTTGGTGCCGTAACCCTTGTGGATCTCGAAACCGTAGCCCGGGTACTTCTCCGCCAGCTCCTCCATGTACAGATCACGGGTGACCTTGGCCAGCACGGAAGCAGCGGCAATGTTGGCGCTGCGGCTGTCGCCTTTGATGACGGTCTGGCAGGGAATGCCGAAATCCGTCTCCCGGTTGCCGTCGATCAGGGCAAAGTCCGCCTTCCCTTCCAGCTGGGCGATGGCCCGCTTCATGGCAAGGAACGTGGCCTGCAGGATGTTGATCTCGTCGATCTCCTGCTCAGTTGCGAAGGCGATGCCGTAGGCCACGGCCTTCTCCTTGATGATGGGGAACAGCTCCCGGCGCTTCTTGTCGGTGAGCTTCTTGCTGTCATTCAGACCGGGGATGATCTCGCCCTCGGGCAGAATCACGGCTGCTGCGCACACGGGTCCCGCCAGAGGGCCCCGGCCGGCCTCGTCCACGCCGCAGATAACGCCCACGTTCAGGCCGTTCTCGATCTCCCACATATCGATCTTATTCATTGGAAACCTCCTGCACAGGCGGCATTTCGAGGGTGAATTTGCCCAGCTTGCCGCTCCGGTATTCGTCCAGCAGCACCTTTGCCATGCGCTCTGTATTGACCTCGGCTCTTGCCATCAGGAAACCGCGTTTGCGTCCGGCAGCTTCGAGAAGCTCGTAGCCGGTGGCGTCTGTGGGCATGTCGATGCCATATCTGGCCTTGACTGCGTCCGGGTAGTGGGTCCACAGCAGCTTCATCAGGAAGACTGCCAGCTCCTCCACATCGAGGATATCCTCCTTGACCGCGCCGGTGTAGGCCAGCTTCATGCCCACCTCGGGGTCTTCAAACTTGGGCCACAGGATGCCGGGGGTGTCCAGAAGCAGCAAACCGCTGTCCACAGTGACCCACTGCTTGCCTCGGGTGACGCCGGGGCGGTTCTCCGCCTTGGCGCCCTTGCGGCCGGAGATCTGGTTGATGAGGGTGGACTTGCCCACATTGGGGATGCCCACCACCATGACCTTCATGGGCTTGTTCATGCCCTTGGCCGCATTCCGGGCGATCTTCTCCGCCAGAACGGTACGCACAGCGGGGGTGAAATCGGAAATGCCCTTCCGGCTCTTGCAGTCGGTGATGACCACCGCATAGCCAAGGCTCTTGAAATAGGCAGCCCAAGCCTTGGTGGCCTTGGGATCCGCCAGATCCATCCGATTGAGAATGACGATCCGGGGCTTGGAGCCGAAAATGGCATCAATGTCCGGGTTCCGGCTGGACATGGGGATCCGGGCGTCCACGATCTCGCAGACCGCGTCCACCAGCTTCAGGTCGGCCTCCATCTGGCGCCGGGTCTTGGTCATGTGACCCGGATACCACTGAATATTCATTTTCTCATCCATCAGCTCAATCCTCCGATCCGTCCGAAATCCCGTTCGACGGTATATTCGCCCCGTCCCGTGCCCGGCAGCACCAAAAACACCGCCCGGCCCAGAATCTCACGCTCGTCCACCAGTCCGATTTCGGGAGCGCGGCTGTCCCGGGAGTCTCCCCGGTTGTCGCCCATCAGGAAAACACAGCCCTCATCCACCACCAGCGGGAACTCCATGCCCTCGGACAGATGTGTGGCGGTGTTGATATAGTCCTCCTCCAGCGCCACGCCGTCCACATAGACGATGCCAGCCCGGAAGTCGATGTCCACGGTCTGACCCTCGGTGGCGATGACCCGCTTGACGATGGCCTCACCACCCCGGAAGCGATCCATGGCTGCGACCACGATATCGCCCTGCTCCAGCTCCCCACATAGGGGATTGTTGATCAGCAGCAGATAGTCTCCGTCCACCAGCGTCGGGAACATGCTCGAGCCCGACACGATGACGATGCGTACGCAAAATGTAAACAAAAGCAGAATCAGCGCGAGAATATAGACAATGTCATGCAGGTAAGCCAGACAGCTCTCTGCAAAGTTCATATTCTTCTCAGGCTGCTGCGGTCTTCTCTTAAAGATAGCCAATTCGATCCTCCTAATCCATCAAAGAACAAGCGCACAAAAACTCATGATGATTATACACGAAATTGGGCAATAAAAAAAGAGGGCAAGCCCTCTTTTTTTATGGAATTTTAAATCAGATCTTCTCCTTGATCTTAGCGGCCTTACCGAAGCGCTCGCGCAGGTAGTACAGCTTAGCGCGGCGGACCTTGCCCTTGCGGACGGTCTCGATGTCAGCAACGCGGGGAGAGTGAACGGGGAAAACCTTCTCACAGCCGACGCCGTAGGAAACACGGCGGACAGTGATGGTCTCGCCGATGCCGCCATGCTTGCGGGCAATGATGACACCCTCGAACACCTGGATTCTCTCACGAGAACCTTCCTTGATGCGGACGTGAACGCGAACGGTGTCGCCAACACGCATTTCGGGCAGCTCAGGCTTCATGTACTGGCTGCTCAGTGCCTTAACCAAATCCATATCTATGTCCTCCTTAATATTGGGCGTTCATACGGCGTTTGCTCCGGCGATATGGTTCCCGGCACCGCAGAGGACTCACCTTTGTTTTTCAGACTCGGTTATCATAGCACAGGGATTGCCAAAAATCAAGCATTATTTTCAAGAAATTTCTTCTTTTTTCATGACTAAACCACCGGGATCAGCAGCAGCCGGTTCTCCTCCGGTTCCCGCTCCAGCTTGTTCAGCCGCTGGATGGCGCTGACGGTGGAGCCGCAGTATTTCGCAATATCCCACAGACTCTCCTCCGGCTTTTTCGCGCGAATGATGACGCTGGGCCGCTCCGGGTCCGGTGTCCTGCGCTCCCCTGCCTTCATGCCGGTCACCGTTGTGATGGGTTTTGTGCTGATGCTGGAGAACTTCGTCTCCAGCCGTGCTCCGACGGACCAGCCGCTTCCCTCCCTGCGCAGCTCCGTACCGCCCCGGAGCCATGTGCACGGGACGGTGTCGCATTCCGTAGGCATCGTTTCCGAGCGGTAGGATTTCACGGTCTTGCAGTGCAGGCTCCCGTCGGGCGCTGCGGCAAGCGTCTGGAAGCTACCGCCCATGCGGATCTCCGCGCTGCCGGGCTGACGTGTCACCATGGGAACATCCGGGAAGAAAATGGCGTCGACCGGCACATCCTCCCCCGTCAGCCGCTCCTGCAGCTCGATCTGGCGCACCTGCTCGTCGAGCCATGCAGGAAGCACGACCTCCTCCATGACCGGTTCCAGCTCCCGCCGAGGACTATAGGCATCCTCCACACATCGGATGACCGTCGGGGCGTTGATGATGTACTGACTCATCAATCCGCAGCGCACGCGGACGCCCTCCCCCTCCGGCTCTGCCTCGAGGGAAGTGACACAGAGGATACAGCTCACCTCTGCGCCGTCATCATAGTCCCCATCCAGATCAAGGTACTGGGCAAAGGGGACCTCCACGTCCGCGCAGAAAAGCTGCTCCTGATCGTCCTGACACAGCAGGTGCAGCTCCCCCACACCGCGGAACACCGCACGGCTCCCCAGTACCTTCTGCTCGCAGACCCGGGGGGAAATCCGATAATAGAGGATGCGCTCAGGCCTGCGCTCCATGGACACCACCTCGTCGGCAAGGAAGCTGCGCTCCCCGGCCTCCCGGGTCAGAACCATCGGATAAGCCCGCTCCAGAAGCTGAATGTCCTCGGGAAGCTGTCCCGGACTGCAAAGCAGGGCCTTTTTCCGGGTCATGGTCTGCACCATGAGGCCCACGGACGCGCGGAGCATCAGTTTCCGCCCTGCCACATTCCGGGCATCCACGCTGCACAGCAGACACTCTGCCCGGACGATGGACTCCCCGTCCTGATGATGCTCCATCCGGGCGCTGAAGGGAATCCAGCTCTCCACCCGTCTGGGGGCGCTGCCATCCTCGGGCGCGTATAGCACCCAGACCATGACGCCGCCGTTCATGACCACGTGATTGTCTCGCCATTCCTTGTTCCGGAGCATCGCCTGTCCCCACGCGCCGATGACCCGCCCGATGTCCGGCAGGCTCTCAGGCAGTCTGAATTCCTGCGCCTCCTCCTGCATCACCGGCGCATAAAGCTTCTGCTGCCAAAACATGTTTTCGGTCTTTTCAAATGGAATGTCCATTTTCCCATCCTCCTTGCATAGAATACTAGATTCTATTCAAGGATTCCGGAATTATGCCCGGCAGTTTCCGTTCAGCAGCCAAACACCCGCACCAATTGCCGCCATCCCCACAAGCAGCGTGACGAAAGCGGATTCCAGCAGAAGCCCCGACAGGATCCCCCCGCCGAAGCCGATGAGCGCCGCAGCGCTGACCCAATTTTTCCGACACATAAAAAACCACCCCGCACATTCTATGCGGGGCGGTCATGGATTTTTACTCGCTGTCCAGCAGCTCTTTGCAGGCTGCAAGGACTTCAGAAATGATGGGGATACAGGTCTTTGCGCCGGAGCCGGCGTCCTCCACCACCACCATGAAGGCCAGAGGGTAGTCCTCATCGGCACAGAAGCCCGCGAAGGTGGCGTTGGGCTTCTGATCACCGCCCACCTCGGCGGTGCCGGACTTGGCGCAGACCGTCAGGCCCGGGAAATTGTCGTCGCCGTACTGGTTCTCCACGTTATTGCGCATGAGCTCCCCCAGCGCCTTGGCGGTATCTTCATCCATCAGCCGCCCTGTGGAATTTGCAGATGCCTGATAGCCGCCGAAGACGCCGGCACCTGCGGATTCGACGATATATGGCTCTGCCGCCTTTCCCCCGCCGGCGATGACACCCATAAAGGTCATGTATCGGCAGGGATTGATGGTATCCAAGTGCTGACCGATGGCCGCCCACGCGATCTGCTGGGCGGAGGCATCCTCCACGCTGAAAGAACCCTTGGCGGTAGTGATGCCGTCGAAACGGACGGGCTCGGTGATCCGGAATTCCTTTACATACCGCTCCAATGTATCCGCTCCCAGAACCTCACTGAGCTGGGCGAAGTAGCAATTGCAGGACTTCTGCAGGGCCCGCTTCAGGCCAATCGTACCGTGCTCGCCGGTGCATTTGACTTTGCCGCCGGACATTTCGTAGACACCGTCGCAGCGGAATTCGATCTGCATGGCATTGTCCAGTGTATCCAGTGCCGCTGCGGCGGTCACCAGCTTGAAGACCGAGCCGGGGACGTAGGAGGTCTGGGTGAAGCGGTTGACGTAGATTCCCTCGTACTTACTGCTGCCCTCGTCGATATCCGGTACGTTGTCCGGATCATAGTTGGGGGTGGAAACGGCACAGAGGATCTCGCCGGTCTTATAGTTATATACGGCCACGGTGCCCTTCTTCTTGCCGAGGGCCTCGAGGGCAGTCTTCTGCAGCTCGGCCGAAATGGTCAGCTCGGCGCTACCGCCGGTACCGGAATAGCCGTAGAGGCCATTGAGGAAATCGTACCCTGCCATATCGCCAGCATAGGCCGTCACCGCCGGCGCGCTGATATAGCCGTAGCGGTCACCAAGCCAGTGGATGGTGGCCTTTCGGACGGCTGCATCATCGGCATAGGTGCGCGTGTCGGAGGAATCCAGAAGAACAACTCCGGACCGGTCATAAATGATGCCGCAGCCGATGTTGCTACCGGTATAGACATGGGGATTTCCTTCAAAAATCACCCAATTTCCCGCATTCATGGCATACTCCACCGCGAACAGGCACATACCGCCGAGGAGGATCACCGCAAGGATCAGTGCAATGGTGCTTCGGTTTGCAACGCGGTTCATTCCGTCACCTCCCGGTTCTTCTTGGGTCTGCGGATGGCAAAGCTGGCATTCTGACGGGTGTCCGCAGCCTTGACAAACGCCATCAGACCCCATGCAGAAATCATGGCGCTGCCGCCGTTGGAAACAAAGGGGAATGTGACGCCCGTGAAAGGCAGCAGATCGATGGTGCCCATGACGTTCAGCATCGTCTGAGCCAGCAAAACGCTTGCCGCGGTACAGGCGCCAATCGTATAGAAGCTACTGCGGCCAAGCGGGGCAGAACGCAGGCAGAAGAACGCCAGTATGACCACCGCCGCCACCATGGCGAATGCGGCGATCAGACCCCATTCCTCCGAAACCGTGGCGAAGACCACGTCGGTGTCGCTGGCAAAGAGGCGCTTCATCCAGCCGTTGCCCGCGCCCAGACCCAGCAGGCCGCCGGAGGCCATGCACATCAGGCTCCGGGTCTGCTGATAGCCACGGCCCAGCGGGTCTTCCCAGATGTGGCGCCAGACAGAGAACCGGCGCAGGGCATGGGGCGCGATTTTCAGGGCAATGACGCCCGCAAATCCAAGGCTCGTACAGGCAAGGCCGATGGTTCCGATGCTGCCCGAACGCATATAGGCGATGGACAGGAACGTCACAAAGAAGATCAGCGCCGTGCCGAAATCATTCATCAGCGCCAGCAATCCGCACAGCACCACGGAATAGACGATAAAGCCGATCAGATTCCGCTTCTTCAGAATCCGATCCATGGTGCTTGCGCCAGCGAAGACGAAGCAGAGCTTGCTCAGCTCCGAGGGCTGGATAGAAAAACCGCCGATGATCAGCCAGTTTTTTGCGCCGTAGATCTCTTTGCCGAACAGCAGCGTAACCACAAGGAACGCAATGCCCAGCACCGATGCGCCGTAGCGCACCACCTTGGCCCGCTCCAGATCCCGCAGGGACCAGCCCACGAGGAAAAAGACGCCCAGACCGATGGCCATGGCGATGAGCTGCTTCACCGCTTCCCCGGGCACCGTGGCGGCGATGACGTTCATGCCCATGGTGCACAGGAAAAAGGCAATGGTCTCCACCTCAAATGCCGACCGGCGGATGGCAGCGTAGAATCCCAATACCAGCCACTGGGCCAGTGCGATGCCGCCGAAGCCCAGCACAATGTCGAATGCGTGCTCCGGATCACCGTTCAGCAGAAACGCCAGACAGCACATGGTCTGCAGCAGCGTCAGCAGGAGCACGTTCAGAATGGACGTCAGACCCGAGGATGCCTTGGTGCGCAGTCGCGCCAGATGGGCCTCCTGTTCCGCGGTGATGGGCTCCAGACGGAGCTTCAGACCGCCCAGTTCAATGATATCTTCCGGCTCCAGCGCCGCAATATCGACTTTTTTGCCATTGACCTTCACACCGTTTTTGGAATCGGCGTCGCTGACCGTCCAGCTTCCGTCGTCATAGCGGGTCAGAACCGCGTGATTCCGCGAAACCGTAACCAGCGGTATGACGATATCGCAGGACTTATGGCTGCCGATGATATTCTCCCAGTGCTTCACCGGCAGGCCGGTGCCGTCGCTCTGACGCAGAATGGCCCAGATCTCCGGCTCTCTCCGGAAAGACAGCAGAGGCTTTCCCGTCCGCCATAGAATCCAGATCATCAGCGCCGGTGCCGCAATGCGCAGCAGGGCGATATATACATTTGCAAAATCAATGGGCAGACCGTTCAGGATTTCCGTCAGACGATCCATAACCCACCTCCTTTCCGGTTGGGAAACCGATCAATTTCAAGATACTCCCACTTCCGGAATATGTCAAATGAAGTTTTTCTTAATTTTTCCCCGGAGCAGCTCGATTTCTGCCTGATAGCCGGGGAGCTCGTTGGGCGTTTCGAGGATCATGGGCTTGTCCGCAAGGAGCGGATGATTCACCAGCTTCTCAAAAAAGTCCGCACCCAGACTGCCCGCACCGATGCATTCATGGCGGTCCTTATGGCTGGCGAAGGGATTTTTGCTGTCGTTGATGTGGAGCGCCTTCAGCCGGTCAAGACCGATGACCCGTTCAAATTCCGCCAGCACTCCGTCAAGATCGCCGACAATGTCATACCCGCCGTCGTAGACGTGGCAGGTATCGAGGCATACGCCGACGCGGTCGGAGCCCACGGCGTCGATGATGGCCTTCAGCTCCTCAAACCGGCCGCCCACCTCGCTGCCCTTGCCCGCCATGGTCTCAAGCAGCACGGTGACGGGATATCCGGGCGCCAGCGCCGCTTTCAGGGCATCTGCGATCTGGGCAATGCCCACGTCCGTACCCTGACCCACGTGGGAGCCCGGGTGAAAATTGTAGAATTGACCGGGCAGATAGGCCATCCGCGCCAGGTCCTCTTTCAGCACCTGCGCCGCAAAGGCCCGGGCATCGGGATCCTTGGTGCAGAGGTTCATGGTGTAGGAGCCATGGGCCACCAGCGGTCCGAAGCCGAATTCCTTCAGGGCTTCCATGGCCATTCTGCAGTCCGCCTCATCGATGGGCTTGGCCTTGGAGCCCCGGGGATTTCGGGTGAAAAAGGCGAAGGTATCCGCTCCGATCCTCCGGGCGGTCTTCACCATATCATAGTTTCCCTTGGTGGAAGATAAGTGACATCCGATGTATGGCATAATGGTTTCCTCCGTTTCTTTTTTGGGATATTATACCACTGTTTCCCCGGAAATGCAAATCAGCCCATTTGACAATATGTACGCAATATGGTACTCTATCCAAAAGGAGATGACCCAATATGCCAAAATCCGACAACCAGAAGCTGAAGCTTCTCTACATCCGGGACTACCTCGAACGCAACTCTGATGAAGACCATCCCGTGGGCGCGCAGGAGCTCATCACCATGCTGGCAAACCGCGGCATCGAGTGCGAGCGCAAATCCATCTATTCCGACATCCGGGCTCTGCAGGACTTCGGCATCGACATTCTCAACCGCCGGGGCAAAAACGGCGGCTACTACATCGGCTCTCGAAATTTCGAGCTGCCGGAATTAAAGCTGCTCATCGACGCCGTCCAGTCCAGCCGATTTCTGACCGAAAAGAAATCCCGGGAGCTGATCGCCAAGCTCTGCCGGGAGTGCAACCGCTACGATGAGCGCCTCATGCACCGGGATGTGGTCATCGACCGGCGGGTCAAGAGCATGAATGAAACGATCTACTACAACGTCGACGCCATTCAGGACGCCATTTCTGCGGGCGTTCAGATCACCTTCCGCTACTTCGACTGGGGCATCGACGGCAAGCGGAAGTATCGGGACAAGCCCTATCAGGCCAGCCCCTACGGCCTTTGTCAGGACAACGAAAACTGCTACCTGCTGGCCCATTCCCCCCGGCACGGCGTTACCCACTACCGCGTCGACCGCATGACGGACATCCAATTGACAGAAGAAAAGCGTGTCCCCTGCCCCGAGCTCACGGGAGCCCGGCTGGTGGAACACGCCAATCAGTTATTCCAGATGTACTCCGGCGAGACCGCCAGCGTCAAGCTCCGCTTTCACCGGAGCCTAACCAACGTGGTCATCGACCGGTTCGGCCACGACCTTATGCTGATCCCCGACGGAGAGGAGCATTTCACCTTTGTGGTGGATGTGGCGGTGTCGCCGATTTTCCTGAGCTGGGTCATCGGTTTCGGAGAAAAGGCAAAAATCGTCTTCCCCACACATGTTGCCGACCGATGCCGTGAACTGGCCCAGATCGCAGTCGACCAGCACACCTGAGGCTATTTTTCGCTTGTCTCTCCGCTCAGGTCAAGACTTGCACAGATCTGCGCAAAATCCTCGGCAACGTCCGCGTCCTCGGGGCTGAGCAGGCTGATGCAGTAGTGGTAATCCCCGTCATCGGCCACCATGCACCGGCCCAGCGTGATTCCCTCCTCGCCGGTGGCGGACCAAACGGTCTGGTAGATCTGCAGACCGTCCCGCCGGTATTCCATCACAGTCAGCTTATCGGGAGACAGCCCCGAGAGCTTCTGAAGCGTCGTTCGGATATCGCCGCTGGACAGAGTCTGGAGGCGAAGCTCACACTCGCCCCACGTATAGCACTTCCCTGTATCGCCGTCTGCCACGGTCTGGGCAGCCGCGTCATCAGGCAGCCACACGGCAATCGGCTTTGGCTCCGCTGCCACGGGCTTTTCGATCTCGTCGGCAATTGTTTCAAACACCGGCTCCGTCATATTCACGCAGCCGGACAGCGTCGTCATCAGTACCAGCAGACATACCAGTTTCCTCATACCCATACCTCCCAAAAAGGTTCGATCAAAATGGATTATCTCAAGCTCTATCTTCTCCTAATCAATGCACTGGCCCTCGTCCTTATGCTTGCGGACAAGTTCAAGGCAAGAAAGAATCTCTGGCGCATCCCCGAGCGGACGCTGATGCTCAGCGCCGCCCTCGGCGGCAGCGTGGGTGCCCTGATCGGCATGTATCTCTTCCGCCATAAGACCAAGCATCCCAAATTCACCGTCGGCATCCCCGCTATTCTGGTTGTCCAGATTTTTCTGGCCTTTTGGTTTTTCTCCTGATTTGGTGCTTGACAAACATCCCATCATATGCTAGAATGCCATAGTACGAATTGAACAGCGTATGATTCGGAGTGATACCCAAGAGGCCGAAGGGGCTCCCCTGCTAAGGGAGTAGGCGGTCAAAAGCCGCGCGAGGGTTCAAATCCCTCTCACTCCGCCAAGACCACACCGTCAGGTGTGGTCTTTTTGCACACTGCACGGACAGGAGAGAACAACGTGAAACACATTGCATGGAACGATATCGAATCCCGCTCTGACGAAGCGCTGAAGCTTCTCACCAATCTGACCCAGATCCCCGCGCCCAGCCATCACGAGGAGCTTCGGGCCCGATTTTGTCTGGACTGGCTCCGCTCTAAAGGTGCCGAGGGCGCGTACATCGACGAAGCCAAAAATGTCATCTATCCCATCGGCGACACCGGTGAGAACGACTTGATGGTCTTCATGGCCCACTCGGACGTGGTCTTTCCGGACACCGCTCCCCTGCCCCTGAAGATCGAAAACGGGCGGATTTACTGTCCCGGTGTGGGCGATGATACCGCCAACGCTGTGGCGCTGCTGACCGTGGCGGGATATATCGCTGAGCAAAAGCTCAGCCCCCAAAACTGCGGCGTGCTGCTGGTCATCAACTCCTGCGAGGAGGGCCTCGGCAATCTCAAGGGATGCAGAAAAATCATGGCAGATTTCGGAAGCCGTGTGAAAGAATTCGTCACCTTTGACGGCAACGCCAACGCCATCGTCACCAAGGCCGTGGGCTCCAAGCGTTACCGCGTCCGGGTGACCGCCGAGGGCGGCCATTCCTACGCCCGTTTCGGCGCCCCCAATGCCATCGCCCAATTATCACAGCTCATTTCCCGGCTGTATGAGATGGAAGTCCCCCGCATCGGCCGCACCACCTACAACGTCGGCACCGTCTCCGGCGGCACCTCCGTCAACACCATCGCCCAGAATGCTGAGATGCTCTTCGAGTTTCGTTCCGACGGGTGGGAGGGACTCGCCATCATGGAGGCGAAATTCGACGACATTGTGGAGGAATTCCGCGCAAAAGGTGTTCAAATTGACATAGAAGTGGTGGGCGACCGTCCCTGTGGGGTGGATGTGGACAATTCCGCTCTGGCAGCCCGGGCAGCCGCAGCGGTGAAAGCGCATTACGGCTTCTCCCCTGCCCTGACCTCCGGCTCCACAGACTGCAACGTGCCCCTGAGCATGGGGATCCCCGCCATCTGCCCCGGCTGCGTCATGGGTGCCGGCGCCCACACCCGGGAGGAATATGTGGAAATCGACAGCCTGCTGCCCGGGTTGAAGGTAGCGGCTGAGCTGATCTTGCATCATTTTTAATCGGAACACCCGGTCCAAACGGACCGGGTGTTTTCAGATATTCATGATGTAGGTCGAGTCAGCCCAAGTATACCAGAGACTGTTATCATCCAGAAAGCCGGCTCCGTTGCTGGTGGTCCAATTGTTCCAGAGGAAGTAGCGGATCTCGTCTGTCTCCAGATTTTTCAGCACCAGCTCTGTATGGAAATCAAAGAGAGCCCACATTCCGTTCGGTGACAGATGGACATGATGGGGAGTGGCTCCCATAAATGCCACGACAGGGAAAAGGCCGCCGTCATTGCGGCTGATGATCTCCGGGCAGCACAGCTCGTCCGTCAGCCGGAATTCCTCGTTATAAACCAACGCCCGATCCTGAACGGGCAGGATATAGCGTCCGGCACAGTAGGTCAGGTAGCATAGGGCAGGTGCATCCGGGAGTCGGATAGGCTCGAAAGGCGTCAGTCTGTCCAGTACCAGAACATAATTTCGCCACCCTGCGCTGACCTGATAGACCAGCTTTTCGTCTCCCGGTTCCAGCACATTGAAACAGCACACCACAGGCCGGAGGTTTGGCTCCCTCCATTCCTCCGGCGGCTTCCAGAGGCACGTTTCCCGATTCTCCCGGAAGTTCCAGAGGAAGATACCCTCGTCATGCCGGAAGTACACCAACCGGTCGCTGCTCACAAAGCGAAATGTTCCGTTGGCGTGGAACTTCCGCCGTTTAGCGATGGTTTCCTTGGTCTTGACATCGATGACAGCGGCAGTATTCCCGAAAGTCTCCGTGGCAATCCAGCGGCCATCGCAGGATACGGTGACATATTCCGTACCTCCCATGATGGGCGTTTCGTCGGACAGGACACCGCTTCCGGACGCATCGATCTCAAAGCGCTGCAGGGTCTTTTTGTTGGTGGCGTAATAGTTGTCTCCCCGGAAAATACAGGCGGCCTTTTTGTATTTCAGCCGCCGCCCCAGAGGCTTGGAAAGAGGCTTCAAATCGAGCGTGATTCCATTGTGACGGAGCTCAACCATGGGGTGAAAGCGTCCGCAGACGGTACAGCGCCAGCCGTTTTTTTCCGCAGCAAGATTGGACTGGATGAGGTATCGGGCCCGGCGGTCGCCGGATTCCTCACTGAGCCGCATTTGCTCCAGCTCCGCCTCGGTCCGGCAGCAGGTCAGCAGTTCGGTTTTCATGCTTCCTCCAATAAAATCTTCCGGACAGCGGCGTATTTGATGCGCCGCTTTTCGGCATTTCCCTGATTGCTAATCCGCTTGGGGTCGCCGTTGTGGGCGAGGTCTGCCAGCTTGACCTTGACAGCAACGGGATTGGCCTTGATGGCCCGGACATAGTCGAAATACTCCACGCCCTCCCGGTGGGTCAGCAGATCGACGGCCTCCACGATTTCCCGGGGAAAGCGCTCTGCCAGCTCCTCCAAGGTCACATCGGTATCCTCCACGGTGTCGTGGAGCAGGGCCACGCAGGTGGAAATCTCGTCGTCCATGCCCTCCGCCAGATGGATCGGATGGAAGATATAGGGCACGCCGCCCTTGTCGAGCTGCCCATGGTGGGCTTCATAGGCCAGATTCATGGCCCTGATGGTCAGTTCGGTATAGATCATCTGTAGAATGCGTTGCCGCCGATGAATTCCCGCACCAAACTGGTGGGCGGGATCTCGTCGTCAACGTCTGCCTCCTTTACAAAATTCAAGATCTTGACGATGGCGCGAACCTCGTCGTAGCAGCTTTCCTCCGGAGGAACTGCATCCAGCAGCGGGTAGATGTGCTTTTTCAGCACCGCAAGCTCATAGAGGGTGGAGCTGTTGAAAATCACGTCGGCGTTCTCCTGATAGGGGAAGATCCAGCGCTTTTCGCCGGCCTGAACACTGTCCCACATACCCATGGTGTGCTCCACGGAAGATCCTCTGCTCTCAAAATCCCGGACGGTGCGCCGCAGAAGCCGCAGATAGGAGGTCGGGATCCGGTTATGGTTGTCGAGGTTCAGGGGGATCAGAGCACTGACGTACATACGGAACACCAGATTGGGAGCAATGTCCTCGGGCAGCAGCGCAGGATTCAGGGCGTGCAGTCCCTCTACAATGATGACGCTGTCCTCGTGGAGCTTCAGCTTATGGCCCAGCCAGACACGCTTTCCCAGCTTAAAGCTGAAGGAGGGCAATTCCACCTCCTCGCCGCTGAGCAAACGCTTCAGGTCAGCCCGGAAGAGGTCGGTGTCGATGGTGTTGATGTGCTCCAGATCCAGCTTTCCGTCGGGGCCGGGGGCGATCTTATCCCGGTCGATATAGTAGTCGTCCAGACTCATGAGGATGGGCCGCTTGCCGTGGACCCGGAGCTGCACCGCCAGTCGATTGGCCGAGGTCGTTTTGCCGGAGGAGCTGGGGCCCGCCAGCATGACAGCCTTGGCGCCCCGGCTGATGACCATGTCCGCCATCTGGGAGTAGCTCTTTTCGTGGAGGGCTTCGTTGACCCGGATCAGCTCCCGGATCTTTCCGGATTCCACCAGCTCATTCAGATCTGCCACCGTGGAGCAATCCAGCAGCTCACACCACCGCTCACCCTCGTTGAAAACCCGGAAGAAATGGGGCATCTCGTTGAAGGCCGCCAGCTCATCGGGGTTCAGGGGGTTCGGGAAAATAAACATGAAACCGCCCTCCACGGGGATGATATCCCAAACGGTGATGTAGCCCGTGGAAGGCATCATCTCGCCGTAGTAATAATCCGCGAAATCGCCGTGGGTGTACACGTCGAAGTAGGGCGCTGTGCGGTAGCGAAGAAGACGTGCCTTGTCCTCCTGACCGTCATTTCTGAAATAATCGATGGCCTGCGCAGTGGTGATGCGCTTGCGCAGGAGGGGGATATCCTCCTCGATCAGCGACGCGACCCTTTCTTTCAGTGCGGCGGCATCAAACGCCTCGGACAGCACCTGAATATAGAGTCCCTGCCCGACGGTGCAGTTCATCTTCGCCGTTACGCCGGGATAAAGCTGCCGCAGCGCCAGAAACAGCACAAACTGGACCGTCCGGGTATAGGCTTCCCGTCCGGTGGAATCGCCATAGCGCAGGAGCTTCACCACACCCTTGGAGGCTGCCATAGCCCGGCGCTGGGGCGCAGTGGGGTCGAGCTGCTCCTTCAGCCGCACAGGGACATAGTTCAGCGTAAAGGTCTCGCCGGCGATCTTCGCGGCGATGGGACGGGTAGAAAGCCGATCTGCATCCAACCCCAATTCCCGTACCAGCTCCAGCAGCGTCTGTCCGGTCTTCGCATCAATTTCGCGTCCGTCGATCCAGAGTTTCATATCGTCTCCTCCTCATATCATGATTTTCATTATTATACCAATTTCACATGAAAAATACAACCGGAGAATTATGAACTTTTACCATCTGCCCTTGTATTTTTCTTTCCGTCATTGTACAATATGGATGAAAGGAGGCGTTCTCTGTGAAATACATCCACTTCCCCACCCTTGCGCTTCACGGACTGAACATGATTCTTGCATTTGCACTGATCCATGAATACTCCGACGCCTTTCTGTTTTGCGCAATCGCAGTGTTATTTGTTCATGTGTCCTGGTGCTGCATCAGCCCGAAACCGCTGACACACACCCATTTGCTGGGCTGCGTTTTACAGGTGCTGTTTTTCTCCGTTTTTGATGTCCACTCCGGAGCCTTCGGCCTTGGAGGCGGCGAATTTGCGCTTCTGTTCTACATGATCGCACTGGCCGGCTCCGCCATCATTGAAATTGCCATCGGGCTTTACAAGCACATGAAATGAATGAACCCCGGAAGCAGCCGCTTCCGGGGTATTGCTCACTTATAGATGATGACAAAGCTGTTTTCGTAGCCCTGCCACTCGTTGCAGACGTTGTCCATCAGATCATCGATGTCGAACCACTTGCTGGACTTCCAGCTCAGGGGGTTGTTGACAAAAACCTGATCTACTCCGTCCTTCTCCCGGTAGCCGGAAAGCAGAATGTAGTGACCTCTGCTTCCGGAGTAGGTGAAGAACTCATCGCCGGTCTTGTCCTTGATGAGTGCAACAGCCAGCCGGCCCTGCTTCAGATGGGAGATCAGGGACGAAGCCGTATCGCAGTAGGTGCTGCCAATGCCCAGCCATCTGGGGTACTTCCAGATACCGGACTGATAGGTGCCCTTGCCATAGTAATAGCCGTTGTCGGCAAACCACTGCATGACGTTCTGGCCGGTATATCGATCGGTGTCCATCATGGCGTTCAGCGCCATAGCCAGCGCCACACCGCCGCATCCGGAGTTATGAACCGTAGTAGAGTATTCGCCATAGCTTCCGTAGTAGATCTTGCGATAGTCGCCGTCCTGATACAGAGAGTCGATCCAGGTCTTGTAGACCTTGGCGCTGTCATTGCCGTTATCGCTGCCGCCCAAAGAATAGCCATAGAGCTTGACCATGGTCTTGGGCCCGGCGACGCCGGTGACCGCCACGCCCACATAGCGCTGGTAGGCCTTGACGGCGGATTTGGTGCCGTTTCCGTAGACGCCGTTGATGGTGCCGCTTTCGTAGCCACGGCGGGCCAGATCGCTCTGGAGGGCCACCACGGTATTTTTCAGGGAGGTCATGGTCTTCTTACCTGCGCTGCCGTCGGCTGTCAGACCGTAGGCCCGCTGATAGCTGCGGACAGCATCGGCGGTCTTTGTGCCGTACTTTCCGTCTGCTTCCCCGCTCAGGAATCCAAGACCGATCAGGGCCTGCTGCAGATACTTCACCTGCGTGCCGGAGCTGCCCCGGCCCACAGAATTTGCCGTCATGCCGCCGCTGAGGTCATTGATGGCGGCCCAAGTGCTGCTGTTGGCCGTACCGGTCTGCTTCAGGCCCTTTGCACGCTGAAACGCCAGCAGCGCCTTTTTCGTGTTGCTGCCGAAGTGGCCGTCGGCGCCGCCGGGGTTATAGCCCAGCTTACTCAGCTCCACCTGCAGTCGGACGACCGCGTTGCGCAGAGCTGTCTGGGTCGCATTGCCCGCATTGCCGTCAACGGTCAATCCGTAGGCAGACTGGAATTCCCGAACGGCAGATTCCGTCTGCTTGCCGTAGCTTCCGTCGGCATCGCCGGTCAGATAGCCAAGTCCGATCAGATTCTGCTGCAGGTAGCGAACCTGCGTGCCGCTGCTGCCCCGCTTCATGGATGCAGCATCCGCATTCGCCACAGGCAGGAGCGTCAGCACCGTCACCAGCGCGAGGAGGAGCGTCACAGTTCTTTGGAAAGCTTTGGTCATCTTACATCTCCTCCTCGTTCTGTCCGATGGTCATGATATCGTAGGGTGTGGTCTGATAGACGAAATAGTTGAGCCAGTTGGAGAACAGCAGGTGGGCATGGCCCCGCCAGCGCACGATGGGCTCCTGAGAATCGTCATCATCGGGGAAATAATTGGCCGGAGGATCAATGGGAAGCCCCAGATTCTTGTCCCGCAGGTACTCCCGCTTCAGGGTATCGGCGTCATACTCACTGTGTCCGGTGACGAAGATCTGCCGGCCCTCCTTGTTCATGACACAGTAGACGCCCGCCTCATGGGAGGAAGCCACGATCTTCAGTCCGGGGATCGCCGCCAGATCCTCCCGCAGAACGGTGGTATGGCGGGAATGGGGCACCCAGAATTCATCGTCAAAGCCCCGGAGCAGGATGGAACGCTTGTAGTCCGCCCGATGAGAATAGACACCGAAAAGCTTCTTGTCAAGGGTGTGCTTCCGGACGCCGTAGTGGTAGTACAGCCCCGCCTGCGCGCCCCAGCAGATATGGAAGGTGGAGTGCACGTTGGTCTTGCTCCACTCCATGATCTTGCACAGCTCCGGCCAATAGTCCACGGCTTCGAACTCCATCAGCTCCACCGGTGCACCGGTGATGATCATGCCGTCGAATTTCCGGTCCTTCAGCTCGTCAAAGGTCTTGTAAAAGGTCAGCAGATGCTCTGCGGACACGTTCTTGGATTTGTGGGTGGACATCTTCATCAGCTCCAGATGCACCTGCAGGGGCGTGTTGCCGAGAAGACGGCTCAGCTGCGTCTCGGTCACGATCTTGGTTGGCATCAGATTCAGTAGCACGATCTCCAGAGGACGGATGTGCTGGGTCTCCGCCCGGGTCTGGGTCATGACGAAGATATTCTCTTTTTTCAGGGTCTCCGCTGCGGGGAGGTCATTGGGGATCTGAATGGGCATAGCTCGGCCTCCTTCCTGTTAATGTCAAACATTTTACCACAGCCATAGCTTGATTTCAAGAAAAACGTCGATTCGATTTGTGTCAATACCGCTTCTTCCAATATTGACAAAAAAATCTCACTATGCTATCATGATTTTAGATATTATTTCCACACTGTGGAGAAAGGAACGAAACATTATGAGCAAATTTGTCATCCGCAATGTCTCCTCCGGCATCAAGTTCGACCTGAAGCACACCAACGGTCAGGTCATCGCCACCTCCGAGGTCTACAACTCCAAGGACGCCTGCCTGAAGGGCGTCGCCTCCGTGCAGAAGAACGCCCCCGCCGCCAACATCGAGGATCAGACCGTGGAGAACTTCGAGCAGGTCAAGCACCCCAAGTTCGAGATGTACACCGACAAGGCCGGTGAGTTCCGTTTCCGCCTGAAGGCCACCAACGGCCAGATCATCGCCACCTCCGAGGGCTACAAGGCCAAGGCCTCCTGCCTCAACGGCATCGAGTCCGTCAAGAAGAACGCCCCCGACGCCGAGGTCGTCGAAGAGTAATTCCGTTCCATATGCAAAAGCTGCTGCCGTTTGGCAGCAGCTTTTTTTGTGTTAAGTTTTGTCGATGGCCTGTTCCAGATCGGCCAGCAGGTCATTTGCATTCTCCAGACCGCAGCTCAGGCGGATCAGGTCGGCGCCGACACCGGCGGCGTCCAGCTGCTCGTCGGTCATCTGGCGGTGGGTGGCAGAGGCCGGATGCAGACAACAGGTGCGGGAGTCGGCAACGTGGGTCTCAATGGAGCCCAGCTTCAGGTGCTTCATGAAGACCTCGGCGGCCTTACGTCCGCCCTTCAGGCCGAAGGAGATGACGCCGCAGGAGCCGCCCGGCATGTACTTCTGCGCGAGGTCATAGTACTTGTCGCCCTTCAGGCCGCAGTACTTGACCCAAGCCACCTTCTCGTGCTTCTGAAGATACTCAGCGATGATCTGGGCATTGGCGCAGTGCTGCTTCATGCGGAAGGGCAGGCTCTCCAGACCAAGATTCAGGATGAAGGCGGACTGGGGAGACTGGATGCAGCCCAGATCCCGCATCAGCTGGGCAGTGCACTTGGTGATGAAAGCGCCCTCGATGCCAAACCGCTCGGTGTAGGTGACGCCGTGATAGCTGTCATCGGGAGTGCACAGGCCGGGGAACTTGTCGGGATACTTGGTCCAGTCGAACTTGCCGGAGTCGACAATGACGCCGCCGACGGCGCTGGCGTGGCCGTCCATGTACTTGGTGGTGGAATGGGTGACGATATCGGCGCCCCACTCGAAGGGACGGCAGTTGACGGGAGTAGCGAAAGTGTTGTCCACGATCAGGGGCACGCCGTGCTCATGGGCCACCTTTGCAAACTTCTCGATGTCCAGAACCGTCAGGGCGGGGTTTGCGATGGTCTCGCCGAACAGGGCCTTGGTATTGGGCTTGAATGCGGCCCGCAGCTCCTCCTCGGTGCAGTCGGGATCCACAAACGTGAAATCGATGCCCATGCGGCGCATGGTGACGTTGAAGAGGTTGAAGCTGCCGCCGTAGATGGCAGTGGAGGAGACCACATGGTCGCCGGCGCCTGCGATGTTGAAAATGGTCATAAAGTTGGCCGCCTGACCGGAGCCGGTGAGCATGGCAGCGCTGCCGCCCTCGAGGGCTGCGATCTTCGCAGCAACCATGTCACAGGTGGGGTTCTGGAGCCGGGAGTAGAAATAGCCGCTGGCCTCCAGATCAAAGAGCTTGCCCATCTCCTCAGAGGTCGCGTACTTGAAGGTAGTGGACTGGATAATGGGGATCTGGCGGGGTTCGCCGTTGCCGGGGGTATAGCCCGCCTGAATGCAGCGGGTCTCCATGCCGAGTTTGTTCATGTGGTATCACCTCAAAAAGAATTATGGGGTTATTGTAGTCCTTTCGGCAACATTTGTCAATCGGCAATGGTCAAAATTCGCCGCTGGAGATCTGCGGCGGAGATCGCGCCGGTCTTATAGCTGACAATGTTACCCTCTGCGTCGATGAAAACAGTCATGGGAATGGCACTAACGCCGTAAGTGTAGGCGCATTCCGCTTTGTCATCGTAGTACACGGGGAACGTATAGCCCCCCTCGTTCAAAAACGCTTCCGCATCGGCCCGGGTGTCTCCGAAGGCAGTGGACATATTGACCATCACAAAATGGACATCCTCGCTGTACTCCTCAAAGGCCTCCTGAAAATGGGGCATCTCACTTTTGCAGGGCCCGCACCAGCTGGCCCAGAAATTCAGCACCACGCCCTTGCCCCGGAAATCGGAGAGCTTGACCTCATTTCCGTCTGTGTCCACAAACGCAACGTCCGGCGCGGCGTTCTCGGAAACGGTTTCCGTGGGGATTGCTTCCCCCAGATCCACATTGTCCCCCAGATTCCGGTACAGCAGCATACCGCCGCCAATGACGATCACCAGCACCAGCAGCGTCACGATCAGTTTGTAAGTAGATTGATTCATCTTGTTTCCTCCTCGTAGGGGCGCACCTGCGTGTGCGCCCGGCGGGTAAACTGTCCCGCACTACTGTATCAGCTAAACGTGTTCAAAAATCTGGTCAGCATTCCCGTGGCCATCAGCACGCCCACCAGAATCAGCAGACCGCCGCAGACCTTGTTGACGATGGCGTAATTGCGCTTGATAAAGGTGAATGCGCCCTTGAGCTGGTCGATGAGTACCGCGCTGATGAGGAACGGCACGCCCAGTCCCAGCGAATAGCTCAGCAGCATCAGCGTGCCCACCAGCGCACTCCCCTGCTGGCTCGCCAGCATCAGCGCCGAGCCGAGGAACACGCCCACACAGGGCGTCCAGCCCACGGAAAACACCACGCCGAAGATGAAGGCCGACAGGAAATTCATATCCCGGGTCTTCACCTCACCCCGCATCCCCTTGAAGATGCCGAGGTTCAGCACGCCCAGATAGTTCAGGCCGAACAGGATCACGATACCGCCGAGGACGATGTTCACGATGGTCTGATACCGGATCAGGAAGCTTCCCACCGTGCCCGCCAGAGCGCCCATGGCCACAAACACCGCCGTAAAGCCCAGCACAAAGCCGGACGCACAGGTCAGAGTCTTGGCTGTGGAGCGTTCTCCGCCGCCGGCGAAATAGCTGATGTAAATGGGCAGCATGGGGAGCAAACAGGGCGAGATAAAGGTCACAATGCCCTCCAGAAATGAAATGATGTACTGCATAACGATTCCTCCTTTGTGACGGTATCATAGCACATTTGCCCTTTGGCGTAAAGTGATATTGTCACACATCCCCTCCCACCGGGTACAAATGAATGCGTGACGGTCTTTGGAATGCATGATACGCCGAATTTTGTCATTGCGAGCCCGACAGAGCGCGGCAATCTCCTGCAACCTTACTGATAATTCGCACAATCTGCCGGGAGATTCCCGCGGTCGCTATGCTACCTCGGAATAACAGGACAGGGACACCGTACGCATTCGCCCAAGCTGGCGAACTCCGGGGGATTTTGTCGCGGAATGGCCATAGCCGTTCCCTACGGTTCGTGTCACAGGTATCTGACTTTTGAAGTCTTGATTTACACTCGGGGAAGCGTTCTGGTTGTTCCAAACAAGAAAACCCGCACCGGCGAACCAGTGCGGGCTAAATCGGTCAGGCCTCCTTGGGACGCTTGCGGCCCAGATATTCATTGAGCCGTTCCTTCATATTCTCGGGCATCTCCCGCTTCACGGGGATCTGCACGGCGTTGGCCATGCGGTCTGCAAAGGCCTGAATAAACGCGATATCCTTGAGCATATGCTCGGCCTTCATGAGCTTCAGCGTATCGTAGCTGTTGTGGATGGTGCCGGTGTTGTTGGCGGCGAGTCTGGCAAAGCTCACGGCGGGGACACCCGCATCGGCCAAGGGAGAGGAATCGGAGGAATAGACCCCCTGCTTCACGCCGATGCCGAAACCCAGCTCGCTGGCGAAATACTCGATATAGCTCACCAGCTTCTCCTCGCCGGTGACGCAGGCGTGGAACTTGCCCATGATGGAGCCGATCATATCGAGGTTGATGTTCAGAACGCACTTTTCCACCAGCTCGGGGTTGTCCCGCACCCATGCCTTGGAGCCAAGCAGTCCCCGCTCCTCGCTGCCCGTCAGGATCATGCGGATGCCCCGGCGGTGGGGCGCGGTCATGAAGTGCTCCGCCAGCGCCAGAATGCCGATGGAGCCGGACATATTGTCGTAGGCGCCGGTGGACAGGGACGTGGAGTCATAGTGGGCCGTCAGGACGATCCACTCGTCGATCTCGCCGGGGATATCCAGCACCACATTGTGGCTCTGGGCCTCATACTCGTCCTGCTCGAGGACGATTTTGACGGTCTTGGTTTCGTTTTCGACGAGCTTCACGGCGTCCTTGGCGTTGATGTTGACACCGGGCAGCTTATTGCCCTTGGAAACATAGGGCCGAAGCTCCCGATCGTCGATGTCGCTGTCAGCGTAGTTGATGTGGCCGTCGTAGGTGATGAAGCCCACGGCGCCGCTCTGCAGAATGTCCTGATACCGCCAGTATCCCATATAGCCGTCGATCATGACGATCTTGCCCTTGCACTGGCTCAGACTGTATGCGTCGGTGTTGGGCATGTAGTAGAAGGGTGCCTCGATTTCGGCATTGCCCGCGATCCGGTAGCCCTTGCAAGGGATCTCCACGCCGTCGGCATAGAGGTGGGCGTCCTTCACGTCTGCCATCTGCACGGGGAAGGGTTGGATCTGGGCCTTGCCGCCGAATTCCGTGCAGATGCCCGCCAGATACTCGGCGCACTTCAGCTCCTCGGCGCTGCCGCCCATGCGGACGTAGGCGGTGTCCGCAAAAATCTGGTTGATCTTTTGAATGTCCATGGATATACCTCCATAATCTAAGATGGTAAGATTATAGCACACCGTGTCAAAAAAAGAAAGTAGGGAACGGTTGTTCCCTACTCAAAGATTGCTGTATTTTCTGGCATGCTCCTTGATGGCTTCAAAGCTTTCATTGCTGAGCACATGCTCAATGCGGCACGCATCCTCCGCTGCCACCTCCGGGCTGACACCGAGGGCCATCAGAAACCGGGTCATCAGCCGGTGCTTTTCCAGCACCGCCTCGGCGATCCGCTGTCCCTCAGGCAGCAGACGGATCTGTCCGGCAGCGTCCACCTCAATGTAGCCGTTCAGCCGCAGATTTTTCATGGCCACGGACACACTGGGCTTGCTGAACTCCAGCTCGTTTGCAATATCAATGGAGCGGACGAAGCCGTTGCGCTGCTGCAGCACGAGGATCGTCTCCAGATAGTTTTCCGCAGATTCGTGAATTTTCATGGAACCCATCCTTTCGGGTGAAGTTGTATTATTTTACCATAGAATGAGATAAGATGCAACCATGAAAAATGCTCCCGCGATTGCGGGAGCATTCAGTCTTTTTAGTTGAAGCGGACGACCTTGTTGGCCAGCTTGTAGCTGATGCCCACGAGGTTGTGGCCCAGCTTGCCGGGGATCCGGGTGAAGGTCAGGATGGTCTTCTTGTGGAAATGATCGGCCCACTTCTTGTTGTAAGCCTCGCAGTTCTTCCACATCTGCTCCAGCGCAGCGTCTGCCTCGGCATTCTTATTCAGCTTGGCAAAACAGGTGGCGATGGTGAAGAGCATGAACAGCTCATGCTTCATGTACTGCTGATGCTGACGAACGGACAGCTTGTCCAGATCGACGGACTTGAAGCAGGTCTCGGCGATCTGAATGTGGTGGGTGTAGCGGCGGCGGGAGACGTCATCCTGCACGGACTGGCCCTCGCGGCCGATGGTGTAGCGGTACAGGTCGGTGTTCATGTAGAACATCCGCTCCACGAAGGGCAGGGTCCGGCAGACCATCAGGTTGTCCTCGTAGAAGACCTTCCGGGGCAGCTCACCGCCGCACATGCGCATGACCTCGGTGCGGAAGGTGGAGGAGTGGATGGTCAGCATCTGGTGCAGCTGGAAGCGCTTGGTGTCGCCCCAGTTGAAGATCCGGCCCTCGGGCAGGACATTGGAGTAGTTGATGGAGCGGTCGCCGATGCCGTCGGTGTGGACATAGTAGTAGTTGGTGACGAACAGATCCACGCCGCCCTGCTGGTCGCACAGCTCCAGCCGGTCGAGGAAGCGGACGAAGTCGGTGCTGACCTCGTCGTCGGAGTCGACGACCTTGAAATACTTGCCGGTGGCAGCCTTCAGACCGGCGTTGATGCCGGCGCCGTGGCCGCCGTTCTCCTGATGGATGACCTTGACGATGGAGGGGTACTGAGCCGCATAGCGGTCGCCGATCTCGCCGGTGGCGTCCTTGGAGCCATCGTTGATGACGATGATCTCCACGCGCTCGCCGCCGCGCAGCAGGGACTCGATGCACTTTTCCATGTAGTCCTGAGAATTATAGCAGGGCACGGTAACAGTAAGAAGCTTCATAATATATAACCTCAATTTTCGTGTTGTATTCATGATTTGCCGGCATGTGCCGAATTTCCTGTACTGTTATAGCATACCATCGTTGATTTTTCAACCGGTTTTCTAATTTTTCATGGAAAATAATAAAATCTTCATAATTTATCGGAGATAAACCGCAACATTTACAGCATTGTGTTGGGATTTAGCGCAACCGGTAGCGCTTCTATTCTTCATCCGGATGCTATTCGTCGATGACCAACTGCAAACAGATCAGACATTAGCGCATCATTTCCCCGCAGCGAACAGACACTCTGAGGATCCAGCCGAATCCAAGCGTCATTCCCGCCGTCAGGACGACGCTGCCGCCAACGGCCATCGGGAAGCAGGCCCAGAGAATGAGTCCCATCAATACAAGAACCAGAAGCGTCACGAATGCCAGATCCACGGGATAATCCGGCTGCTCCAGCTCCCGTTCCCTGCGAAATGCCTGCCGAATCATCCACTGTCTGATCTTCGGCTTTCCGAGCGCAAAGCAGTAACCCAGCCACGCAAGCCCCAGCGCCAGCAGTACAAGCGACAGGTTCCAGCGCTCCGTGCTGACTATATGCCGCGCCAGTGCACCGTGATCTCTGGGATCCAAGGTGACAGATTTCAACTTTCCCTCATCGTCTTTCGCATAATGATTCTTCGTACGATACAGAAACACCCGCTCATATCGGACACCGTCGCAGGTATAGGAAACATATGTATCGTAGGAGCCGGAATTATACTCCACTACATCGATCACGGCTTCCGCCACGATCGGATCCCTGCAGGACTGCTCCAATGCTGCAACATCATCAATCTGCCACACAAAGAGCAATAGTCCCAGCACGATCAGAACAACCGCGATTCCGATGCGCATCCCGCGCTTGGACGGTGATTCAAAGAAGCTGAAAATCTGCACATCGTTCCAAAGTCCCCGCTCCAGCTTCCACTGAAGCATGACTTTATTGTGCCATTGAAACATACATCATCCTCCGAAATCCATGTCATTTCTGAACATGCATCGCACCATAAGCAGTCTGCGCTGCCTGAATCTCCTTTGTACATTCCATCTCCCATAATGCCACGCGTTCCGTCAGATCCGAAAGGAGCGCTTCCACGCGATCCTCCATGCCCTCGGGCACATGGCACTGCTGCCGAAGCATTTCACGGCACTCCCCTGCCCCGATCCGGTGGATCTTGTTCTCCGGCCCCCGCTTCAGAATGCAGATTCCATGCAGAGGGACGGAGATATTGGTATCCAATCCGTGCTTTCCGCTCCACGGCGAGCCGCAGGCGAGGATGCCATCCCCGGTAAAACGCAAAAAGGGCTTGTCATCGTTGACCATCACGGCCCGCACTCCCAGAAGCTCCCGCCAAAGCCGGGTGTGGGTGGATTTTCCCGTACCGCATGCTGCGGTAAACAGGTAGGCCTGAGCGTCCACGGCTACGGTACTGCCGTGGAGCATGAGCACGTTTCGTTCCAAGAGCGCATCCGCAATCCGTCGCTGAATTACCGAACGCTCCAAAAAAGGTTCCGGAAATTTCCGCCGCTTCAGACCCTCTTCATCCGCTTCCAGATTCAACAGCCGCTGCTCCTGCTCCAAGTCCGCCCGGTGAATCTCAATGCAACACACAGGCTCCCGCTTCGTCAGATAATTCCGGCAATAAACCCCGGTCGTCTCAAACAGCGGCTGCACTTGTACAGGCAGCCCCGCAATCTCCATCACAAACGCATCCAGCGCCATCACCTCCGTTTTTTCATTATAACAGAAATATTCCCTAAACGCAACAAAGCGGCAGAGCCGATGGCTCCGCCGCTTCCGGACTTCATTCACTTCATTTCTCTTGCTTTGAAGAATACAACGGACAAATACCACGACAGGATATATACCCCCACGCCAACTGCAGCCAGCACCGCCAACACCGAATTGGGCTGGATCTCGGCGGCAAGCTGTCCTCTGAAGATACTCGATGCCACAGCACTGGCCGCACAAACAAAGCCGACCATGACATAATAAGCCATCCGCCCCTTCTCCACACCAAGCTTGAACACAAAGGGAAGGCAAATGGAGGAAGTCAATGTCGATACAATCATCATCAGCAGCATCAGTACTGCAAAATCTCCAAGGACAAAATTCCCTGAAACCGCCATCTTTATCCCATGCACGGTGGCTGTCACAATCAGGATCGCAAGCTGGAAAAACAAACCGATCAGGTATTTTCCGGAGACGATCTGGGTTCTGGTATACGGCAGCGTACCGCTGTACTCCATCCACCCGCTGCGTTCATCGTAGGCCAAAAGATTGACGGAAATCATGCCGCACAGGAGGCAGGGATAGAAGACAAAGAACATGTTCCCATCACTGACAAGGGATACAGCGATGAATATTACCGTGATGAAAAGATAGGATTTACAGTATTTCTGAACCATATACCAATCCTTCAGGAGAAGTCCTTTCAATTACCTCGCCTCCTTTACCATATAGACAAACAGTTCTTCAATGCTGATCGGACTGACACGCATGCCCACAGGCACGGCGCTTCGCTTGACGATCACATCCACTCCGTAGGGATTCTGCTTCCGATACTTGACCGCATCGCCGGGTAGCAGCTGATATTCCTCAGCGCTGCAGTGAATGATTCCGTACTCCGAAAGCAGCTGATCCTTCTCCTCGCACAGCAAAAGCTTGCCCTTGTGGATAAATGCAATGTAATCGCAAAGCTTCTCCAAATCGCTCACGATATGGGAGGAAATCAGGATCGAATGATCCTCCGCTCTGGTGAAATCATAGAGCATATCAACGACTTCATCCCGAACCACAGGATCAAGACCGGACGTGGCCTCGTCCAGAATCAGAAGTTTTGCATGATGGGACAGTGCAATGGCAATTCCCAGCTTCATTTTCATACCCCGGGAAAAATCCTTGAACTGCTTATTAGTGGGCAATGCGAATTCCGCGATCAGCCGCCGGAATTCTGCTTCATCCCATCTGCGGAACGTATGCTTCATGACATTCTGCACCTGTTCGACCGTAAGGCATTCCGGAATGCCCACCTCATCCAGAACAACACCGATATCCTCTTTGATCAGTTCAATCGATTCCGTGTTATCCTTTCCGAGAATGGTAACCGTTCCGCTGTCCTTGCGGATCATATCCAGAATCAACTTGACGGTGGTGCTCTTACCGGCGCCGTTCTCGCCGATCAGGCCCATAATGCAGCCGCTCGGCAGGGTCAGCGTCAGATTGTCCAGCCGATAGCCGGGATAAGACTTGGTCAGGTTTTTGATCTCCAGTGCATTCATTCCTGTTCCTCCATACTGAAATTAACCATATCGATCAGATCCTGCCTGCTCAAATTGCAGGAAGCAGACAGCTTTACAATCTGATCGATATACGCCTCGATCTTCTTCAGATTTTCCTCACGCAGAAGCTCCACGTTTTTCGGTGCAACATAGCAGCCTTTTCCGGGCAGCGTATAGAGAAATCCGTCCTTTTCAAGTTCCTCGTACGCGCGCTTTGTTGTAATAAAGCTGATCCGAAGATCCTTAGCCAGACCGCGGATCGACGGCAGAAGCTCGTGCTCTTTCAGATCACCGCTGATGATCTGACTTTTGATCTGAGAATAAATCTGATCGTAGATCGGCGCTCCGCTTTTATTGTCGATCAAAATATGCACACGTTCACCTCCATCCCTGTGTATAGCTATTATATACAGTCATTACAGTTTTGTCAATAGGATCGAAACAAAAAGCACAAACCAAGTTGGTTTGTGCAATCAATATTGTAAGGCGAATATCACTTAAAAAACTCCAAGCCAAAGGCTTGGAGTTTTTCATGGCTCCCCCTGTTGGACTCGAACCAACGACCTGCGGATTAACAGTCCGTCGCTCTACCGACTGAGCTAAGGGGGAATATTTGTGTTGGCATTACCTATTTTCACGGC
>JAFWAZ010000056.1 GCA_017507425.1 Oscillospiraceae bacterium | reverse complement strand
GCCGTCGGCACGGAGCAGGTCGGTGGAGGCGATGCACTCGGTCAGGCGGTTGCTGAGGGCTCGGGCCAGAGCCACGGGCATGGGCATCAGCTCGGGGGTCTCGTTGCAGGCGCCGCCGAACATCATGCCCTGATCGCCTGCGCCGCCCACGGCATCATTGGTGCCCAGAGCGATGTCGGCGGACTGCTGATGGATGCGGACGACGATCTCACAGGTATCGGCGTCAAAGCCGTCGCCGGGGTAGACATAGCCGATGGAGCGGATGGCCTCCCGGGCAACTTTCTCGTAGTCGACCTTGGCGGTGGTGGTGATCTCACCGCAGATCAGGCAAAATTGCGTGGTGACCATGGTCTCACAGGCCACGCGGGAGCCGGGATCCTGAGCGAGGCAGGCGTCCAGAATGGCATCGGAAATGGTGTCTGCCACCTTGTCGGGATGGCCGTTGGTAACACATTCGGAAGTAAACAGTCTCTTTTCCATAATAATATCCTTTCTTTGAATGACATAGAAAAATGCGCTCTGAGATTCAGAGCGCAGTCGTACACTTGCTTGAATCCTCATCTTTCGTTTCGCCGCCGGATTTGGCACCTTGTGGTTTCCCATAGGTTGCCGGGTTTCATCGGGCCGTTCCCTCCACCGCTCTTGATAAGGCATTATTGAGTTCGTGTTTATTCTACACATTTTTTCCGGAAAGTCAACAGCTATTTGGGTTAAAAACAAACTTTCATGGAATATTCATAATTGACTATGGACATTTGCCCCCCCAACTGGTAAAATAGTCCCAACGCTTTTTCGAGGTGATTCCAATGAAGGAACTGAAACGGCGGTTCCACCGCTTTTGTGTCAAAAATCAGAACAAGGGCATCCCAAATCTGATGCTCTACATCACCCTCGGCGCGGCTGCGCTGGCGCTGATGAACATGATCGATCCCAGTCACGCGCTGTATTCGCTGCTGAGCTTTGACCGGGATGCCATCCTCCACGGTCAGATCTGGCGGCTGATCACGTACCCGCTGTGCTATGCCAGCCGTCTGGACATTCTCTCCGTACTCATGATGATCTGCTACTACTCCATGGGGCAGGGCATCGAGAATGTCTGGGGCACCCTGCGCTTCAACCTGTTCTATCTGACGGGCATTGTGCTGATGGACGTGTACTGCATGATCTTCGGCTGCTTCGCCAGTGTCAGCTATCTGAACCTGAGTCTGTTCCTCGCCTATGCGACGCTGTACCCCAATGCCCAGTTTATGATTTTCTTCATCATTCCCGTGAAGGCATGGATCCTTGCGGTGTTTGATCTGGCGCTGGTGTTGATCGGTCTGTTCGATCCGTTCCCCTACAACCTCTTTGGTCTGATCTCGCTGGGCAACTACTTTCTGTTCTTCGGCAAGGGCTGGGTCAATGTGTTCCCCATGTCCTGGCGCATCAATGCCCGCCGTCTGGGCAGAAAAACCCGCCATCCCCGCAGTAAGACCATCCCCTTTAATGCCGCCGGCAGCTATCAGGCCACCCACGCCAAAGTGAAAGCCGACTACACCCACAAGTGCACCGTCTGCGGCCGCACGGATGTGGACAGCCCGGAGCTGGAGTTCCGTTACTGCTCCCGGTGCAGGGGCTACCACTGCTATTGTCAGGAGCATATCTCCAACCACGCGCATATTACCGAATGATGCACGAACGCCGCCCGAATCCGGGCGGCGTTTCGTTTATAGTTCGTATTCCACCAGCTCAGCATTATCCGCAAAATAGCCGGAATATTCCTCGTTGGTCAGATCCAGAAAGAAGCTGCGTACCATGCGGCAGACGCCGCCGTGGCAGACGAGGAGGACGGTCTTATCCGAATATTTCCGCTTTACATCGTAGAGCAGGCTGTACACCCGGTAGGCGAGGTCAAAGGCGGATTCGCCGCCGGGGTATCGGGTGGGAAACTGGGTGCGGGTGTGCCGGAACTCGGGGTCGGAGCGGGGAGCGCCCTCGAAGATGCCGAAATTCAGCTCCATGAGCCGCTCATCGGTCTGGACCAGAACGCCGATGGCGTCGGACACCGCCTGCGCGGTCTGCCGGGCCCGCTGCAGGGGGGAGGCGAGGATGACATCGATGCCCTTTCCCTTGGCGTTTTCCGCCAGAATCCGGGCCTGCTCCAGGCCCTTTTCGGACAGAGGGACATCCGTTCTGCCGCTGACCTTGTTTTCTGCGTTCCACAGGGTTTCGCCGTGGCGGGCGATGTAGAGCTTCATCAGAACCCCAGCTCCTCTCCCACCAGAACGAACTTGATCCGGCCTGCGGGCTTGCAGTTGCGGGTGATGAGGATCTGGTTGCAGATGGAGGTCTCCGTCAGGCAGTCGGCGCAGACGCCGGTGCCGGTGCAGGGATTGGGCAGACCGAAGCGCTGCTGGTTTATGGGGGCAGCCACAGTCCGGGCCCGCTTGACGGCGTCCTCCAGTGTGGGGCAGACCTTGTTCATGCCGGCCACCACGATGATATGCTTGGGGCCGTAGACGATCAGGCCCACCCGGTTGCCGACGCCGTCGATGTTGACCATCTGGCCGTCCAGAGAAAGGGCATTGGCGCCGGTGATGAAGTAATCGGCGTCAAAGCAGGCGCGCATGAGCTTCGTCCGCTCGGCGGGATCGGATACGGGATCCCGGTCGATGGTTTGGTAATTTCCCGCGTTCAGGGCCGCCTGTACGCCCACCTGAGAAGCGCTGGTGGCGCCGCCCCAGCCGACGGTGCTTCCCTCGGGGATCAGCTCGAGAACCTTGGAGAGGGCCGCGGCCCTGTCTGCGCAGTAGTAGGCGTCAAAGTGGCGCCGGCGCAGGTTTTTCACCAGCACCTCGCCGCGCTTGTCAAAGTATGCTCTGGTTGCGTTTTCCATGGGATCGACCTCCTTTTTTCTGTATTTTACCATAGGGGAGGGGTGCTGTCAAATCCCGGAGAACGCCACGTTTTTTTCGTCAGCGCATTGCATTTTTTAGCAGAACGCGGTACAATAATACCAATCTGAATTATGGAGGTACCTAACTATGCTGGACTTCATTCGTATTGCCTGTGCCGTGCCCGATGTGGCCGTCGCCAATGTGGAGCACAATGCTCAGGAAATCTGTAAGTATCTCGCCGAGGCCGACGGGAAGCAGGTCGATGTGCTGGTCTTCCCTGAGCTGGCCCTGACCGGAGCAAGCTGCGGCGATCTGTTTTTCGAGGATGCGCTGCACAAAGCCGTGAAGAAAGGGCTGAAAACCGTCGCCGAGTGCTCCAGAGAGTATCCCGGTGTAACTGTTGTTGTGGGTTTCCCCCTGCGGTTGGGGATGCAGGTGTTTAACTGCGCTGCGGTTCTGTTTGACGGCTGTGTCGCGGGTATCACTGCAAAGCGGACATTGACCAACGAGGAAAAACGCTGGTTCACCTCCGGCGAGCACGCCGCTGAGCAGGAGATCCATGACAGCGGCCTCGGCGTCGATGGGATCTTCGGCGCTGGTGTGGAGGGCTACGACATCCCCATGACCGACGGTTTCTATACCTTCGGCGAGTTCGATCCCATCGGCTCCATGGGTGTGGTCTTCGGCACCGACCTGACCGCTCCCAGCTCCCATGCCTCCACGCTGGCCCTGCAGGGTGCAGAGCTGATCGTCTCTCTGGCCGCCGAGCCGGAGGTGGTGGGCAGCCGTGCCATGCGCCACCGTCAGCTCACCGCCCAGAGTGAGGCGCTGAACTGCGTCTATGCCTACTGCTCCGCCGGTATGATGGAATCCACGCAGGACGGCGTCTACTGCGGCCACAGCATGATCGCAGAAAACGGCTCCATCCTTGCGGAGAATGCCGATTTTACCGACAGCGGCTACATGATCGTCATGGACTGCGATCTGGGCAAGATCCGCGCCATCCGCCGCAGAAGCGCCGCATTCCAGAGCGCCGCCGCGGATTACGCGCAGTTTGAGCCCGATGCCCAGTGGATCGACTGGGATTCCTTCCGCTCTGACGGCTCCCTGTACCATCTGAACAAGCTGCCCTTCATCCCCGAAACCAAGGAAGAGCGCGAGAGCTACTGCCGCGAGGTCTTCCAGATTCAGGTTTCCGGCCTGAAGCGCCGGCTGAAGGCCATCAACTGTAACCCCGTTCTCGGCATCTCCGGCGGTCTGGACTCCACGCTGGCCCTGCTGGTCGCCGTGGAGGCCGTCCGGCAGCTGGGCCGGGATGCATCCACCGTCTACGGCATCACGCTGCCCTGCTTCGGCACCTCCGACCGGACTTACCGCAACGCGTGGGATCTGATGAAGAAGCTGGGCATCACCAGCCACGAAATCTCCATCAAGAACGCCGTGACCCAGCATTTCCTCGACATCGGCCACGATCCCGAGAACCGCAACACCACCTATGAAAACGGTCAGGCCCGGGAGCGCACCCAGATCCTGATGGATTACAGCTCCACCGTCAATGGCATCGTTGTCGGCACCGGCGACCTGTCCGAGCTAGCGCTGGGCTGGTGCACCTACAACGGCGACCACATGAGCATGTACGGTGTCAACGGCTCCGTGCCCAAGAGTCTGATCCGCTGGATCGTGGAGGCGGTGGCCGATATGCCCGCCTTTGCACCCGCCAAGGAGACGCTGATGGATGTCCTCGACACCCCCATCAGCCCCGAGCTCCTGCCCCCGGATGCCAAGGGCCAGATCGCCCAGCAGACCGAGGACATTGTCGGCCCCTACGCCCTCCATGACTTCTTCCTGTACCATGTGCTCCGCTACGGCTTCGGCCCCGCGAAGATCTACCATCTGGCCTGCCGTGCCTTTGAGCATGATTTCGACGGCGCCACCGTCAAGAAGTGGCTGAACAGCTTCTACCGCCGGTTCTTCACCCAGCAGTTCAAGCGCTCCTGCCAGCCCGACGGCGTCAAGGCCCTGCCCGTTTCCCTCAGCCCCCGTACCGACTGGAGAATGCCCAGCGAGGCAAGCTACCGGATGTGGATGGCGGAGATTGAAAATCTTTAAATCAACACAGGCCGGAGTGAAAGCTCCGGCCTGTCTTTCTGAAAAAAGTTGTAGGGAACGACTATGGCCGTTCCGCAGAATATACTGGGATCAGGTATAATTTCGGGCGAAAACGTAAAATACTGCGGATTCGCCCACGCCGGTGTTCTCCGGAGGATTTTGCCGCGGAACGGTCATAACCGTTCCCTACAGGGCACATCAGACCAAAATGGGCTGAATCTGCATCCTCCGGAGGGCAAGCTCCACCGTTTCGGGGATTTTATCAAAATGGGCCACCAGACTGGTGGGCTTGTTTTTGGGGTCATCCTGACCGAAGGGGACGAAATAGTAGTTCTTCCGGGCGAGCAGTCTGCCGATGTTTTCCGCCGCGCCCGCAAGACCGTCGTTGGTGGACACGGCGACTATGACGGGGCGGCCGTTGCGCAGGTGGGATTTTGCCGCCATGGTGACGGGGGTATCGGCGATGGAGTGGGCCAGCTTTGCCAGCGTATTGCCCGTGCAGGGAGCGATGACCAGCGCGTCCAGAAGCTTCTTCGGGCCGATGGGCTCGGCCTCTGCAATGGAGCAGATGGGCTCCACCCCGGTGATTTGAAATGCTTTTTCGTAAAACTGGGCCGGTTCCCCGAAGCGGGAGCCGGTTTTTTGCACATTGTCGGAGAAAATGGGGATCACCCGGTTCTCCTTTGCCAGAACTTCCATCACGGGGAAGATCTTCGAAAAGGTGCAGTAGGAGCCGCAGAGGGCGAATCCGAGTGTCATAGGCTGCCTCCCAAATACCCCGCGACAGTGCGGGCGATGAGTGCTCCGGAGGCCTCGGGCTTGCATTTCCCGGGCAATCCGTGGGCAACGGTTACGTCGTTTCCGGGTAGCCGGATTCCGCTGGCCAGCTCCAGACGGATGCACCCCGGGCGGATGGTGCGGCCCTCATCCTCGGTGAGCACGGGGGCGGGGACGGTGTTGACGATGCAGTGATACCGCCCCAGGGTCTTGCCCATGTCGCTGCGGCTGATGGGTCGGTATCCCAGCGCCCGGAGCAGGGAGCGGTCGCTCTCCCGGCGGGCATAGACGGTGACGCGGGCATTGAGATGGTGGAGCTGGTGGGTCAGGCATTTTCCAATGCGCCCCCAGCCGAGGATCAGAATATTGGCCTGCGTGATCTCCCGGCGCAGGGCCTGCAGGATCAGTCCCAGAGCTGCTTCGGCAGTGATGGCGGCGTTGGCGGCGAGGTAGCCGGGATCCCGGAACAGGTCGATCCGGGAAATCCGTTCGTTGAGAAAATCCAGTCCGCCGCCGATGACCGTGTGATCCATGGTGCACTCGGGCAGCATTTCCAGCTTGGTGGGGGCGGGGTAGAGGAGATATTCGGCA
Organism: Oscillospiraceae bacterium; assembly: GCA_017507425.1. Classification (GTDB taxonomy): domain Bacteria; phylum Bacillota; class Clostridia; order Oscillospirales; family Oscillospiraceae; genus Faecousia. Next base: position 9,504 of record JAFWAZ010000056.1, on the reverse strand, counting down.
TCCTCCGCCGCCTCCGTGAAGGTCACGCCATAGCCTTTCAGGTGCCGGGCGGCGGCGCTCAGCGCGGGCGTTGGCAGCGGAATGTACATCGTAGGCTGTTTCAAGGGGATTCCTCCTTTCCTGCCCCAAAATATGCCGGAACCTTTCGACAGGTGCAGACTTGATTTTTTCCGCGGGGTCTGTATAATAGAGGACAAGAGGTGATTTTTATGCAGAGACTTGGATTTATTCATGATATGCTGGATGTTAAAGTGCTGATCCTGTTCGTGACAGCACGGGCCAATTATCCCATGACCCTTCAGGAGATCTATGAGACGTGCTATGTGGACGACTGCCTGAGCTATTTCGACGTCTGCACCGCCATCCCCGAGATGGTGACCAGCGGCCATCTGCAGGAGTGCGAGGAGGGCAAGTTTGTCATCACCGAGCTGGGACGGGAGGACGGCGCCACCACGGCCGATTCCATCGCTTTTACCGTGCGGCAGAAGGCGGAGAATCTCATCAACCGGTTCAACCGCCAGATCAAGCGCTCCAGCTTTGTCAAGACCCAGATCATCCCCAGAGACGGCGGCGAATACTCGGTCATCATGACGCTGGACGACGAGGTCAGCAATCTGATGACGCTGGAGCTGGTGGCCCCCGACCAGCGGCAGGCCATCCGCCTGTCAAGGCTCTTCGAGAAGAAGGCGGAAATGGTCTACAACCTGACCATGGCCGAGCTTCTGGACGCAGAGGATGAGCTGGACGACTGAAGTAATGCAGAATAAATGAAAAATATGAGAGGCTCCCGTGAAAACGGGAGCCTTTTCCTTGTTTTGGGCAGGATATTGTTGGGAAAACAGAAAAGTTGCGCTTGCTCTGCGGGGCGGTTACGACTGCATTTTCCGGAGCGGGGGTGGTATGCTTTGGGAACGAAAGGGGGGCGGGCATGGTTGTCTATCTGGATGCCTTTGTGGGGCTGAATTTTCTGGTGGATCTGTGTCTGATGCTGGGGGTGAACCGGATCTCGGGCCACCCGCCGGGACTGGGCCGGGCGGCTGCGGCGGCGGCGCTGGGGGGCGGATACGCGGGGGCGTGCCTTGTGCCGGGATTCCGGTTTCTGGGAAACGGCCTTTGGCGGGCGGTGAGTCTGGGACTCATGGGCTGGACGGCCTTCGGTGCCGGCCGCAGCGGATGGCAGCGGTCGGTGCTGTTCGTACTGCTGAGCATGGCACTGGGCGGGCTTGCGGTCTGCGCTGATGCAGGAGGCTGGGGCGTGGCGGCATGTGCAGGCGGTCTGGCAGTGCTGAGTAACATGGGACTGCGGGGGTTGGGAAGACGATTCGTTCCCATCGCCGTTACATACCGGGGGAAAACGGCCCGGGCGCTGGCGCTGGTGGACACGGGCAACGCCCTGCACGATCCCATCACCGGGGAATCGGTGGCGGTGCTGTCGCCGGAGATCGGGGAAAGGCTGGGGATCAGGAGCGAGGTGCTTCGGGATCCGGCTGCGCACATGGTGCCGGGGATCCGGCTGATCCCGGCGAAGACGGTGGGCGGCGGAGGACTGCTGGCGGCAGTGCGGTGCGACGAAATGACAATTGGTGGGAAAAAGGCGGGCTCCATCGCAGCCTTTGCCCGGGAAAATTTCGGAAATGGGGAATATCAGGCGCTGATCGGGGGATACTATGGGTAAGATCGTGGATTTTTTGGTGTGGATCGGGATTCTGAACGGGGAAGAGAGCGTCTTCTACATCGGCGGCAGCGATATTCTTCCGCCGCCGCTGAAGGGCGCTGACGAGGAAAACGCCCTCGAGGGCTTGGAAAAGGGAGACGAGGGATGCAAGCAGCGGCTCATCGAGCACAACCTGCGGCTGGTGGTCTACATTGCCCGCCGGTTTGAAAACACCGGGGTGAATCTGGAGGATCTGATCTCCATCGGCACCATCGGGCTCATCAAAGCCATCGGCACTTACCGCCGGGACCGGAACATCCGGCTGGCCACCTATGCCAGCCGGTGCATCGAAAATGAGATTTTGATGCACATTCGAAAAATCGCCAACCAGAGGACGGAGATTTCTCTGGAGGAGCCCATCAACATGGACGGCGAGGGCAACGAGTTGCTGCTGGGGGACATCCTCGGAACCGATGAGGATGTGGTGTTCCGTGGACTGGAGCAGGATGCGGATCTGATCTGCCTGCGGGAGGCCCTGTCGAAGCTTCCGGAGCGGGAAAAGGAGATCGTGGCCATGCGCTACGGTCTGGAGGGGCGGCAGGAGCTGACCCAAAAGGAGGTGGCCCGGCACATGGGCATCTCCCAGAGCTATATATCCCGGCTGGAGAAGCGGATCATGCTGCGGTTGCGGAAAGAAATGAACAGGTTAACCGGTTGCGCATAAAACACCCCTCTTGCATTTTTCAATTCTGTATGTTACAATCGATATAAATTTATATCGATATAATTGGGGGGAATTGGTAATCTATGGTAGAACGAAAAGAGATTTCCAGATCGGTGCTGAAGCGTCTGCCCGGGTATCTGGCATATTTGAAGAACCTGCCTGAGGATGCTCCTGCGCACATTTCTGCCACCGCACTGGCCACCGCCCTTGGAATGGGAGAGGTGCAGGTCCGTAAGGATCTGGCGCTGGTTTCCGACGGCGGCAGACCGAAGATCGGGTATCTGCGCACGGCCCTCGTGGAGGACATTGAGCAGTTTCTCGGTTATGACAATACCACCGATGCCATCATCGTGGGCGCCGGAAAGTTGGGTTGCGCGCTGCTTGGCTATGAGGGCTTTGCGGAATACGGTCTGAATATCGTGGCGGCCTTTGACCGCACACCCCATGAGGATCCCTCCGGCAAGCAGGTGTATCCCATGGAGAAGATGCAGTCCTTCTGCAAGCGCAATAAGATCCTCATGGGCATCATCACGGTGCCTGCATCCGTGGCGCAGAATGTGGCGGACATGATGATCGAGTGCGGTATCAAGGCCATCTGGAATTTTGCACCTGTCCATCTGGACGCACCGGACAACATTCTGATCCAGAATCAGAACATGGCCACCAATCTGGCAGTGCTGAGCATGCACCTGCAGGCCCAGATGAAGCCGAAGAAGGATTGATTGGGTAAAAAAGCTTAAGAAAATCCCGCCGTTCCAAAGCTGGAACGGCGGGATTTGAAATTGTATCTTCCAAACGGACGATAATTGTGGTATAATGACAGCGACTATGAATGGAGGTGTTCGGTATGAACATGAAATGCGCAATTTGCGGCAGCGACAAGTTCCATCTGGATATCGAGAATCAGACCGTCTCCTGCGCTGCTTGCAACTTCTACTGCGACATCAGGGCATTGGTGCGGGGCAGCGCTGCTCCTCACGCTCAGGCACAGCCCCAGCGGCCTGCTTACAATCCTGCAGACTTCGAGATCGTCGGAGGCGTGCTGAAAAAGTACAAGGGCGCGGCGGTCGATGTGGTCGTGCCGGATGGCGTGGTTGTGATTAGCGAGAGAGCATTTGAGTACTTGCAGTACATTGAAAGTGTTCACCTGCCAGAAGGTATTAAAAAGATAGAGGACTTTGCTTTTCAAGGATGCGAGAGAATGAAGCTGGTAAAATTACCCAGCACCTTAATTGAAATAAGACAGTACGCATTTTATGGTTGCAAGAAATTGGAAAAAATTACCCTTCCAGAGAATCTGAAAACTATTGGCATAGGGGCCTTTGCATACTGCGAAAATCTTGAAAGCATTACAATTCCAAAGAGTGTTGAGCAAATTGGTCTTAGCTATTGTACGACAAAAGCCTTTCAAGGTTGTAATAAATTGAGCAGTATCACTTATCCGACAGGCAGATTTTCGATTGATACTTTTAAGGGTTCTCTTTTCTACCGCCGTCATCCTGATGGGCAGAAGCAGTTGGTTCGTGAGAAGAAGTGTCCGAATTGTATGGGCGATTTGAATGTGCTTAAGCGGTGTAAAAATTGTGGCATGAGTTGGTAAACTTATCTAAAACTTAAATAACCGCCCATCCGTTTGGATGGGCGGTTATTGTTCTTTTACAGGGAAGCGATGACGTTCTTCACACGCTCGACGGTACGGTCAAAGCCCAGAATCCGGGTGACGGTGTACAGGTCGGGGGAATTGGTCTTGCCGGTGATGGCCTGACGGAGCATGGTGGACACATCGGCGACGGTACCGGGGAAGGCATCGGGGTTCTGCTTATAGGCCTTCATGTCGGTGGTGAAGCCGATCTCCTCGGTGATGGCCTTGACCTTATTGAACCAGGTGCCCGAATCGTCGGCGGCGTCGAAGGAGGCAAGGTACTTCTCCAGAACGGTCTTGACCAGTGCGGCGTCGAAGGTGAATTCGGGGGCGCTCAGCAGCTCGTCGTAGAAGAAGCCCATGTAGGGCTTGGCCTCCTGCCAGGTGGCCAGATCCTTGCGGGGCTTCTTGCCGCCGCGGCCGATGGCGAGGATCTGCTTGGCGTAGTCGGCGTCAGCAGACAGGAGCTTGGCAAAATCAGCGTCGAACTCCTCGGCCCACTGAAGCAGCAGGGTGTAGACCGTCTCGGCGTCCATCCGGGAGATGACGTTCTTGGACACGTCGACGAGCTTGGCGTAGTCGAACAGGGAGCCGGCGGGGTTCAGCTTCTTGGGGCTGAACTTGAAGGACTCGATGTCGGCATCGGGGTTGGCCCGGCGCCAGTCCTCAAAATTGGAGTTCAGGACGGTCATCAGGTACTCCCGCATGGCCTGCACGGGGAAGCCCTCGCCCTTGTAGTAGGTCAGAGCCAGCTCGGGATCCTTGCGCTTGGAGAGCTTGCGCTTGGAATTGCCGTCCATCTTCATCAGAGGTCCGATGTGGACGTACTTGGGCAGCTTGAAGCCCAGCGCTTTGAACAGCTGGATGTGGAAGGGCAGGGAGGGCAGCCACTCGTCGCCGCGGACGACATGGGTGGTGTGCATCAGCTCGTCGTCGATGGCGTGGGCGAAGTGGTAGGTGGGGATGCCGTCGGACTTCAGCAGGACGTTATCCACATCGTTCTCGGTGATGGTCAGCTTGCCCTTCACGAGATCGTCGAACTTGAACTGGTTGGAGATGGAGCCCTCGGAGCGGAAGCGGAGGACCCAAGGATTGCCGGCATCCAGCTGAGCCTTGATCTCCTCGATGGACTTGTCACGCCAGATGGCGTACTTGCCGTAGTAGCCGAAGTTCTCCTTATTGGCCTCCTGCTGCTCGCGCATGGCGGTCAGCTCCTCCTCGGTGCAGAAGCAGGGGTAGGCCTTGCCCTCGGAAACCAGCTTTTTGGCGAAGACATGGTAGATGGAGGCACGCTGGCGCTGGCGGTAGGGGCCGTAGGCACCGTTGTCACCCTCGATGGTGGCGCCCTCGTCGAAGTTGATGTTGTAGTGACGCAGGGAGTTGATCAGCACCTCCACGGCGCCGGGAACCTCACGCTTGGCGTCGGTGTCCTCGACGCGCAGGAACAGCACACCGCCGGACTGGTGGGCCATGCGCTCGGAGATCATGCCCTGCACCAGATTGCCCAGATGGACAAAGCCGGTGGGGGAGGGAGCCATACGGGTGACCACGGCGCCCTCGGGGACGTTGCGCTTGGGGAAGCGGGCATGGACTTCCTCGGGTGTCTCAGTGACATTGGGGAAGAGCAGCTCGGCAAGAGCAGTATAATCCATAGTAAATTACCTCGGTTTCATAATTTATCAATTTACTATAGCATTTTGCGGATTGTTTGTCAATTTCCTTATTGGTTGAAATCGAAATCTGCCGGTAAATCTGTAAAATCATCTTGTTATTTTTTGGCGAATGTGTTAGAATACAGTGATAGTACTATCCACCCGTATATCCTGCGGGGGAAAAGAGGTTTTACACTATGGAAGAAATCAAGATTCAGAAAAAGCGGATGCTCTCCGGCATCAAGCCCAGCGGCGATCTGACCTTGGGCAGCTATCTCGGCGCGGTGAAGAACTGGGCTGAGCGGGCCGAGGAGTATGACTGCTTCTATTTTATGGCCGACCTGCACGCCATCACCGTCCGCCAGAATCCCGCCGACCTGCGCCGCCGTACGCTGGAGCAGCTGGCACAGTACATTGCCTGCGGCCTTGACCCTGAGAAGAACACCCTGTTCGTCCAGTCCCATGTGCACCAGCACGCGGAGCTGGGCTGGGTGCTCGACTGCTACAGCCAGTTCGGTGAGCTGAGCCGCATGACCCAGTTCAAGGACAAGTCCGCCAAGAACGCCGACAACATCAATGCGGGTCTGTTCACTTACCCCAGCCTGATGGCGGCCGATATCCTGCTGTATCAGCCCGATCTGGTGCCCGTGGGTGAGGACCAGAAGCAGCACGTGGAGCTGACCCACACCATCGCCCGCCGCTTCAACGGCATCTACGGCGACGTGTTCAAGATCCCCGAGCCCTTCATCCCCAAGGTGGGTGCCCGCGTCATGTCTCTGACCAACCCCACCGCCAAGATGTCCAAGTCCGAGAACGAGGACACCGGCCGCGTGCTGCTGATGGACGATCCCGCCTTCATCATGAAGCAGTTCAAGCGGGCCATCACCGACTCCGACACCGAAAACTGCGTCCGCTACGACAAGGAGAACAAGCCCGGCGTTTCCAATCTGATGACCATCTACTCCGCCGTCACCGGCAAGACCTTTGACGAGATCGAGACGGAGTTTGCCGGCTGCGGCTACGGCAAGTTCAAGCCCGCCGTGGGCGAGGCCGTCGTGGAGACCCTCCGTCCCATCCGGGAGGAGACCCAGCGGCTGCTGAAGGACAAGGCTTATCTGGAGTCTGTCTACCGGGACGGCGCCCAGAAGGCAAGCTATGTGGCAGAAAAGACTCTGCGGAAGGTCTACAAGAAGGTAGGCTTCCTGCCCCGATAACAAGAGGAGTATCCTATGAATGCGTTGCTTACCCTGTCTGTTTTGCACCGGGTGCTGCTGGCGCTGGGCCTTGCTACGGTGATCTCCTACATCGCCACGCCCTTCGTCAAGAAGCTGGCTTTCAAGATCGGTGCGGTGGACGTTCCCAAGGACAACCGCCGGATGCACAAAAAGCCCATCCCCCGGCTGGGCGGTCTGGCCATTGTCATCTCGTTCCTGCTGTGCACGTTCCTGTTTGTGGAGCTGGACAAGGAGGTGCAGGGCATCCTGCTGGGCGCCATCATCATTCTGGTGGTCGGCGTGCTGGATGACTGCCTGACACTGAACGCCCTGCCCAAATTCTTCGTACAGATCGCGGCTGCAGCGATTGTGGTGGCCAGCGGCTGCGAGATCCGGTATCTGACCAACCCATTCTCTGTGGTGCCCATCGATCTGGGCTTCCTCGCGGCTCCCATCACCGTCATCTGGATCGTGATGATGACCAACGCGGTCAATTTCATCGACGGCCTGGATGGCCTTGCAGTGGGCGTCAGCGGCATCTCCACTGGCACCATGCTGGTCATCGCCCTGCTGCTGGGTGAGGAGAGCGTCGCCGTGGTTCTGGCAGCCCTGCTGGGCGCCTGCCTCGGCTTCATTCCCTACAACTTCAACCCCGCCCAGATCTTCATGGGCGACACGGGCTCCACTTTCCTCGGCTTCATTCTGGCCTCCATCTCTGTGCAGGGCCTGTTCAAGATGTACGCCGTTATCTCCTTTGTGGTGCCCTTCCTGATCCTTGGTGTGCCCTTCTTTGACATCACCTTTGCGGTCATCCGCCGCCTTGCCAAGCATCAGAACCCCATGACCGCCGACCGGGGCCATATCCACCACCGGCTCATCGACATGGGCCTGAGCCAGAAGCAGAGCGTCGCCATCGTGTATATGCTGACCGGCGTTCTGGGCCTTGCTGCTGTGCTGCTGGCCAACACCACCGAAACCAAGGCATTCATCCTGTTTGCGGCCGTTTTCGTGGTTGCTGTGCTGGGTTTTGCAGTGATCTTCGGACCCCACAACCGTCCCAAGCAGAAAGAAGAACAGAAAGACGAGGAGAAAGACAATGGATAAGATCAGAGTCCTTTCCGTTTTCGGCACCCGCCCCGAGGCCATCAAGATGGCACCGCTGGTGCTGGAGCTGGCCAAGCGTCCTGAATTTGTCAGCATGTGCTGCCTGACCGGTCAGCACCGGCAGATGCTGGACTCCGTCATGGAGATCTTCGAGCTGAAGGCCGAGTATGACCTCGACATCATGGAAAAGCAGCAGACCCTGTCCACCATCACCACCAAAACCATCCTCGGCATGGATCGGGTGCTGGAGGAGGCCAAGCCCGACCTCGTACTGGTCCACGGCGATACCTCCACCACCTTTGCCGGTGCCCTTGCGGCTTTCTATCATAAGGTTACTGTCGGTCATGTGGAGGCCGGTCTGCGTACCTACGATATGTATTCTCCTTTCCCCGAGGAGATGAACCGCACCCTCGTGGGCGATATTGCCCGTCTGCACTTCAGCCCCACCGTGGCCAATGCAGAGAATCTGCGCAGGGAAGCGGTGCAGGGTGATATCTTCATCACTGGCAACACCGTTATCGACGCCATGAAGACCACCGTGCGGCCCGATTTCGTCTTCGCCAACCCCGCCCTGAACGCCATGGATTTTTCCAAGCGGGTCATCACCCTGACCTGCCACCGCCGGGAAAATTATGGACAGCCCATGGAGGATATCATGTCCGCCGTCCGACAGATCGTGGAGAAGTACGAGGACATCGAGGTGGTCTATCCCGTCCACCTGAGCCCTGTGGTGCAGGAATGTGCCCGGCGGAATCTGGGCGACCTCGACCGGGTGCACCTGATCGAGCCGCTGGACGTCAACGAGATGCACAATCTGATGGCCCGCTCCTACTTCATTATGACTGACTCCGGCGGACTGCAGGAGGAGGCCCCCGCCATGGGCAAGCCCGTTCTGGTGCTGCGCAGGGAGACGGAGCGCCCCGAGGCCATCGCTGCCGGCACCGTCAAGCTGGCCGGCGTGGACAAGGCGGAGATCATCCGGCTGGCGTCCGAGCTTCTCGAGAATGAGGAGGTCTATCAGTCCATGGCCAAGGCCGTCAACCCCTACGGCGACGGCACCGCCTGCGCAAGAATTGCCGAGGCCATCAAGTGGCACTTCGGCTTCCGCACGGATCGTCCCGAGGATTTCAAGGTTTGATAGAAAATTTAGAAAAGCGGCAGGCGTAAGCCTGCCGCTTCAGACTGTGGAAAGAGCCTCGCAGAGTTTGCCGCTGACGCGGCAAATAAAATCAAAATCATTTTCTGTCGGGGCGTGTACCTGACAGAAAATACTTCTCAGGCTGCAAGTGTGGAATTTGTCTGCCGAAGACAGACAAATTATGCGCGCAGCAGACTGCAAGAAACTGGCGGAAAAGGCCGGAGGCCTTTTTCGACAAGCAGAAGCGGCAGGCGTAAGCTGAAGCTGTAAGATAAAGGTAGACACATGGAAAAACGCCATGTTGTCTACCTTTTTCTTTATGCTAAAATTAGGGTAAGAGGAGGTGAAGCATATGAGGAAGGGACAAAAGAAGAAG
>JAFWAZ010000055.1 GCA_017507425.1 Oscillospiraceae bacterium | reverse complement strand
TCGTGGTCGGCACCGCCGCCCCCGAGGTCTGCCCCACCTGCGACCATCCCAAGGCTTACTTCGAGCTGCACGCCGAGAATTACTAATCCCTGCATCCAGCGCCCCCGGCTTAAGCCGGGGGCAATTTTGCCCTCCCCTTTGGGGAGGGTGGCCCCGGAGGGGCCGGGTGAGGTGCGGTACACCGTCACCTCAATTGCCGCACTGCGGCGAATTCGTACTGCGGCAGGACCTCATCCGCCCCAGCGGCTTTGCCTGGGGGCACCTTCCCCAAGGGGGAAGGCGATCGCTGCTGTCATCGTGCGATCCCCCGGAACTCTTGTATACAAAAATGCGCATAGCCTATTGACAAATGTCCGTCCGTTGTGGTATAACAGGTGCAACCGAATAAAACCGTTGAAGCGGAAATAAAGGTGTACAACGCCTCCACAGAGAGTCCGGGGAGCTGAGAGCCGGGCGGGAAACGATATATCAAATGGACCGCTGAGGGCGCGCGGGAAAGGAAACGAGTATGGCGCGACGGGGGGACTCCGTCAAGGTCCGGGAGTGTGCAGGCACTCCGCAGAGGGCACGGGTCAAACCGTGAAGCAAGGTGGCAGCGCGGAAGTTTTTTCGTCCTTGACAAGCAATTGTCAGGGATTTTTTCATTTTTGCGGCGAGCCGCCAACATGCAGGAGGTAATCACATGGATAAAAAAGGAAGATTCGGCATCCACGGCGGTCAGTACATCCCCGAGATCCTGATGAACGCCGTCAAGGAGCTGGAAGATGCTTACGAGCACTACAAAAATGATCCCGAGTTCAATCGGGAGCTCAGCGACCTGCTCAACGACTACGCGGGCCGCCCTTCCCGGCTCTACTACGCCGAGAAGATGACCCGCGATCTGGGCGGCGCCAAGATCTATCTCAAGCGCGAGGATCTGAACCACACCGGCGCCCACAAGATCAACAACGTCCTCGGTCAGGCGCTGCTCGCCAAGAAGATGGGCAAGAAGCGCATCATCGCCGAGACCGGCGCCGGCCAGCACGGCGTGGCCTCCGCCACCGCCGCCGCCCTGATGGGTCTGGAGTGCGTGGTCTTCATGGGTGAAGAGGACACCATCCGTCAGGCCCTGAATGTCTACCGCATGCGCCTGCTGGGCGCCAAGGTGGTGCCCGTCAAGTCCGGCACCGCCACCCTGAAGGATGCCGTCAACGAGGCCATGATCGAGTGGACCCGCCGGATCCACGACACCCACTACTGCATCGGCTCCGTCATGGGCCCCCATCCCTTCCCCCAGATGGTTCGCGATTTCCAGGCCGTCATCTCCAAGGAAATCAAGGAGCAGATCCTCGAAAAAGAGGGCAGACTGCCCGACGCCGTCATCGCCTGCGTGGGCGGCGGCTCCAACGCCATGGGCACCTTCTACAATTTCATTGAGGACAGGGACGTCCGGCTCATCGGCTGTGAGGCCGCCGGCCGGGGCATCGACACCTTCGAAACTGCCGCCACCGTGGCCACCGGCAAGGTTGGCATCTTCCACGGCATGAAGTCCTACTTCTGTCAGGACGAGTACGGCCAGATCGCCCCCGTCTACTCCATCTCCGCGGGCCTTGACTACCCCGGCGTCGGCCCCGAGCACGCGAACCTCCACGATATGGGCCGGGCCGAGTACGTCCCCATCACCGACGACGAGGCCGTGGACGCCTTTGAGTATCTGGCAAAGACGGAGGGCATCATCCCCGCCATCGAGTCCGCCCACGCCATCGCCTACGCAAGAAAGCTGGCCCCCACCATGCGTCCCGATCAGATCATCGTCGTCACCGTCTCCGGCCGGGGTGACAAGGACTGCGCCGCCATCGCCCGCTACAGAGGGGAGGATCTGTATGAGTAACATTTACAAGGCATTTGCAAACGGAAAGGCCTATATGCCCTTCTTCATCTGCGGCGACCCCGATCTTCAGACTACCGCCGCCGCCGTCCGGGAGGCCGTGAAAAACGGCGCCTCCCTCATCGAGCTGAACATCCCCTTCTCCGACCCCACCGCCGGCGACGGAGGCATTCAGGAGGCCAACATCCGGGCCCTGCAGGGCGGCGTCACCACCGATAAGATCTTCGAGCTGATCGAGGAGCTGCGCAGGGACATCACCGTCCCCTTTGTCATCTCCGGCTATGCCAATGTGGTCTTCTCCTACGGCCCCGAGCGGTTCCTCTCCCGATGTGCTGCCATCGGCGTGGACGGACTGATCGTGCCCGACCTGCCCTTTGAGGAGCGGGAGGAGTTCCTGCCTTGGTGTGAGCAGTACGGCGTGGATCTGATCTGCATGGTGGCCGCCACCTCCCGGGAGCGGGTGAAGGCCATCGCGCGCGCCGCCACCGGCTTCCTCTATATCATGGCCTGTCCCGGCGGCACCACCGAGGAGCTGCGCAGCATTGTACAGGTGGTTCGGACCGTCACCGACGTGCCCTGCGCCGTGTGCCTGAGCTCTGAGGACGCCCCTCAGTTCTGGGAAACGGCGGAGCTGGTGGACGGCGTCATCGAGGACGCCCCCATCGTGGCCCTCATGGGCCGCTTCGGCGCCGCATCTCCCCGTCAGGTGGGCGCCCACGCCCGCCGGGCTGTGATGCAGCTGAAGGCGATCTGAACGAATGAAATAAATAATGGACTTCCGCAGAATTTGCGGAGGTCCATTATTCCATCACATTTTCGAAGAAAATATATCACAGGCGAAGCCTATATCACACATTGATAAATTTATATCACAGATTTGCAAAGCAAATCTATATCACTGGGGGTTGTGCATATTCTCTATGCGCAACCCACAAATGCGGGACAGGTTCGTTTATTTGGCATATTGTAAATTGTATACAAAAATGCTATTATGTTGAAACACAAATGTTTTCCCTGTGAGAACAGAATGGAGTGACATTATGAAATACGTCATCGTACTGGGCGACGGCATGGCTGACGAGCCCATCGAAGCCCTCGGCGGCAAGACTCCGCTGGAATACGCCAACACCCCCGTCATGGACTTCATGGCCTCCGGTGGCGAGATGGGCATGACCCAGAACGTCCCCGCGGGCATGCATCCGGGCAGCGAGGTGGCAAACCTCGCCGTCATGGGCTATGATCCCAAGGTCTATTTCACCGGCCGATCCCCCATGGAGGCCCTGAGCGTGGGCGTTCAGATGGAGGACACCGATATCATCTTCCGGGCCAACGTGGTGACCCTCAGCGAGGAGGAGCCCTACGATCAGAAGACCCTCATCGACCACTCCGCCAGCGAGATCGAGACGGCGGACACCGATATCCTCATGGACGCCATCCGGGAAGCTTTTAATTCTGAGGAGATCCAGTTCTACACCGGTACCAGCTACCGCAACATCTGCGTCTGGAAGGGCGGTCATCTGGTGGACATCGATCCCCCCCACGACCATCTGGGCCAGAAGATCACCGACCTGCTGCCTACCGAGAAGCTGTTCCGGGATATGATGGAGAAGTCCTTCGAGATCCTGAACAACCATCCCCTGAACCTCGAGCGTGCCGCCAAGGGTCTGAACAAGGCCAATTCCCTATGGTTCTGGGGCGCGGGCACCAAACCCAGCTTTGACGGCTTCGAAAAGCGCACCGGCATGAAGGGCGCTATGATCTCCGCCGTTGACCTGCTCAAGGGAATCGCCGTGGGCGACGGTCTGCTGGTCAAGGAAATCGAAGGCGCCACCGGCTCCCTGCACACCAACTACGAGGGCAAGGCGCAGGCCGCCATCGACGCGCTGCTGAAAGAGGGCTGCGATTTCGCCTACATCCATCTGGAGGGCCCCGATGAGATGGCCCATCAGGGTCTGACCATGGAAAAGGTCGAGTCCATCGAATATCTGGACAGCCGCATCATCGCCCCCGTCAAGGCCGCGCTGGACGAGGCCGGAGAGGACTACCGCTTCCTGATCCTGCCCGACCATCCCAATTTGCTGCGCCTGCGGACCCACACCGCCGACCCGGTGCCCTATATCCTCTACGATTCCACCCGTCAGCAGCGCAAGCTCGCCCGCTATGGTGAAACCGAAGCCGCCGCCACCGGCATTTTCGAGCCCGAGGGCCATAAGCTGATGATGCGGTTCCTGAATTTGAACTAATACAAATACCTGAAAGTTTCAACCAAACCCTTCCCCCGGGGGGAAGGTGGCCCGCCCGAACGAAGTGAGGAAAAAGCGGGTCGGAAGAGGAATGCGGGCGGAAATCCCAAAGTCAGCATACTCTTTCAGACTTATTTAAGAGTCGGATCCGGAATGACACAGTGACAGAGGACTTAAGGCTTTCCCAAATCGGAGGTTATCGCCCGCATTCCTCTTCAGTTACAAATCGGTTCCGAAGAGCCGATTTGTGACAGCTTCTCCCCGGGAGAAGCATTTTGGTGGAAAATCCGACATTTTCAATTATCAATTATCAATTTGGAGTGATAACCATGTCCCGTGTTTATAATTTTTCCGCAGGCCCTGCTGTCCTGCCCGAGGAAGTTCTGATCGAAGCCGCAAATGAGATGCTCGACTACAAGGGCACCGGCATGTCCGTCATGGAAATGAGCCACCGCTCCGCTGCCTATCAGGCCATCATCGACGAGGCCGAGGCGGACCTGCGGGAGCTGATGCACATTCCCGAAAATTACAAGGTGCTCTTCCTGCAGGGCGGCGCCAGCCAGCAGTTCGCGGCTGTGCCCATGAACCTGATGAAGAACAAGGTGGCCGACTACATCATCACCGGCGTCTGGGCCAAGAAGGCATGGCAGGAGGCAAAGCTCTACGGCAAGGCCAACGCCATCGCCTCCTCCGAAGACAAGACCTATACCTACATCCCCGACTGCTCCGATCTGCCCATCTCCGAGGACGCCGACTACGTCTACATCTGCGAGAACAACACCATCTACGGCACCAAGTTTAAGGCATTGCCCAACACCAAGGGCAAGGATCTGGTGGCCGACGTCAGCTCCTGCTTCCTGTCTGAGCCCGTGGACGTAAGCAAGTATGCCGTCATCTACGGCGGCGTCCAGAAGAACATCGGCCCCGCCGGCGTGGTCATCGCCATCGTCCGGGAGGATCTGATCGGCGATTGCCTGCCCGGCACTCCCACCATGCTCAAGTGGAAGACTCAGGCCGACAACGGCTCCATGTACAACACCCCTCCCGCCTACGGCATCTACATCTGCGGCAAGGTCTTCAAGTGGCTCAAGAAGATGGGCGGTCTGGAGGCAATTGCCGCCCATAACGAGCGCAAGGCAAAGCTCCTGTACGATTTCCTCGATCAGAGCGAGCTGTTCCACGGCACCGTCCGCAAGGAGGACCGTTCTCTCATGAACGTCCCCTTCGTCACCGGCAACAAGGAGCTGGACGCCAAGTTCGTCAAGGAAGCCGACGCCGCAGGTCTGAAGAACCTGAAGGGCCACCGCAGCGTCGGCGGCATGCGCGCCAGCATCTACAACGCCATGCCCTACGAGGGCGTGGAGGCCCTTGTGGCGTTTATGAAGAAATTCGAGGAAGAAAACAAGTAAATTAGGAATTAGGAGTGAGGAGTTAGGAGTTTTCATTCCTAACTCCTCATTCCTAACGTCTAACTGGAGGGAAAACCATGTATCACATTCATCAGTTAAATAAGATTT
This sequence comes from Oscillospiraceae bacterium, assembly GCA_017507425.1. Taxonomy (GTDB): domain Bacteria; phylum Bacillota; class Clostridia; order Oscillospirales; family Oscillospiraceae; genus Faecousia. Next base: position 9,705 of record JAFWAZ010000055.1, on the reverse strand, counting down.
CCACCAAGGGCACCGAGCTCCTGACGAACGATTATACCACCACTGAGCGCATCGACGAGGCCGAGGGCGTTCTGGTCCGCAGCGCCAACATGCACGAGATGCACTTCTCCGACAAGCTGCTGGCCGTGGCCCGGGCCGGCGCCGGCGTCAACAACATCCCCCTGACCTCCTGTGCCGATCAGGGCATCGTGGTCTTCAACACCCCCGGCGCCAACGCCAATTCCGTCATGGAGCTGGCCATCTGCGGCATGCTGCTGGGCAGCCGCGACATCGTCGGCGGCATCAACTGGGTCCAGTCCATCAAGGGCAGCCCCGATGTGGCCAAGATCGTCGAAAAGGGCAAGAGCCAGTTTGCCGGCAATGAGCTCCGGGGCAAGAAGCTGGGTATCATCGGCCTCGGCGCCATCGGTGGCCCTCTGGCCAACCGCTCCAGAAAGCTGGGCATGGACGTCTACGGCTGCGACCCCCACATCAGCGTCGAAGCCGCGTGGAATCTGGACCGCCACATCCAGAAGGTCAACGACCGGGAGGAGATCTTCCGCACCTGCGACATCATCACCCTCCATGTCCCCCTGCTGCCCGAGACCCGTCACATGATCAACGCCGAGACGCTGGCCATGATGAAGGACGGCGTCATCATCCTAAACTTCGCCCGTGATGCGCTGGTGGACGACGACGCCATGGCCGAGGCTCTGGCCAGCCGCAAGGTCAAGTGCTACGTCACCGACTTCCCCAACGAGAAGTCCGCCAACATGCCCGGCTGTATCGCCATCCCCCATCTGGGCGCCTCCACCGAGGAAAGTGAAGACAACTGCGCAAAGATGGCCGTCCGCCAGATGAGGGACTATCTGGAAAACGGCAACATCGTCAACTCCGTCAACTTCCCCAACTGCGACATGGGCATCTGCCGCACCGCAGGCCGCATCACCATCCTGCATAAGAACATCCCCAACACCCTGAGCGCCTTCACCACCGCCATGGCCAGCGAAAATGTCAACATCGACGGCCTGATGAACAAGTCCAAGGGCGAGTACGCCTACACCATGCTCGACCTCGACCACACCCCCTCCGCCCATGCCGTCGAGGCCCTGAGCCGGATCCCCGGCGTCATCCGCGTCCGCGTGATTCGATAACTGAAAAAAACTCCCCTGCCATCCGGCAGGGGAGTTTTTATGCTGGTCAGTCCTCGGTGATGGGCAGCCCCGTCAGGGCGCTGATGTAGTTGAGCTCGTAGGAGGGCAGCCAAATGGTCCAGTCCTCGCCGTTGTGCTTCAGCTCCAGCAGGCCGTAGGCTCTGGTGGTGACCCGTCCGTAGCCGTCGAAAGCCAGCTTGTAGGGCTTGTAGAACTTGGAATTGCCGCCCTCGGCTTTGTTCCAGCCGTAGATGCTCAGGCCCTTCTTCACCCGGCGCAGACGGCGCAGGGAGGAGAGGGGGATCTCGTAGCGGTGCTCCAGATCGGCGATGCAGAGCATATCCTCCCGGCGGAAGACCCGCATTTCGATGTTGGTGTAGGGGGTGGTTTCCATGCCCTTGGTGTGGGGCTTCAGCTTGCCGTTCTTCCAGCGGTGGGTGATCTGGATGACATCCACATCCTTGGCGTCCCCGGGAACCTGCAGCTCCCGGCGGATCTGGTCGATGACGCCCTCCACCCGCCGCAGGGAGATCTGGTAGTCCTCATTGGCGGACACAGCCTTGGATCTCATGGTGCCGAGAACGGCGAGGATCACCCAGACGAGGGCACAGATGCCCATGGCCCAGAACAGCCCCGGGACGTTGCCGTAGGCTTCTGCAAGGGTGACATCTCCCAGCGCCTTGATGATGCCGAGGAAGATCAGGGCGAAGATGCAGCCGCAGCCGGTCTTGATCCATCGCAGGACCTTGGGAAGCTTGGCCCTGTCCAGCTGCTGATCGCCGGCGCTCATGGTGTCCGCGTAGGACTGGCGGGTCAGCTCGCTGACGGTGGCGGCGATGAAGCAGCCGCCCTCGTGGACGGTGTTTTTCTTGTTTTCCGTGCGGTCAATGCCGTAGAAGGGTTTCATGTTTCTTTTCTCCCTTTCGTTGTATTCTACACTGCCATTATATCAGCAGCCCGGCCCGTTTGCAAGCCATCGGTAAGTTTTAAGATATTAAGATTCCGGATCGGCAGGGAAGAGCGCTCAATCTACGATCCTGCGGATCCACACACCCTTGTCCAGCAGATATTTGCCAATGGGGATCTTGAAAATATCCACACCCACGCAAATGCCGTACAGCGGCAGAATGGGCAGCGCCGTAAACCGGCTCAGCACAAAGGCCACGGGCACGCAGATGCACCAGCTGAAGCCGCTGTCAAAGATAAAGGTGATGAAGGTCTGCCCGCCGGAGCGGAGGGTGAAGTACATGGCGTTGTTGTAGGAGTTCACCGGCATCATCACCGCCGCCAGACAGATCAGCCCCACGGCGATGGAGCGCACCTCCTCAGAGGTCTTGTAGAGGTTTGCAAAAACCCCGGACAGGGCCACGGTCACTGCTCCCACGGCAAAGCAGACCGCCACGCAGAGCTTCAGCATCCGCCGGTTGTCCCGCCGGATCTGATCCTCCGGGATCCCCGCGCCCAGCATCTGGCCCATGAGGATGCCCACCGCGTTGCCCAGCGACAGGAAGACCACGTTGCTGACCTGTGAGATGGTGGTCGCAATGTTGAAGGCTGCCACCACCTCCAGACCTCGGGTGGAGTAGCACTGGCTCAGGAAAGCCATGCCTGTGGACCAGAGAAATTCGTTGACCAGCAGCGGCATGCCCTTGACGGTGATGGAGCGGATGAGCGCAGCGGGAATACGGAAGCTGCGTAGGGCACCCACGATAAAGGGATGCTCCTTGCCGTGGGTGTGGGTCCAGATGACCAGAATCACCAGCTCCACATACCGGGAGATCACCGTAGCCGCTGCCGCACCCACCACGCCGAGGGTGGGGGCGCCGAAGCGGCCGAAGATCAGGATGTAGTTGCCCGCCAGATTCACCAGCACTGCGGCGATGCCCGCCAGCATGGGCACCTTCGTCTCGCCCACCTCCCGGAGGGTTCCGGCGTAGGCGTTGGACAGGGCAAAGGGCACCAGCCCGAAGAGCATCACATTCAGGTACCTCAGACCGTAGCCCATGGTCTGGGCAGCCTCCTCCGGGGTGCCCTCACCGGTCAGATACAGCCCGATGAGCTGCCGGGGGAACAGCATGAAAATGGCCGCGCCCACGGTGCTGAGCAGGACGGCCACCAGCAGCTTGAAGCGGAAGGTGTGGCGGATGCCGTCGTGATCTTCACTGCCGTGGAACTGGGCGGTGAAGATGCCCGCGCCGGAGGCGGCGCCGAAGACGCAGAGATTGAAGACAAACATGAGCTGGTTGACGATGGCAACGCCGCTCATGGGGACGGTGCCCACCTGTCCAACCATCACGTTGTCCAGCATCTGGACAAAATTCGAAATGCCCTGCTGCACCATGATGGGCAGGGCAACGGACAGAACACGTCTGTAAAATTGCTTGTTCGACATAAATACTCCGAAAACCGATTGAAAAGCCGGCGCGGTGCGCCGGCTTTTCGTGTAAACTTACTTTCTGACCTCAGCGGCAACCTTGGCGACGATGGCGTTCATCTCGTCCATCTTCTTCTCCATATCCTGCACCAGCTTGATCTGGGTGCGGGCGCGGACCAGATTGTGATCGTCGTAGGCGGTCTTGAAGTAGACGTCGCCGTCGAGATAGTCCTTCAGGAACCGGGTAGCCTGCTCCAGGGTGATGGTGTAGGCGCCCAGAGGCAGAACCTCGACCTCCTTGTCGGTCAGGCTGGTGGCAGCCTCCAGGAAGCCGCGGACACAGGCGCCGAACAGCTCCAGATCCATCTCCATCTTGCTCAGGTCCTTCTCGTCCTCGGCGGCGGTGGCGGCGCCGAAGCGGATGGAGTCGCCGAAGTCGTAGGCGCTCATGCCGGGCATGACAGTGTCCAGATCCAGCACGCACAGGGGCTTGCGGGTCTCCTTGTCCAGCAGGACATTGTTGAGCTTGGTGTCGTTGTGGGTGACGCGCAGGGGCAGCTCGCCGGCCTCCAGCATGTTCTGCAGACGGGAAGCAGCCTCCTCGCGCTCGAGCAGGTAGTCCACATCGGCCTTGACACCGGCCAGACGGCCCATCTTGTCCTCGGCGACGGACTCCTTGAACTGGCGGTAGCGGTCGACGGTGTTGTGGAAGTTGGGGATGGTCTCCACCAGCGTCTCGGCGGGGAACTCGCTGAGCATCTGCTGGAAATTACCGAAGGCGAGGGCGGACTGATAGAAGTCATAGGGAGTCTCGGCGGCGTCCATGCAGAAGCCGTCGACGAAGTCGTACATTCTCCAGAACTCACCCTGCTCGTCCTCATGGCAGAAAGCGCCATCCTTGGTGGTCAGGAAGTGCAGCGCAGCGCGGGGATCCTCCACCCGGGCGCGGATGTAGTCGGTGACGGCACCGGCGTTGTTCATCAGGCCCACGGGGTTCTTGAAGACGTAGGTATTGATGCGCTGCAGGACATACTCATTGCCCTTGTCGGTGACGATCTTGTAGGTGGAGTTGATGTGGCCGTTGCCGAGGGGGGAGCACTGCACGGGTGTGCCTTCGAGGCAGAACGCAAAAACAGCTTTTTCCATGGTTCGGTATTTCTCCTTTGTAATTGATATTGGGTGTGACGGGAAGCCGAAAACACAGGCATTCCCGGATAGGCCATACTATGGATTATAAACACAAGATACCATACCCCATCCCAAAATGCAAGCTTCTTTTCCGTTTTCCCCCGGAATACGAAGCTTTCCGCAAAATTTCCGGGGATTGACAGGCCGCCTTCCCCCGCCGTATAATGAGGAATATACAAATCATGATGCTGCTGGGCACTCGGACATGGGGAGGGGTTCTTAGGGGAGGGAGCGAATTGAGGTACGAAGCCTGAGCGGACTCCCCTAAGCTGATTTCTTTGGTTACTTTCTTGTTCAGCGACAAGAAAGTGACCCCCCGGAGGGCGTTACCCCAGTTTATAGGTCTTTCATTTTTCAACGATCCGGAGCGGAACAGCAAGCTGCTTGGTTATGATGGCTCGCAAGTCCGGATTGTTTAGCTTGCACATATACAAAATGGAAGGAGGAATTATATGAACCTGCCCAATGCTGTCACGGCCTACGGCCCCATCCGCTGCCACAGCCTCCGGCTGCACCGGGGGATGGATCTGATGCAGTCGGTGAAGACCCTGTGCGCGGAAAAGAACATCGCCGCGGGCGTGGTGCTCTCCGCCGTGGGCTGCATTTCCCGGGGCCGCATCCGGGATGCCAGCGGCGTCACCGTCCGGGAAATTACCGAGGACTGCGAGATCGTCAGCCTTAACGGCACCGTCAACGCCCAGCGCTGCCACCTGCACATCGCCCTGTCCAAGGAGGACCTCTCCACCGTCGGCGGCCACCTTTGCGAGGGCTGTATCATCAACACCACCTGCGAGCTGGTCATCGCCGAGCTCCCCGGCACCGCCATCGAAAAGGAATTCGATGAAGAGACGGGATACAGCGAGCTGGTGTTCCGCCCCCAATAACGCCCAGCGCCCCGCCATCGGCGGGGCGCTGCTTTTGATCTGTAGGGCGTGCGGCACTGCCCACGCCGATCAGCTGGGATGATTGCCCAACTAAAACAGAAGGACCAGCTTTGCGTTTCCTCTGTCATTGCGAGCCCGTAAGGGCGTGGCAATCTCCTGGTACCGAGTACGAATGCGGACACCCTACCAGGAGATTCCCACGTCGCTTCGCTCCTCGGAATGACAGTATTGACTTTCGGCTGAGCCTTCTGATAAAAAAGGCCCCCGCCGTTTGGCGGGGACCAGGGGTGTTACTCGGTGTAGGCCCGGTACAGGAAGGTGACGATCTGTGCACGGTTGCAGGCGGTCTCGGAGCCGAAGATGCCCTCGCCCATGCCGTTGGTGATTCCCTGCTCCACCGCCCACAGGACGGGAGCGGTGTACCAGCTGTCGGCGGGCACATCGGTGAAGGGATTCTCAGCGCCTTCCACAGCGGGCTCCTCAAAGGCCCGGTACAGGAAGGTCACCACGGTGGCCCGGTTGCAGGCCATGTTGGGGCTGAAATGGGTGGCATCGGTGCCGGTGGTGATGCCATTTTCCACGGCCCACAGGACGGCCTTCTCATAGAAACTGCCCGCCTGAACATCCACAAAGGGATTCTCGGTAGTGGTGGGCTCCGGCTCCCCGGCGGCCCGCCACAGGAAGGTGACAACCTGGGCCCGGTTGCAGCTGCCGCCGGGGCCGAAGGAGGTCTCAGTCAGGCCGTTGGTGATGCCCTTCTCCGCGGCCCACATGACGCTCTCATAGAAGAAGGAGTCCCAGGGAACATCGGTGAAGGGATTGCCGACGCCCAGCTCCCGGTCATAGGGGACCCAGGTCAGCGTGGCGGCGGGGAAGTACATGATCTCTTCCGTCCAGGTGGGATCGCCCGCGGGATAGTAACAGGTGGCACTGCACTTATAAAAGTTGGTGCCGTCGACGAATTCCGGTGCGCTGCCCCGGAAAATGACGGTCTCCAGACCGGTGCACCGATGGAACACACCGTCGTAAATGTACTCCACACCGGAGCCGACGATCACCTCGGTCAGGTTTTCACAGTAGGAAAAGCCGCCGAAGGAGGTCACATGATCCGGGATGGTCAGCTTCTTCAGACTGCCGACACCGGCGAAGGCGTAGCGGTTCGTGACCTTGGTGACGGTTTCGGGGATCACCAGATCCTCCAGCAGAACGCCGTTCACATAGAGCCGGTCGGCATACTGAGGACTGGCGTCGATACCGATGTCCGTCATGGTGAGCCAGTGCTCCAGATCGTTGATGTGCAGCTCCTCGATGGCATCGCACGAGACGAAGGCGTTGCGCTTCATGCTCTCCAGACCGCTGCCGAGGGTGACGGACCTCAGGGCCTTGCAGTGGGCAAAGCCGCTCTCCCAGATGTACTGGACACCATCGCCGATGTCCAGGGTCTCCAGAGACCAGCAGTGGCCGAAGGCCTTGCTGTGGATGGAGATGATGTGGTCGGGGATCACCAGCTCCTTGAAGCCGGTGTTGTAGAAGGCGGACTCACCGATGCTGGTGACTGCGGTGCCGAAGTCCACCTCTGCCAGGCTGGTGCAGTTGGCGAAGACACTGGGCTTCAGGCGGTCGGACATCCCGTTGCTCAGTCTGGCATAGGTCAGGGAGAGGCAACTGCTGAAGGCACCCGTTCCAACGCTGGTAACATTGTCCGGCAGAACGATCTCCTTCAGACCGCTGGCACTGAAGGCGTTGCTGGAGATACCCAGGGGGGTGGCGGTAGGCAGGTCGATGGCCTGAAGACCGGTGCAGCCCCCGAAGGCTCCGGACTCGATGAGGGTGACGCTCTGGGGAAGCTCCACGGCAGCAAGATTGACACAGCCATCGAAACCGCACACGCTGGTGATGCCTTCGCCGATGACGACCCGGAGGATGGAATCCTTGTGGTCATCCCAGCCGAAGTGCTCGGTGGAGATGTGCGTGCTGGGATCGACGGTGTAGGTACCCTCCATATCGCCGGAGCCGGTCAGGGTCAGGGTGCCCGCAGCATCCAGCGTCCAGCTGATGGCTCCGTCACTGCAGGTGCCGGAGTACTCCGCAGCCTATACCGGCGTGGCCATCGCTCCCGCCAGCAGAAAGATGCAAAGCAGAAGCATGAGAATTTTTGTTTTCATGGTTGATTCTCCTTTATGATATATTGGAACGCCGTCGGCGTTCTGTTTACATGATCGCGGGGAGCTGCATCGGATCGCCCCTCTATCCAGTAAGACGAAGGGAACGCCCTTTTGCAACAGGCAAAAAATCTTTCTGCCAGAAAACATCCTGCCTGAAAAAAGTACCGCGGCAAAACCGATGGGGGAGAAGCTGCGGTGTGATACGATTATAACTCAAAAGGGGTAAAGTTGTCAACTCAAAATGGTTATTCTTAAGATATTAAAAATCAGGAGGGATAGCCATGCGCATTGGCGAAGCGGTGCGGCTGCGGATACTGGAATTGTGCCGGGAGCGGGATTTATCTATGAACAAGCTCAGCGGGATGTGCGGATTGACCCAGTCCACCATAAATAACATCGTCAGCGGACGGAACAACTCAGCCACCGTTTCTACCATCAAAAAGATCTGTGACGGACTCGAGATCACCATTCAGGAATTCTTTGACAGCCACTTGTTCGAGAATCTGGAGCAGGAGATTCGGTAAAATGCGCCCAGACGATTGACATTTTCCGCAATTTGTGAAATAATAGTTCGGATAAAATAAACAACAAGAGAGGGAATTGATATGTTCCAATCCAGAACCCATAACTGCGGCGAGCTGCGTCTGTGCAATGCCGGCGAAACCGTCACCCTGTCCGGCTGGCTGGAGAACGTCCGCGAGGTCGGCTCCAACTTCGCTTTCTGCGTGCTCCGCGACTTCTACGGCACCACGCAGGTGGTCATCGAAAACGCCGAGATGATGTCCGTCATCAAGGGCATCACCAAGGAGTCCACCATTCAGGTCACCGGCGTCGTCCGGGAGCGCGAGTCCAAGAACAAGAAGCAGGTCACCGGCGAGATCGAGGTGGTTCCTGCCGAGATCAAGGTGCTGGGCAAGTGCCGCCACAGCCAGCTGCCCTTTGAGATCAACAAGTCCCGGGACGCCGACGAGAACGTCCGCCTGAAGTACCGCTATCTCGACCTGCGCAACCCCGCGGTCAAGCAGAACATCATCCTGCGCTGTCAGGTCGTCGCCGAGCTGCGCCGGCTGATGACCGAGAAGGGCTTCCTGGAGATCACCACCCCCATCCTGACCGCTTCCTCCCCCGAGGGCGCCCGTGACTATCTGGTCCCCGCCCGCAACCACCCCGGCAAGTTCTATGCCCTGCCTCAGGCTCCCCAGCAGTTCAAGCAGCTGCTGATGACCTCCGGCTTCGACAAGTATTTCCAGATCGCTCCCTGCTTCCGCGATGAGGACGCCCGTGCCGACCGCACCCCCGGTGAGTTCTACCAGATGGATATGGAGATGGCTTTCGCCTCTCAGGCCGACGTGCTGTCCACCCTCGAGGACGTCATCGTCCCCGTGTTCGAAAAGTTCGGCAAGTATGAGCGTGTCTCCGCCGCTCCCTTCCGCCACATCCCCTTCAACGAGGCCATGGAGCGCTACGGCTCCGACAAGCCCGACCTGCGCATCGATCTGGAGGTTGAGGACATCACCGCCGAGGTGCAGGGCTGCGGCTTCGGCCCCTTCGAGGGCAATACCGTCAAGGCCGTTGTGGTCCACGACTTCAATCAGGCCAGAAAGTGGATCGACAAGCTCCTCGTGGACGTGGAGGTCCAGACCGGCAACAAGGCCTGCTGGGTCAAGGTGGGCGACGACGGCGCCTTCACCGGCGGCGTGAGCAAGTTCCTGAATGTCTGCAAGGATGCCATGACCGCCAAGCTCGGCCTGAAGCCCGGCAGCTTCGTCTGCATGGCCGCCGGCAAGAAGCTGGCCGCCCAGAAGACCGCCGGTGTCATCCGTACCATGCTGGGCAAGCGTGTCCCCGGCCACTTCGACGAGAACCAGTACGCCATGTGCTGGATCGTGGACTTCCCCATGTACGAGATGGGCGAGGAGTCCGGCGAGCTGGAGTTCTGCCACAACCCCTTCTCCATGCCC
>JAFWAZ010000007.1 GCA_017507425.1 Oscillospiraceae bacterium | reverse complement strand
CAAGAACGCCCGTGCCATCTCCATCCTGTACGGCGGCTCCATGAACGATAAGAACGCCTACGAGCTGCTGGCTCAGCCCGACATCGACGGCGGCCTGATCGGCGGCGCCTCTCTGGTTCCCGAGAAGTTCGTTGCCATCATCGAGGCAGCCAACCAGCCCACCGCCTGATTTTTGACCGAGAAAAGCGGCCTGCTGCGATAAGCAGCAGGCCATTTTTCGGAGCTGAAAGTTGAAAATTGAAAGTTGAAAGTTACGTAGGTTTCGATTTTCAATTTTTAATATTCACACATCACCGTAGGGGTCGGCGTCCTCGACGACCCGTCCGGAAAATGCGTAAGCATTTTTCGGGATTTGTGCCGAACTGCCGCCTTGCGGCGGACGGGCTGTCGAGGACGCCAGCCCCTACATTACTGTTATTTTTCGTTTGGGAGGAAATCACAATGAAAGAAATTTTTCTGCTGAAGCTTGGCGAGATCGTCCTGAAGGGCTCCAACAAGCGGCAGTTTGAGGCCAAGCTCCGCAGCAATGTCCGCCGCCGGGTGAAGCCCTACGGCGAATTCGACGTGTATCTGATGCAGTCGACCATCTACGTGGAGCCCATGAACGACGAGGCCGATGTGGATGGCGCATGGGAGGCCTGTAAGCACATTTTCGGCATCGTCAACATCTGCCGCTGCCGGGCCTGTGAGAAGAATCTGGACGCCATCTTCGCCGCCATCGAGGAGTATCTGGGCGACGATCTGGACGCGGCCAGAAGCTTCAAGGTGGAGTCCCGCCGCTCCGACAAGCAGTTCCCCCTGACCTCCATCCAGATCAGCCAGCACATCGGCGGTCTGCTGGCCGAGGCCCATCCCACCACCGAGGTGGATGTCCACAACCCCGACTACACCGTCTTTGTCGAGGTCCGGGATCTGGCGGCCTATGTCCACGGCCCCGCGGTGCCCGCCGCCGGCGGCCTGCCCACCGGTGTGGGCGGACGGGCCATGTGCCTGCTCTCCGGCGGCATCGATTCCCCCGTGGCTGCCCACATGATCGGCAAGCGCGGCGTGGAGATCGAATGCGTCCACTTCTTCAGCTATCCCTACACCAGCCAGCTGGCCAAGGACAAGGTGCTGGAGCTGGCAAGACTCGTCACCAAGTACACCGGCCGTATGACCGTGAACATCGTCTCCTTCACCCAGATTCAGGAGGCCATCCGGGACAACTGCCCCGAGGAGTTCTTCACCCTCATCATGCGCCGGTTCATGATGGAGATCTCCGCCCGGATCGCCAAGCAGGACGGCTGCGGCGCTCTGATCACCGGCGAGAATCTGGGTCAGGTGGCTTCCCAGACCATGGAGGCCATGACCGTCACCGGCGCTGTGGTGGATATTCCCATCTTCATGCCCCTCGTCGGCATGGACAAGGAGGAGATCGTCACCATCGCCCGGCGAATCGGCACCTTCCAGACCTCGGTGCTTCCCTATGAGGACTGCTGCACCGTCTTCACCCCCAAGCACCCCAAGACCAAGCCCACGCTGGGGCAGGTGGTCAATGCCGAGCGCAAGCTCGACCGGCAGGCCCTCATCGAGGAGGCGCTGGCCAATGTGGAAAAGGTCTCGGTGATCTACGGTGAAACAGAGCCTTTCTGCTAAAGTCCTGACCGCCCTCGCGGGCAAACGGCTGGCCACCGCAGAGAGTCTCACCGGCGGCGGCATCGGACAGGCCCTGACCTCTGTCAGCGGCGCCAGCGCCGTCTTCGCCGGCGGCGTCATCAGCTATACCAATGCGGTCAAGCACGGAGTGCTCGGTGTTCCTGCGGAGATGCTGGACAACTGCGGCGCCGTCTCTGCGCCTGTGGCAAAGGCCATGGCCGAGGGCGCCCGGCGTGTCATCGGCGCGGATGTGGCCGTTGCCGTCACGGGCCTTGCGGGCCCCGACGGGGACGAATACGGAAATCCCGTGGGCACGGTCTTCATCGGTTACGCCGACGGGAGGACTTCGTTCGCCCGGGAATACCATTTCGGCGGCGACCGGGCAAGCGTCCGGGAGCAGACCGTATGCGCAGCCTTGGAGCTGATTTTGGAACAGAATTGAATGAACGCCCGCCGATTCCGGCGGGCGTTTTGCTTATTCCATCAGCAGGCGGCTTTGCTCCAAGGCTTCTTTCTTGCCCTGAATCCGACCCAGCCCATAGAAGAGCAGCACCGCGCAAAGCAGGTTAAGCTTGCCGCTGCGAAGGGCCAGACCGATGGCGACATTTGCACCGGCCAGCGTGCCCAGCAGAGTGCAGATACTGCTCAGGTGGGCGATCCGGGAGTCAATGTCTGAGAAAATGTCGAAGGCTCCCAGCTCCGTCTTTCGACGGAAGTAGATCCATTTGGCCATCCGGCCAATGTATTCCGCGCCGGTATCCGCCATGAAAGCGAGGTAGCTTTCATCGTGATTCCGCATCTCCAGCCGGACGGTGTATTCTCCGGGCTGGCAGGGGATGAATTCATAACGGCAGAAGCCCACCCTGTCCAGCAGCCAGCCGGACTGGGCCATGGTGTTCAGCCACTGCTCTTCCTTTTCGAAGTCCCATACCCAGAACCATTGTCTGACAATTTTGCGCTCCATTACAGTTCCTCCTTCAAAATCAGTTCTCCGCTGGCCACCAGCTCCTGCAGGCGGTGCAGCTCTGCCTTCAGCACAGCCAGACCGGTGGGGGTCAGGCGGTATTCTTTCTTTCTGCTGTCACTCTCGCCGGAAAGCAGGACGATCCATCCCTTGGCTGTCATGGCGTTCAGGGCGCCGTAGAGGGTGCCCGCCGCCAGCTTGACCCGCCCGCCGGAGAGCTCTGCGGCGCGCTGCATGATGCCGTAGCCGTGGCGGGGGGTGTAGAGGGACAGGAGAATGTAGTAGGTGGTTTCGGTCAATGCGGTGATATCAGGCATATGTAGTCCTCCTTTATATCGGTAACCGATATATCGTGATATTAGTATATCGCAAGCCGATATATTTGTCAAGCAAAAAATGAGCCCGCTTCAGCGGGCTCATGATTTATTCTGCATAAGCTCTGTACAGGAACGTGACGATCTGGGCCCGGTTGCAGTTTGCGGCGGGGCCAAAGGAGGTCGCGGTCATGCCGGCGGTGATGCCGTTCTCCACGGCCCAGAGCACCGGCTGCTCATAGAAGCTGCCGGCGGGCACGTCGGTGAAGGGATGTTCGGCTGCTTCAAATTCGGGCTGGCCCAGAGCGCGCCACAGGAACGTGACCACCTGCGCCCGGTTGCACGGGCCCATGGGGGAGAAGTGGGCGGCGTCGGTGCCGTTGGTGATGCCGTTTTCCACGGCCCAGAGGACGGCCTTGTAGTAGAAGTCGCCCTCGGACACATCCGCGAAGGGATTCTCACGCAGGGTGGGCTCCGGCTCGCCGGCGGCGCGCCAGAGGAAGGTCACCACCTGCGCGCGGACGCAGGCATTGTTGGGGGCGAAGGTGTCGGCGGTGACGCCGGTGACCCAGCCCTCGGCGTAACAGTAATCGAGGGGCACGCTGTAGAAGGCGTCAGAAACCACATCGGAGAAGATGGGAGGGATCTCCGCCTCTATGCCGATGATGCCGCAGACACTGCAGGTGCCCATGCCCACGCCGGGGAGGGTGGCGGTAGGAGCCTGCACGATCTGGCTCACGGAGAAGAGCCGATGGCCATGGGCGGGAAGGACTTCCTCGTCAAAGACCGTTTCACAGTTGATGTCGTGACCGTGACAGAGGTGGGCGGTCAGGCCGTCCTCGGTGCAGGAGTTGGGGATCAGCACCGTCTGCTCCGGCTGGGGAGCGCAGGGGACGGTGAAATGGACTGTCTCCGTCCGGGTGGTATCGTCCAGATAGTTGCCGACGGTGACGGTGATGCTGCCGCTGCCGCAGTAGACGGGGGAGAGCGCCAACGTGGTTTCATCAAATGCGAAGGCGGCGGTCTGGTCGTCGGGGAAGGCAGCGGTGACGGCAAGGATCCGCTCCACGGGGTAAGGTGTCTCGCTCAGGAGCATCAGCGTCTGCACACCGCCGTTCAGATCCAGAACCACCTCATCGCCGTCGGCAAAGGTTTCACTCACGGCGCCGTCGCCGCCCAGCAGGGCGTAGCGCAGATTCAGGCCTTCGGCCTCCCGGGTCACCTGCACCGCCATGGTGCTGATGCGCTCGTAGTTGGGGATCAGATGGTGGCTGTAGTCGCCGCCGTCGCAGCCGAAGCTGTAGCATACGTAGAGATAGCTGCCGGGTGCCCGGTCGGCAGCGTTGAGGGTATAGGTGACGGTGGTGTCGATGGCGCTGCCGTGGTAGCAGTGCTTGCTGCCGCCCCAGACGGGCTCGGCGCCGCGCTCCAGAAGCTCCGCGGCCATGGTGTCCAGATCTTCCTTGGTCTCCACGCCGGTCAGCTCCACGGCATAGAGGGCGTGGCTGTAGCCGCCCCGGCCCACGGTGGAGACATGGCTGCGGATGGTGAGGGCCTGTCCGCCGCCGATGATGGCGTAGATATCCTCCATCATGGAATCGGCATAGCCCGTCTGCGCTGCGCAGACGATCACCGCAGGGATCAGCACAAGCGCCAGAACCAGCGCCAGTATTTTCTTTTTCATAGATGCTCCTCCTTGGATTCATTCAGGAGCATTATACTAGAAAAATCCAGTCTTCGCAACCACCAAAGAGGGAATCAGTTACCATAATATGCTTCCCTCGTCAGCTCGGCGCCGGTGTAGTAGTGGGCGAGGATCTCCTCGAAGGAATGTCCCTCCAGCGCCATGGCCTGCGCCCCGTACTGGCTCATGCCCACCCGATGGCCGAAGCCCCGGGTGGTGATGACGATGGCGCCGTCCTCGACGGAAACCGTGAAGGCCGTGGAGCGCAGGCCCAGCTTGGCGCGGAGATAGGTGCCGGTGAAGGACTTGCCGAGGATTACCATGGTGTCCACGCCGCCCCCCTCGGTATAGGTAACTGCACCGAACCACCCTACGGGATCGCCGGATGGGATCAGGCCCAGTTTTTCGGCGAACTGGGCGGGGGAGAAGCGGACGGTGTCGGTGAACCGGGGGGCTTCCTCCTCTCCGGGGCTTTCGACGGATTGCAGGTAGGGCACGTCCCGCCCCCAAACGGCCACCGCGTCCTCGGTGGTGCCGCCGGAGCAGGAAAAGTAGGTGGCGTCGATGAGCCGGCCGTTGTATTGGAGCACCAGTGCGTCGGTTTCCAGAACGGCCTGACGAACCTTTTCCACGGATGCTTCGGTGCCGCCGGCGGACACATAGTCGCCGGGGCTTTGGAAGCCCTGACAGCAGCCCGGATCGGTGCACACATCGGCCTCCTCGTGCTTGCTGCCCTCCATCCGTTTTTGGGTATAGGTTCTGGCCACCACCGCCTGTGCCTTCAGGGCTTCGGGCTCGAAGCCGGCGGGCATTTCCGCCAGAACGACTCCCACCAGATAGTCCTGCAGGGGCATGGTTTCTGATGTCCCATCCTGTTTTTTTACCGCCAGTGTCACCTGACTGTCGGCATCCGCAGCTGCCTGCGGGGCAGTGCTGACCGATGAAGATTCCGGCTGAGCAGGCGGCGGCAGCTCCTGAAAAACCGCTGCCAGCGCCAGCGGCAGGACGACGCCGGCCAGAAAGCAGAGCAAAAGCTCTTTTGTCATGGGGATCACCTCCTGCCTTTATTTTACCTGTTTTTTCCGGGGAAAAAGGCCGTTTTTTGTGGGGATGAAACCGGTTTCACCCGCAGTTCTTGACATTTTCCGTGAAAAATGGTATAATGTCAACATCCTATACCCTGAAAGGGAGCCTGTTTTTATGAAAAAAATCATGAAACGGATCGTTCCGCTGCTGCTGATCGTGGCTCTGATTGCCAGCCTTTGCTGGTATATCTTCGTCTACGACCGGGACACGGTTCGGGATTTTCTGATGGCGCAGGCGCGCAATTGCGCCGAGAACGGCCATTTTGAAGCAGCAACATGGTTCTACGACATCTCCTATGAATTCGCGGGAGAGGACGAGAACGTGGCCATTGATCTGGCCAACATCTACAAGGAATCCGGCAACTACACCAAGGCCGAGTATACCCTCGCCGGCGCCATCGCCGACGGCGCCACCTCCGAACTCTACATTGCCCTGTGCAGCACCTATGTGGAGCAGGACAAGCTCCTCGACGCGGTGAACATGCTCGACAAGATCGCCGATCCCGCCATCAAGGCGGAGCTGGACGCCCTCCGTCCCGCTGCGCCGACGGCTGATTTTGCCCCCGGCTTTTACAGCCAGTATATCAGCCTGACGTTCACCCATGAGGGCGGCACCCTCTACGTCTCCACCGACGGTGAGTACCCCTCCACCGCCACCACCCCCTGCGTCACGCCTGTGGCACTGGAGGCCGGCGAGACGAAGATCTACGCCATTACCGTGGGCGACAACGGACTTGTCAGCCCTCTCGCCATTCTCAGCTACACCGTCGGCGGTGTGATCGAAGAGGTGGAGTTTGCCGACGTCTATCTCGAGGAGCTGATTCAGTCCCAGCTCATGTTCGGCCATGACACCGTCATCTACTCCGACGACCTGTGGGGCATCACCGAGCTGACCGTTCCCGCCGAGACGCTGGAGCTGAGCGATCTGCGTCACCTGCAGTATCTGGAAAAGCTGACCGTCACGGATCACCAGATCTCCGACCTGTCTTTCCTGGAGGGCATGAAGCATCTGAAATATCTGAATCTCAGCGGCTCGGCCATTGCGGCAGACCTCTCTGTCATCGGAACGCTGCCCGCGCTGGAGGAGCTGGTCATGGAGGGCTGCTCCATCAGCTCCCTGTCCTTCCTCGAGGGCGCACCCGCCCTGAAAAAGCTGGATCTGAGCCGCAACGCCATCGGCAGTCTGGATGTGCTCGCCGGCATTCCCACCCTGCGCAGCTTGGATGTAAGCGACAATGCCGTAGCCTCTCTGGCCCCGCTGGCAGGTCTGACGGAGCTGACGGAGCTGAACGCGGCGGAAAATGTGCTGACCACCATGGCACCCATCTCCGTCTGCACCAAGCTCTCCGAGCTGGATGTGTCCGAAAACCGGCTGACGGATATTGCCGCCGTTCAGCAGATGACCGGCCTGACCTCCTTCCGTGCGGAGAAGAACCAGATCGCCGACTGCGCGCCTCTGACCGGCTGCACGGAGCTGCGGACGCTGGACATCAGCAACAACCTGCTCACCGATATCACCATGCTCAGCGGTCTGACCAAGATGACGGAGTTCGACTTCTCCTACAATCAGGCTGCGGCGCTGCCCGCATGGCCTTCCTCTGCGGCGCTGGTCACCGTCAACGGTTCCAACAATCTGCTGACCACGCTGGAGCCGCTGGACAAGCTGGAAGCCCTGAACTATGTCTACATGGACTACAACGCCGAGGTGGACAAGATCGCCTTCCTCGCCGACAACCCCAACATGGTGCAGATCAACGTCTTCGGTACCAAGGTTCCCGAATCGCAGGCCAATAAGTGCCTCGACCGGAGCATCATCGTCAATTACGATCCCACCTGAATAAACACAGAAAAGGCCCCGCCAACCGGCGGGGCCTTTTCTGTGTTTATTCTCGTCTGAGGGCTTCGATGGGGTTCAGGTTTGCAGCCTTGACGGCGGGGAGCATGCCGAAGACGATGCCGATGACCATGGAGAAGACCACGCTGATGACGGTGGCGGGAACGTCGATGGCCACGGGGACGCCGTTGGAGGCGGAGATCAGGTGGGCGAAGACGATGCCCAGCACCACGCCGATGATGCCGCCGAGGCTGGTCAGCACCGCGGCTTCCGTCAGGAACTGGCGGCGGATGCGCTTTTTCTTGGCGCCGAGGGCCTTCTTCAGGCCGATCTCGCTGGTGCGCTCGGTGACGGAGACCAGCATGATGTTCATGACGCCAATGCCGCCGACGAGCAGGGAGATGCTGGCGATCCAGATGAGCTGCTGGTTGGTGGCGCTGGACATCTCCTGCAGCTGCTGGGCCTGCTGCAGCAGGTCCTGACTGCGGTAGGAGAAGGCGCCGGGTTCGTCGATCTCCTCGCCGGTCTCCTCGTCATAGCTGACGGAGGTGATCAGCTGCGTCTCGTTCAGCACGTCCGCCACGGCTTTGCCCGCCCGGGTCATGGTGTCCGTGGAGGTGGCCTTGACGGCCACGTTCTGGGGCTCGTCAAAGTAGAAGACCATGGGCCACGTGGCGGAGGGGATGAAGATGGCGCCGGCGGAGGTGTCGGCATACATATAGTAGTCGTTGTAGCTGGAGATGACGGGCTCGAATTCCTCGGCCTGCTCCGCCACACCGATCACGGTGAAGGGCTCGCCCTTGATCTCCAGCACCTTGCCGATGGGCAGGGCTTTGCCAAAGAGGGAGGCGGCCGCCTTCCGGTCGACGATGACCACCTTGCGGTAATTGTCGTAGTCCCGCTGGTCAAAGATGCGGCCGTAGGTGATCTTGTAGCCGCAGACCTCAAAGAAGGCCTGATCGACGCCGTAGGTCTCGCCGGAGAAGCGGCTCTCACCGGCGGTGACGAAGTCGGACCAGTTGCGACGGTTGAAGAAGCTGACCTCCTCCACGCCGGAGAGCCGATTCAGGGAGTCGCGGAGGCTGTCCTCGATGACGCGGACGCCGCTGGGCAGGGGAGAGTAGGTCATGTCGTACTCCCAGTCGTCCTGATACAGGGACACCGTGACCACATTGCTGCCGGAACCGATCAGATTCTCCTTGATCTGCTCGTTGGTGCCCTTGATGGTGGAGACGATGGTGATGATGGAGGCGATGCCGATGATGATGCCCAGCATCGTCAGGAAGGAGCGCATCTTATGGCCCCAGATGCCCTGAAAGGCAAGTCTGATGTTTTCCATATGGGCCCTCCTTAGTAGCCGTAGAGATCCTGATCGGTGCCCTCATAGGTGGGAGCACCCTCCACGATCTCCTTGCCGTAGGGGAATGCGAGGAAATCCTCCTCGGTGATGCCGGCGTAAACGGCGGTCATATAGCCGTCGGAGACGCCGCACTCCAGATACCGCTTCTCCAGCAGTCCCTCGGCGCCCCGGACAAAGACATAGCTGCGGTTGCCCTCGGAGCGGATGAAGGCATCCTGCAGGTACAGGGTGCCCGCGGCTGCTTCGGCGGTCTGGTAGACAAGGCTGACGTAGAAGCCCTCCTGCAGGTCGGCGCTCTCGTCGATGAAGACCCGGTAGGGGTAATAGGAGGCGTTGCCGGAACCGTAGCCTTGATTCTCCACAGGGTATTGGCCGATCTCCACCACCTGACCGGTGCAGACCGCGCCGGTGTCCCAGGAGGTGACGGTGACGCTCTGTCCCAGCGTGACGGTGCTCAGCGCCAGCTCACTGACGGTGCCCTCGACATAGTAGCCGCCGCCGCCGGTGACCTTCATCAGGGGCAGGTTGTTGACGTAGGCCTCCGCAGGTTCGAGGATCTCGGAGACGGTGCCGTCGAATTCGGCCACCACATTGCCGTTGGCGGCCTCCTTCTGCATGATCTTCAGCTCGGCTTTGCCCATTTTGATGTCGAACTGGAGCTGCTTGATCTCGGCCTGCTTCTCCTGCTTCATGGCGGTGAGCTCGGCGGAGGTGTAGCCGTCGTTCCACTGGACGGTGCCGTTGTCCTCCTTGGGGGCGGAGGGGGGCGTGAAGAAGGTCATGGTGTAGCCTGCGAGCTTCTTGGTGGAGGAGCTGGCGGATGCGCCGCCGGCGGATTCGGGCTCGGCGGGCGCCTCAGGCTCCTCGGGCTCCACAGGATTCTCCGGCTCGGAGGGCTGAGAAGGCTCCTTGGGCTCGGTGGGCTGCGTGGGCTGAGAGGGTTCTGTCGGTACCTCGGGCTCAGTGGGTTGGGAAGGCACACTGGGCTGAGAGGGCTGCGTGGGCTGGGAAGGCTCCGTGGACTCCTCCGGGGTGCTGGGGACCGTGGGCTGAGAGGGGTCCGTGGGCTCCGTGGGGGGCGTTTCGTAGGTCTTGGTGAAGCAGATGCCGGTCTGGACGTTGAACTCCGCCCCGGCCTTGTTGCCGCTGGTCATCTGGAAGACCACATAGATGCGGTTGGGATTGCCGGAGGCCTGACCGAAGAGGTATTCGATGAATGTCTCGTCCACCTGCTTGGTGGTCTCCAGCCAGACATAGAGGGGATTGCTCTTGCTCGTGCCGGACGTCTTGGTGCTGTAGACCTGATTGATCATGTTGGGATCAGTAGGGGATTTGGTGTAGTCGGTCTTGGTGCTGGAGGAGCCCGAGCCGGGCTTGTAGACGATGGGCTTCATCTTCTGGAGGGCCTTGAGCTCCGCCTGCGCGGTCTTCAGCTCCATCTCCAGCTGCTGGTTTGCCAGATCCTTGCGCTCGACGGCAAGGTCAGACAGGGTGGTGTCGTAGGTGTAGAGCACGTCGCCCTTTTTGACCTCCTGACCGGGATAGACCTTGATCTCGGTGATGGTCTGGGTGGCGGTGACGTAGAGGGTCTGCACCTTGTCGGTGGTGACCATGCCATAGCTCTCGGCGGAACCGGAGTAAAAGTCGGTGTAGCCCACCATGGACACGGCGTAGACGGGAACCTCTTTCTTGGGCAGCCGGGGGATCAGAAATGCGCCCGCAGCTACGCTCAGGGCGAGGACCGCCGCCACAATGGGGATCCAGAGCTTATTCTTCTTCATCGGCAGTCTCCTTTTCGGGGGTAGTTGCGATGCCGTTCGTGTGGAGGCGGCCATCGAGGATGTGGTAGATCTTGTCCGCCCGCCGGGCGATGCCCGGCTCGTGGGTGATCATGATGATGGTGATGCCACGCTGGCTCAGCCGGCGGAAGATATCCATGATCTGCTCGCCGGAGGCGGTGTCCAGTGCGCCGGTGGGCTCGTCCGCCAGCAGAAGCTTGGGACTGCCGACGATGGCCCGGGCGATGGCCACGCGCTGCTGCTGGCCGCCGGAGAGCTGGTTGGGGTAGAAGTCCATGCGCTCGCCCAGACCCATGAGCTTCAGGGCGGCTTCGGCCCGGGCACGGCGGTCCTTCAGGCTCACGCCCCGGTACAGCAGGGGCAGGGCCACATTGTCCAGCGCCGTCATCTTGGGCAGCAGGTGGAAATTCTGGAAGACGAAGCCGATGGACTGGTTGCGGATGTCCGCCAGCGCGTCGTCACTGAGGGCGCCGATGTCCTGACCCTCCAGACAGTATGTTCCGGAGGTGGGCACGTCCAGACAGCCCAGCACGTTCATCAGCGGGGTCTTGCCGGAGCCGGAGGGGCCCATGATGGCGATATACTCGCCCTGCTCCACGCTCATGCACACGTCGTGGAGCACATGGACGGGCTCCCGGCCCTGCGTGTAGTCTTTGCAAACATTTTCAAGCTGAACGATCATGGTGCCTCCTTAGGTGCCGGTGCTGCCGGTATCTTCGGGCACAGCGAAAGCGTCGCCGTAGGGATCCTCTGTGGGGGTACCCGTCTCAGCAGAGGGATCGACCGTCTCAGCGGAGGGATCGACTGTCTCGGCGGGGGGCTCGGTCTGACCCATGTACTCCAGCGCGCTGCGCAGCACGGTGACGGCACCCTCCCGGACGCCGGGATCGCTGGGATCGGCCAGATAGCTCTCGGCGGTGATGCCGTCGAGGATGACGTAGGTGCCGTAGGTGGGATCATACTCGCCCAGAATCACGGAGAGCTTCGTCAGGGTCTGATCCTCGGGGTTCACGCCCCAGACGGTACCGGTGGTCTCAAAGGTCTCCTCGTTCATGACCACATCCATGACGTAGCTTTCGGGGATGCGGAGCAGATCGTCGGGCACTGCGGCGGCAGAGATCTGGATGTAGACGTGCTGACCCAGAAGCAGGCCGTCGGTATTGTCGAGGGTGATGTAGAAGGGATAGCTGGTGGAGGTGGACATGCCGTCGCCGGTGTTTCCGAACATGTTGTCGTACTCATTGGAGCCTGCGTTGTTGTAGTCCACCAGAGTCACGGTGCCGGTCCAATACTTTGTCGCATCGACCCGGGAGAGGACGGTGACGCCCACACCCTCCATGATGCCGGCGTTCATGCTCAGCTCGCTGAGCATGCCCTTGACCTGATAGGAGCCGGACTGCTGGATGGTGATGTAGGGGGAGCCCTCCTCGTCGATGGCCCGGATCGTACCCTTGATGGGGCTGCGGACCACGGCGTTCTTCAGGATGTCCTGATTGTACTTGATCTCGGCCTGAAGCTGCTGTTTCTCGTAGGTAGCCGTGGTCAGATCGGCCTTGACGGAGCGCAGCTGAATGTCCAGAGACTGAAGCAGCTCCTTGTCCTGATTCTTCTCTTTCTTGGCCTTTTCGGTCTTGATCTGTTTCTCCAGATTTTTGATCTGGGTATTGCAATCCTTGATCTGCTGCTCCAGCTTATCCACCTCCAGCTCCTGCTTGTCGACGGTCAGGCTCAGGGTGTCGGTGTCGTATTCAAAAAGCTTTTCGTTGATCCGTACCTCGTCGCCGACGGAAACGTAGAGCTCGTCGATCTTCTTGTCGGAATCCCGGTCGATCTCCACCACGTTCTCGCTGACCACCACGCCGGCGAATTTATCGGAGCTGGCGGCGGCCGTGGACAGCATGCCGGCCTGCTCTACATCCACCGGAGCTTGGGCACCGCAGCCGGTCAGTCCCAGCATCAGGGCAGCGCCCAGCGCAATGAAAGATTTCTTCATATTCATAGGATTATTCCTCCTTCTCGAACCTATAAAACATCAACGTAATGATACGATTTTTCATGGGCAATGTCAACAGATACAATTATTAAGAATTGTGAATTCTTTGGGAACGGAATTACAATTGCAATCCCGTTGCCGGTGGTGTAGAATGGAGACGGAATACATCGAAAATGGAGGTAGTTATGAAGTACGTCTTTCAATTTGCACGGATCATGGGCTTTTGTCTGGCGGGCGAGCTGCTCCGTGCGCTGCTGCCCCTGCCCATACCGGCCAGCATTTACGGCCTTGTGCTGCTGGTCGCCGCGCTGCTGACGGGTCTGGTGAAGCCGGAGCAGGTGAAGCAGGCGGCGGACTTCCTCACCGGGATCTTTCCGCTGCTGTTTGTTCCGGTAGTGGCGGGGGTTATGGAGATCTGGGATCTGATCGCCGGCAATCTGCTGCCCATCGCCATTGCGGCGGTGCCGGTGACATGGGCGGTCATGGCTGCCGCCGGCATGGTTACCCAAAAAATTATGGAGGTGGGAAAGAAGCATGGCTGAATTCATCCAGAGTATTCCGGTCTGGGGCGTGACCCTGACGCTGGGGGCCTTTGCCCTCGGCACGTGGCTGAACAAAAAGACCGGCATGGCGATCTTCAACCCCCTGCTGCTGGGCAGCATTTTTGTCATCGTGTTCCTCTCGCTGGCCCGGATCCCTCTGGAAGACTATCAGGAGCGTGTCAGCTTCCTGAACTACCTGCTGCTGCCGGCGACGGTTTCCCTTGCAGTGCCGCTGTATGAGCAGTGGCAGATCCTGAGGAAAAATGCCGTGGCGGTGCTCTGCGGCATCGCGGCGGGCTCCGTCACCAGCATGGTCTCCATCATCGCCGTGGGCTGGCTGCTCCGGATCGATCCGGTGATTTCTGCCAGCATGATGACCAAATCCGTCACCACCGCCATCGGTGTCGAGGTGGCACAGGAGCTGGGCGGCATCGGCTCGCTGGCGGGTTCCGTGATCGTGCTGACGGGCATTGTGGGCAATCTGAGCGCCGCTGCGCTGTGCAGAATATGCAGGCTCCGGGATCCCGTGGCCCGGGGCGTGGCCATCGGCACCGGCTCCCACGCCGTGGGCACCGCCAAGGCCCTGCAGATGGGCCCCGTCGAGGGCGCTGTGAGCAGCGTGTCCATCGCTGTGGCGGGTGTTCTGACGGCTGTAATCTGCCCGCTGCTGGCGAATTTTCTGCCGTAAATTCGAAAAAAGCTCTTGCAAAGGTCCGGTTTTTGTGATATCATGATTAGGCTTATGCAATCCCGCACAACGGGATCGAAACTTTTTTATCCCGTATAGCGGAGGGAGGTTAAATACATGGAAATCGTTCTGTCTGTTCTGGTTGCCATTCTGAGCATCGCACTGATCGCCGTTGTCCTGATGCAGGACGGCAAGGATCAGGGCCTGGGCGCTCTGGCCGGCAACACCGACTCCTACCTGAACAAGACCGGCAAGGACGGCAAGAGCCTGCTCGTCTCTTCCACCAAGTGGATCGCTCTGGCTTGGCTGCTGGCTGTTCTGGGCATGAGCTTCATTCACTAAGCTCAAAAAACGAAATTATTCCCTTCCGGGTTTCCGGGAGGGATTTTTTCGTGTTCAGCGGGCATTTGACATTTGCATGGTTTTCCCGTATAATGGAAAAGTTAATATAGGATTACTATCGGCAGGTTATGAACTATGGCTAAAAAAGTGCAAAAATACGACAATTCCAGCATTTCCATGCTGAAGGGCGAGGAGCGGGTGCGCAAGCGTCCGGCGGTCATTTTCGGCTCCGACGATCTCGAGGGCTGCAAGCATGCGGTCTTTGAGATCCTCTCCAATGCCATCGACGAGGCCCGGGAGGGCCATGGCGACACCGTCACCGTCACCCGGTACGAAGACAACTCCGTGGAGGTCGAGGATTTTGGCCGCGGCTGCCCCGTGGACTGGAACGAGAAGGAGCAGCGCTACAACTGGGAGCTGGTCTTCTGCGAGATGTACGCTGGCGGCAAGTACGGCGAAAACGGGGAGAATTACGAATATTCTCTGGGTCTGAACGGCCTCGGCTCCTGCGCCACCCAGTATGCCTCCCGTTATTTTGATGCCACCGTGCGCCGGGACGGGTACAAATACACCCTCCACTTTGAGCGGGGCCGCAATGTGGGCGGCATGAAAAAGGAGCCCGCCGACCGGAAAAAGACCGGCTCCTGCTTCCACTGGCTGCCCGACGATGAGGTCTTCACCGACATCCGGATCAGCGCGGAATACTACCGGGACGTGCTGAAGCGTCAGGCTGTGGTCAACCCCGGCATCCGCTTCAAGTTTCGCAATCAGGTGGGCAAAACCTTCGAAACCGAGGAGTTTTACTACGAAAACGGCATCCGCCAGTACCTCGAGGAGATCGTGGGCGACGATGCGTTCACCATGCCCGTCTTCTGGGAGGCCGAGCGCCGGGGCCGGGATGCGGCAAACCGCCCGGAGATGAAGCTGAAAATCACGGCCAGCTTCTGCTTCAGCAAGAAGCACAGCCGCACGGAATACTACCATAATTCCTCGTGGCTTGAGTACGGCGGCAGCCCCGACAAGGCGGTGCGCTCCGCCTTCACCGCCGCCTTCGACAAATTCCTGAAGGACAACGGCAAGTACACCAAGAATGAGAGCAAGGTCACGGTGCAGGACGTGCTGGACAGCCTCGTCATCATCACCAACTGCTTCTCCACCATCGGCTGCTTTGAGAACCAGACGAAGAAGTCCGTGAATAGTAAGTTTACGCAGGACGCCATGACGGCATTCTTCAAGGAGCAGCTCATGGTCTGGTTCCTTGAGAACCGGCAGGAGGCCGAAAAGGCCGCCGAGCAGATCCTCGTCAACAAGCGGGCCAGAGAGTCCGCCGAGAAGACCAAGAGCAATGTCAAAAAGAAGCTCTCCGGCACGGTGGATATCGCAAACCGGGTGCAGAAATTCGTGGACTGCCGATCCAAGGATACGGCCCTGCGCGAGCTCTACATCGTCGAGGGCGACAGCGCATTGGGCTCCGTCAAGATGTCCCGTGACGCGGAATTTCAGGGCATCATGCCCATCCGCGGCAAGATCCTCAACTGCCTGAAGGCCGACTACAACCGCATCTTTGCCAGCCCCATCATCACCGATCTGATGAAAGTTCTCGGCTGCGGCGTGGAGATTCAGGGCAAGAAGATGAAGGAGCTGTCGAGCTTCGACCTCGACAATCTGCGCTGGAACAAGGTCATCATCTGTACCGATGCCGACTACGACGGCTTCCAGATCCGCACGCTGGTGCTGACCATGCTCTACCGGCTTTGCCCCACCCTGATTCAGGAGGGCTATGTCTATATCGCCGAATCCCCCCTCTTTGAGATCACCTGCAAGGACAAGACGTGGTTTGCCTACAACGAGGCGGAGAAGGCGGAGATCCTGCGCAAGCTTGAGGGCAAAAAGGTCAAGATCCAGCGCTCCAAGGGTCTCGGCGAGAACGATCCGGAGATGATGTGGATGACCACCATGAATCCCGACACCCGCCGGCTCATCAAGGTCATGCCTGAGGAGGCCCAGCGCACCGCGTGGTATTTCGATGTGCTCCTCGGCGACGAGCTGGCCCAGCGAAAGGACTTCATCGCCGAGAACGGCGCGAAATATCTGGAACTGGCGGACATTTCCTGATAATTTTCCCTGTAGGGCGGGGTCATGACCCCGCCGACGTACCGATTAATCGAACCGGTTTGGATGGGTGCGGAACGTTACCTATCCAAACATACCAACACAAGCAATTGACCAACCTGATCGGCGGGGTCATGACCCCGCCCTACAGGTGGTTATTTTCAGAAGGAGCCAAATATGGCACGAAAAAAAGAACCTGAAAAGAAGAAAAAAGTAAACACCGACGGCGTTGTAGGTCTTGTTGGCTCCACCACCGAGCAGCCCATTTCCGAGACGCTGGAGCTCAACTACATGCCCTACGCCATGTCGGTCATTGTTTCCCGCGCCATTCCGGAGATCGACGGCTTCAAGCCCTCCCACCGCAAGCTCCTGTACACCATGTACAAGATGGGTCTGCAGTCCGGCGGCCGTACCAAGTCCGCCAACATCGTGGGACAGACCATGAAGCTCAACCCCCACGGCGATGCCGCCATCTACGAGACGATGGTACGTCTGGCCCGGAGCAACGAGACGCTGCTGCACCCCTTT
>JAFWAZ010000054.1 GCA_017507425.1 Oscillospiraceae bacterium | reverse complement strand
TCGAAGAAGTTGATGAAGGGGACGCGGCCCTCGATGGAGGCCAGGTGAGCAACGGCACCCAGGTCCATGACTTCCTGCACGTTGGTCTCGCACAGCATGGCGAAGCCGGTCTGACGGCAGGAGTAGACGTCGGAGTGGTCGCCGAAGATGTTCAGAGCCTGAGCAGCAACGGTACGGGCGGAGACGTGGAACACGCAGGGCAGCAGCTCGCCGGCGATCTTGTACATGTTGGGGATCATCAGCAGCAGGCCCTGAGAGGCGGTGTAGGTGGTGGTCAGGGCACCGGCGGCCAGGGAGCCGTGAACGGTACCAGCAGCACCAGCCTCGGACTGCATCTCGACGACCTTGACGGTGTCGCCGAAGATGTTCTTCCGACCGGCGGCGGACCACTGATCGACGTAGTCAGCCATGGGGGAAGAGGGAGTGATGGGGTAGATGCCAGCAACCTCGGTAAAGGCGTAGCTGACGTGGGCGGCAGCAGTATTGCCGTCCATGGTCTTGAATTTTCTAGCCAAAATGAATACCTCCTAAAGTATTACAAATTTTGTCGCATATATGATATCACTCTTTTCCCGATTTGTAAAGCCGGGATTTCGCAATTGGAACAAAAATTGTAGTGAAATGTTACTCCCGTTGGTAAATATGTGCAAATAGGTTAAGAAAGATTGGAGGAATTGCCGGATTTGCAGTATTTTTCCAACAGAGAAGTCCGCGGGATGCGGGAATGGGAGTGTCCGCGGTCAGCGGACAGCGGCGAAATCCCGCAGGCGCGGGAGAAAGGGATTGTCTTTCGCGGAAAAATGCGCTATGATATGAATAATGTGAAAAAAGGGAGGGAATCGGTATGATCTGCAGCGTGCGGTCTCTGGCCATTACCGGCATTCAGGGCAGCGGTGTGGTGGCGGAGTGCTATATCTCAAACGGTCTGCCGGGCTTTGACATCGTGGGTCTGCCCGATGCGGCGGTGAAGGAGGCCCGGGAGCGTGTCCGGGCGGCGGCAAAGAATTCGGGCTTTACCTTTCCGGTGAGCCGCATCACCGTGAATCTGGCTCCCGCCAACGTGAAAAAGGCGGGCACCCAGTACGATCTGCCCATCGCTCTGAGCATCCTCTGCGCTGCCGGCGCGGTGCGCAGACCCAGCCAACATACGGCCTTTCTCGGTGAGCTGAGTCTGGACGGACGGCTGCGGCCCATCGCGGGTGTGCTGCCCATGGCGCTGGCCGCCAAGCGGGAGGGGATCAAGTTCCTCTTCGTCCCTGCGGAGAATGCGGCGGAGGCCACGCTGGCCCGGGGCCCAGAGGTCTACGGCGTGGAGTCTCTGCGCCAGATCGCGGAAATCCTCAACGGCGAAAAGCAGGCCCGGCCGGAGCCCGAATGGGTGCCTACGGAAGAAGCTGTCCCTATGGCGGACTTCAAGGATGTACTGGGACAGGAGAACGTGAAGCGGGCACTGGAGGTGGCCGCCGCAGGCGGGCACAATGTGCTCCTCATTGGCCCTCCCGGCTCCGGCAAGAGTATGCTCAGCAAGCGCCTTCCCTCGATCCTGCCCTCCATGACCCGGGAGGAGGCGCTGGAGGTCAGTCAGATCTATTCCGTCATGGGTCTGCTCAGTTCCAAGGAGCCCCTGCTGACCCGGCGGCCCTTCCGCAGTCCCCACCATACCATTTCCAATGCGGGCCTTGCCGGCGGCGGCACCAATCCCCGGCCCGGCGAGATCTCCATGGCCCATCAGGGTGTGCTGTTCCTCGATGAGCTGCCGGAATTCCACAAGGACACCCTCGACCTGATGCGACAGCCCCTCGAGGACGGTCAGGTGACGATTTCGAGAGTGGCGGGTGCGGTGACCTACCCGGCGGAATTCATGCTGGTGTGCGCCATGAATCCCTGCAAGTGCGGCTGGTACGGCGACCCCAGCGGGCGGTGTACCTGCTCGGAGAATTCCGTGAAGAATTATCGGAGCCGCATCTCCGGCCCGCTGTTGGATCGCATCGACATCGTTGTGGAGGTGCCCGCGGTGCATTTTGAGGATCTGCGCCGCCGTGCCGAGGCGGAGCCCTCCGCCGCCGTCAAGGAGCGTGTGGATAAGGCGAGAAGCATCCAGAACGAACGCTACGGCGCGGATTCCGGCATCTGCAATGCTCGGATGCGCCCGGGGCAGCTGCGCAAATACTGCGAGCTGGACGAGGCAGGAGCGGCGCTGATGAAGCAGGCCTTCGAGGCCATGGGACTGACGGCCAGAAGCTACGACCGGATTCTGAAAATAGCGCGAACCGTCGCCGATCTGGACGGCAGCGAGGAGATCCAGCCCCAGCATCTGGCGGAGGCCATCCAGTATCGGGCCGTAAATTTGGGCAACCGCTGAGCAAGTTCGGAATTAGGAGTTAGGAGTTATGACGAGATTTTTTGTATCCCCCGAGGAATTGGGGAATGACAATATTGTATTGACCGGCGAGAATGCTTCTCATGCGAAGGTACTTCGCTTGAAAGTGGGGGAGCAGGTTTTGGTTTGTGACGGCGAGGGCAGGGAGTGTCTGTGCGCGGTGGTCGATTCCGGCTGGAATCTGGAGGTTCTGGATCGGCGGGAGAGTGTGTCCGAGCCCGCTGTACAGGTCAGCGTGTACATGGCCTTTCCCAAGGCGGACAAGCTCGAGCACGTGGTCCAGAAAGCCACGGAGCTGGGCGTCTATGAGATCGTGGCGTTCCCCAGTGCCCGGTGCGTCAGCAAGCCCGATGAGAAGAGCCTGAAAAAGAAGCTGGAGCGCTGGCAGAAGATCGCAGCCTCCGCCGCCGAGCAGTCCGGCCGGGGCCGGATCCCCCGGGTGGTGATCCTGCCGAGCTTTGCGGAAGCCCTGAAGCGGGGCGCGGAAAGCGAGCTGCCCATGCTGTTTTATGAAAATGAGCAGTCCACCACGCTGCATATGGCCCTGAATTCCGGGCAGTGGAAGTCCGCCGCCCTCCTGACCGGCCCCGAGGGGGGACTGGAGGAGAAGGAGGTCAGGCAGGCCATGGACGCCGGCTGGAAGGTCTGCACCCTCGGCAAGCGGATTCTGCGGTGTGAGACGGCGCCCCTGTGCGCGCTCAGTGCGGTCATGTATGCCGCCGGAGAGTTTTAATATCGGTTCTACAAACTTGAATTTGACAAAGGAGTGTGATTGTATGAAAAAGTTGATAGCATTAGTTTTAGCATTGGTTTGTGTGCTTGGTATGGTTGGTTGTAACAACAGAAGCATGAATTACATCGTCAGCAACGAACCAAGCATTACGGGCATTATCAAAGAAACCAATGATAATTCCATTTTGATTGAAAACGAAGATGGAGAGTATTGGGTATCTTTGAATGTTGAGAACAAAGATAGCATGACCAATTTTAGCGTCGGTGATGAAGTTGTTGTCTATTACGATGGCAATATTGCAGAGAGTTATCCTATGCAGATAAATACAGTCTATGCCATTACATTGAAAACTCCTGCCGACAGAACAGAGAATGATAACTCTTGAATTTACAAAGGAGTAGAGTTGTATGAAAAAAGCTGTATACATAATCGGAAGTATTGAAATAATTGTCGGCATTATTTTACTTTCTATGACATCAATCATTAAGCAAGTAATGCCCATCCTTGGACGAGTAGCTTATCAAGCTGCAGCGGCAGGTGGATATAGTGCTTCAAACTATGAAATATCTTTTCCGTTTGTAACTGTCGCTTCAATCGCTCTAATTGCTCTCGGTCTTTTTCAGATTTGCTATTTCGGCATTATCAGAAAAGACAAATAAACTTGAATTTGACGAAGGAGTGTGATTGTATGAATAAGAAAATTTCAAGAATAATTGGTCTGGTAATGGTGGTAATTGCCATTGTATTTGTGGTATTCGCATTGAACCATCCCGAAATGAGTTTCCCTTGGAATAACACAATTACTTGGGTATTGTATGGTTTGTATGCTATCGTGACAGCAGTATTACTTATTGCTCCCACAAAGAAGAAGTAAGCCAATT
>JAFWAZ010000053.1 GCA_017507425.1 Oscillospiraceae bacterium | reverse complement strand
TGGTGGCGGCCTGCCGCTTGTTCCGCTCCAAGTGTGACTACCCCCTGCACATCGGCGTCACGGAAACCGGCCCCGTGAAGCAGGGCCTGATGAAGTCCGCCATGGGCAGCGGCGCTCTGCTGCTGGACGGCATCGGTGACACCATCCGCGTTTCCCTGACCGACGACCCCGTGGAGGAGGTCTACGCCGCCAAGGACATCCTGAAGGCCGCAGGACTGCGGAAGGAGGGCGTCAACATCATCTCCTGCCCCACCTGCGGACGCACCCGCATCGACCTGATCGGCCTTGTCAATCAGGTGGACGAGGCCCTGCGGGGCTGCGAGAAGCCCATCACCGTGGCGGTCATGGGCTGCGTGGTCAACGGCCCCGGCGAAGCCCGGGAGGCCGACATCGGCATCGCCGGCGGCGACGGCTGGGGCATGATCTTCGAAAAGGGTGAGCAGGTGGATAAGCTGCCCTATGACGAGCTGCTGCCCGCCCTGCTTGCAAGAATCGAAAAAATGTGATATGATGTGTGGGGAATGCCATCAGGCATTCCCCACATACTCGCAGATACAGGTATTTGATTATGAAGGACAATGTACTCTTTTTGAATATGTTTGCCCTGTATGAGCCGCCGGAGCAGGTACAAAATGTACTTGCACAGGCGGCGATTCGTGCTGCGGAGCTGGATCCCGCCCAGCGGCGGATCGAGCTGGAGCTGGACTGCCCGGGCCCCGTCCCCGCCGCCATGCTGGCGGAGGTTTGCCGCGCTGTGGAGGGTGTCTACGGCCTGAAGGAGCTGGCGATCTCCCAGCATTTCCCAGCAGACACGCTCTATCAGATGGAGCCCGCCGATCTGACGGCTCTGTTTGTGGAGGAGAACCCCATGGCCTCGGGATCTCTGGCGGGCGCCGCATGGGAATGGGAGGGGACTGACCTCACCGTCAAGCTCCGGGCCAACGGCAGGAAGATGCTGGAGGAGGCCCTGCCCGCCGTCCGCCGGAAGCTGAAGGCCCTCTGCGGCGAGGAGATCAGCATTGCCATTGCCGCCGGCTCCGATTTGCAGGGACAGGCCCTCTTTGACGCCATGGAGCGTCTGCGCTCCGAAATGATCGCCAAGGGCCCCCAGCCGAAATTTGCG
This sequence comes from Oscillospiraceae bacterium, assembly GCA_017507425.1. Classification (GTDB taxonomy): domain Bacteria; phylum Bacillota; class Clostridia; order Oscillospirales; family Oscillospiraceae; genus Faecousia. Next base: position 3,297 of record JAFWAZ010000053.1, on the reverse strand, counting down.
GAAAAGAAGGCTGCCCCCTCCGGCACTTCTGCGCCCGGGCAGCAGGGCGATACCTTCTACGGCAAGCCCTTCAAGGGGGCCTCCGTGCCCATGAAGGATCTGAGCCTCGACATGGGCTTCGTCATCGTCGAGGGACGGGTCTTTGCCGTGGAGCACAAGGAGCTGAAAAAGCGCAACGCATGGGTCATCAATTTCGACATGACCGACAACACCAATTCCGTCCGTGTCAGCAAGTTTATGGAGGCAAACGAGGCCAAGGCCGTCCTCGACAACGTCTCCGTGGGCTCCGTCCTGCGGGTGCAGGGCAAGATGGACGTGAACAAATTCGACAACGAGACCATTCTGCGGCCCTACGGCATGATGCCCGGCTCCATGTCCAAACGCAAGGATCTGGCTGACGGGCTCAAGCGTGTGGAGCTGCATCTGCATACCACCATGTCCAATATGGACGCCCTAACTCCCACCGGCGCCGCTGTCAAGGCCGCGGCAGGCTGGGGCCACCGGGCCATCGGCATCACCGACCACGGCGTCACCCAGTCCTTCCCCGACGCCATGAAGGCCGCGGGCAAGGCAAAGGTGGCCGGAACTGACCAGCCGATCAAGATCCTCTACGGCATGGAGGGCTATTACGTCAACGATGTGGACGACCGCATCGTGGTTCACGGCACCGCAGAGCGGGCCTTTGACGAGGAATTCGTGGCCTTCGATCTGGAGACCACGGGCCTGAGCTCCCTGACGGATACCATCATCGAGATCGGTGCGGTGGTCTTCAGGCAGGGTAAGGAGATCGACCGGTTCCAGACCTTCGTGGATCCGGGCCGGAAGCTGGAGAAGAAGATCATCGATCTGACGGGCATCACCGACGCCATGCTGGTGGGGGCTCCGAAGATCGAAGATGTGCTGCCCAGATTCCTCGAATTCGTGGACGGACGGCCCCTCGTTGCCCACAACGCCGACTTCGATGTGGGCTTTGTCCGGGCTGCGGCGGAAAAGCTGGGGATCCCCTTTGAACCCACTTCTGTGGACACCCTGATCCTGTCCCAGAATCTGCTGAGCCATCTGAACAAGTTCAAGCTGAACATCGTGGCAGACGCCCTGAGTCTGCCGGAGTTCAACCATCACCGGGCCGCCGATGACTCCATGACCTGCGGCCTGATCTTCGACCGTCTGATCCCGCGGCTGCAGGAGCTGGGAGTCAACTCCATCCAAGCCATCAACGCAGCCATGCCGGCGCTTCGCAGCAAGGGCAAGGTCAGCGACCGTCAGGCCCGGCACATCATCCTCTACGCCAAAAATCAGCAGGGCCTGCGCAACCTCTACCATCTGATTTCGCTTTCCAATCTGGAATACTTCAAGCGCGTGCCCCGGATCCCCAAGTCCGAGCTCCTGAAATACCGGGAGGGCATCATCATCGGCTCCGCCTGTGAGGCCGGCGAGCTGTTTCAGGCCATCATCAATCACAAGAGCGAGGATGAGCTGTTGCGCATCGCGTCTTTTTACGATTTCCTCGAGATCCAGCCGCTGGACAACAACCGCTTCATGCTCCGCAAGGGGATGGTGCAGACCGAGGAGGAGCTGCAGGAGTTCAACCGCACCGTGGTGCGCCTCGGCGAGAAGCTGGGCAAGCCCGTCTGCGCCACCGGCGACGTCCACTTCCTCAACCCCGAGGACGAGATCTTCCGCCACATTCTGCTGGCCACCAAGGGCTTCGAGGACTGCGACGCCCCGAACCCACTGTATTTCCGTACCACCGACGAGATGCTCCGGGAGTTTTCCTACCTCGGCGCCAAGAAGGCCTTCGAGGTCGTCGTCACCAACCCCAACTTCATCGCCGATCAGTGCGAAACCCTGCGGCCCGTGCCGAAGAATCTGTTTGCGCCGAAGATCGAGAATTCCGTCGAAGATCTGAAGAATCTGGTCTACGGCAAATTCCACCGGCTCTACGGCGACAATCCCCCCGAGAGCTTCGTCAAGCGCGTGGAGGTGGAGCTCCACGACATCATCTCCTGCCACTATGACGTCATCTACATGTCCGCCCAGCGACTGGTGCAGAACAGCTTGGAGCACGGCTATCTGGTTGGCTCCCGTGGCTCCGTCGGAAGCTCCATCGTGGCATTCATGTCGGGCATCACGGAAGTCAATTCTTTCCCGCCCCACTACCGCTGCCCGAATCCGGAGTGCAAGCACACCATTCTGGATGTGCCCAAGGAGTTCAACTGCGGCGCAGACCTGCCCGATGCTCTATGCCCCAAGTGCGGCGCACAGCTGGAGAAGGACGGCTTCAACATCCCCTTTGAGACGTTCCTCGGCTTCGGCGGCGACAAGGTGCCCGATATCGACCTGAATTTCTCCGGCGAGTATCAGGCCCGTGCCCACCAGTACTGTATCTCCATGTTCGGTTCCTCCCATGTGTTCCGCGCGGGCACCGTCGGCACCGTGGCGGAGAAGACCGCCTACGGCTACGTCAAGAAGTACCTGTCGGAACGGGAACGCAAGGAAAGCCGGGCAGAGGAGAACCGTCTGGCCTCCGGTTGCGTCGGCGTCCGGCGTACCACCGGCCAGCACCCCGGCGGTCTGGTGGTCATCCCGCAGGAAAACGAGATCTGGGATTTCTGCCCGGTGCAGCATCCTGCGGATGACCCCAAATCCGACCAGATCACCACCCATTTCGAATATCACTCCATGGAGGAGAACCTGCTGAAGCTGGACATGCTGGGTCACGATGACCCCACCATGATCCGCATGATGGAGGACATGACCGGCGTGGATGCTAAAACCATCCCTCTGGACGACAAGGGCACCATGTCCATCTTCACCTCCAGCAAGATACTCGGCTACGAGAATGACAAGATCCTCGGTCCCACGGGCGCTGTCGGCGTTCCGGAGTTCAACACCCGGTTCACCCGGGGCGTGCTGCTGGACACCATGCCGGAGAAGTTTGACTTCCTTGTCCGAATCTGCGGCTACACCCACGGCACCGACGTGTGGCTGGGCAACGCCAAGGATCTGATCAACTCCAAGACCGCCACCGTCGACCAGACCATCGGTGCCCGTGACGATATCATGATCTACCTGATCTCCTGCGGCATGCCGGACAAGCGGGCCTTCAAGATCATGGAGTCCGTCCGAAAGGGCAGGGGACTGCCCCCCGGCGCCGAGGAGGAGATGGTGTCCGCCGGTGTGCCGGACTGGTACATCACCTCCTGCAAGAAGATCAAGTACCTGTTCCCCAAGGCCCACGCCGTGGCCTACTGCATGATGGCCTTCCGCATCGCCTGGTTCAAGGTTTATCACCCC
>JAFWAZ010000052.1 GCA_017507425.1 Oscillospiraceae bacterium | reverse complement strand
GTCCTTGTACTCGATGTCGGCCTCGGCCACGGCGGTGGCGCAGAAGGGGCACCAGGTAACGGGCTTCAGGCCCTTGTAGATGTAGCCCTTGTCGAACATCCGGCCAAAGACCTTGACCTCCTGGGCCTCGAAATGACGGTCCATGGTGCGGTAGGGATGCTCCCAGTCGCCCACGACGCCCAGCCGCTTGAAGCCGCCCATCTGCTTCTGGATGAAGTCCTCAGCGAAATCGGTGCAGGCGTTGCGGAACTCGGGCACGGTCATGTCCTTGTTCAGCTTCTTCTTGGAAGTCTCGATGGCGCGCTCGATGGGCAGGCCGTGGTTGTCCCAGCCGGGGACGTAGGGGGTGTAGTGGCCCATCATCGCCTGAGAGCGGACGATGAAGTCCTTCAGGGTCTTGTTCAGGGCGTGGCCCATGTGGATGTAGCCGTTGGAGAAGGGAGGGCCGTCGTGCAGAATGAAGGGGGGCAGATCCTTGTTCTTCTCCAGCATGGCGTTGTACAGATCCAGCTCCTGCCACTTCTCGAGCATCTTCGGCTCCCGGGCAGGCAGACCGGCCTTCATGGGGAAGTCGGTCTTCGGGGTGATGATTGACTTTTTATAGTCCATTTTGAAGTTACCTCCATAAGATAATGTGGAATTAGGAATGAGGAGTTAGGAATTGCCTCATTCGGTAGGGCACGCATTGTATGCTTACCCTACGGGCGTTTTTTCAGAAAACGGTGTAAAAAAGAGAAACGCCTTTGTCCCTTCAGATAAAGAGACAAAGGCGCAATGTTCCTCTGCGGTACCACTCTTGTTCCGGGATTGCTCCCGGCGCTCGTTTCGCTGTATCGGGCGGACCCGGTGCTGCTTACTTTGTTTCAGCGCACTGCTCGGAGGGGATACCCGATCCGGTCACATTACTGCCTTGCACCTTACCGACAGCTCTCTGGAATGTGGGGACGGACGGACTTGTCCTCGTCATGGCGTTGGGGATCTTTACTTGGTGGGATCGTAGTTTCGGCCGAACTGCAGATTGGTGAAACGGCTAGTGGTGTTGGACTGGGGATGGTTGGGCTCGGCCTTGGGAGCAGTCTCCACGGCGGGGCCCATCATGGCCTCCAGCGTGGAAGCGATCTCGTCGGCCACGGCGTCGGCGGTGGCGGCGTGCTCCTTGGGGGGCTCCACGGGCAGATTGGCGGTCTTGATCCGCTCCAGAGCCTGAATGCAGGTCTTCATCTGCTCCTGAATCTCGGCGATGCGGGCGGAGGCGGCCTTCTTGGCTTCCTCAACGCGCTGATTCTCGGCGGCGATCAGGGAGACGGCATTCTTGGCGTTCTCCGCGGCGGCCTGATTGGCGTCAGCGAGCATCTGGGCGCACTTGGCCTCAGTCTCCCGGATCATCTGATCGGCAGATTTCTGGGCGCCGGCCATGGCGTCGCGCATGCTGGCTTCGCCGTTGCGGTACTCCTCCAGCTTCTCCACCAGAACGCGCATCTTGCTCTTGAGCAGGGCGTTTTCCTTGTAGAGGGTGGTGTAGTCCTCGATCAGAGGCTCGAGCACCTCGTCGACAGCGTCAATGTCGTAGCCCTTGAAGGGCACGGTGGAGAAGGAGATCTCCTCCAGCTGCTGCGGTGTAAACATAGGCTAATCCTTTCTATGTGCGGGGGCAGGGGCGTCAATCAGACGTAATTTTCAACCTCGCCCTGCAGGTTCTTCAGATCGCCCAGAACCTCCATGTTCTTGGGGCAGAAGACGTAGGTGGCGGCGGAGACCTTCTTGACGGAGCCGTCCATGGCGTAGCCGCAGCCGGACAGGAAGTCCACCACACGGCGGGCCAGATTCTTCTCCACGCCCTCCAGATTCAGCACGACGGCCTTGTTGGCGCGCATGTTGGCGGCGATGGTGGGAGCGTCGTTGAAAGTCTCGGGGCGAACCAGAATCATCTGGATCTTGTTGGAGTTGTTGCTGACGACCTGACCGCTGAAGCTGGAAGCGGCGGGGGTGAAAGCGGTGGTGTTTGCGGGAGCGGGAGTGAAAGCGGGCTCCTGAGCGGGAGCAGCCTCGCGGCGGCCGAAGCGGGGGGTGCGCTGGGTCTGCTCAGCGGCAGGCTCCTCGAAAGCCTCGTCCATCTCGTCGTCGTAATCGTCGTAATCCTCGTCATCGCTGTAGGGCTTGGTAAAATTCTTGATCTCATCCCAAAAACTCATATCTCTATATCCTCCTAAAAGTATCTGTACATCAATTTACTGATGAGGTTTGGCGTAGTTCCGGGCGCCGAAAATCGCGGTGCCCACGCGGATCATGGTGGAGCCTGCCCGGATGGCATCAGCGAAATCGTCCGACATACCCATGGATAGGCATTCCATGGCTACATTATCGTATTTTTTTCTCCCAATGTCAACAGAAAGCTGTGAAATTTCTTTAAAAAATTTCAAATTATCTCCCTCGTTTTCACACACCGGGGGAATTGCCATCAAACCCCTGACCCGAAGATGGGGGAAATTGGGCAGTTTTTCCAAAACCTCCCAGATCTCGTCGGCCCGGAATCCGGATTTGCTCTCCTCGCCGCCGATGTTGATCTCCAGCAGAATGTTCTGGACAAGGCCCTTTTTGGCGGCCTCCTTTTCGATGGCCTCCATGAGATTGTACCGGTCGACGCTCTGGATCAGATCCACATGACCCACCACCTGCTTGACCTTGTTGGTCTGCAGCACGCCGATGAAGTGGACGGGTGCGCCTTCGTAAGCGTTTTCTTTCTCTTTGGCAACCAGCTCCTGCACCCGGTTCTCACCGCAGCAGTCCACACCGCCGGCGATGGCCTCCCGGACGGCGGCTGCGTCATTCATCTTGGTGGCGGCGCAGAGCTGGATCTCCTTGGGGTCACGGCCGCAGGCAATGGCAGCCGCATTCATTTGTGCCCGGATCCGGGCAATATTTTCCGCGATGGACATGTTTTTTCCTCCATGTCAAATAGAATCGTAGGGGATGGCGTCCTCGACATCCCGTCCGCCGAAGGCGGCAGTTCGGTATGCGGGAAAATTTGCCCATCGAGGTCAAATTTTCCCGACGGGTCGTCGAGGACGCCGACCCCTACATGGGATATCTCAACGGCGTGATCGGCGGGGGCATGCCGCCCACCCTACAGCTCGAATTCCATACGCCGAGCTTAGATAAGCGACCAGTCGAGCGGGCCCAATGGTGTGATTTGACCGCCGCACCGAAGAACGAATTGTCAGCGGCGACTCGCCGCAATAACAAAAGACGGCGGATCGCTCCACCGTCTTTCGGGCTTATGCCGGCTGTCCGTTGGCCTTCAAGGGCCGGATGGGCACCAGAGTGGAGATGGCGTGCTTGTAGATCATTTGCTGCTTGCCATCCGTGACCAGCACCACCACGAAATTGTCGTAGCCGCTGACCGTCCCCCGGAGCTGGAACCCATTCATCAGAAACAGCGTTACCGGGATCTTCTCCCGGCGCACCTCCTTCAAAATGGTGTCCTGCAGATTCAATACCTCTGACATATGTGCATTCCTTTCTGTGATGTCGTGGGGCAGGATCTGCCCCCGGAATGCCTATATCTTAGCACGGTTCACTTGTCAAAATCGGTCACAAGGGCGCGCGCAGCGGAAAAGATTTCCTCTGCCCCCTGACCGGGCTCCCGGCGGAGCCAGTGGATGCTGGGGTTTCTGCGGAACCATGTCAGCTGCCGCTTGGCATAGCGCCGGGAGGATTGCTGCACCTGCGCGATGGCCGCCTCAACGGTGGAGCGCCCCGCCATGGCGTCAATGAATTCCTTGTAGCCGATGGCCTGCATGGCGGTGCATTTTTCGGGGATACCGGAGCCAAGAACCTCCCGAATTTCGTCGAGAAGCCCGTCTCTGACCATCAGCTCGACACGCAGATCGATCCGGTCGTATAGCTCCTGCCGGTCGGCAAAATCAATGCCGATCCACAGGGGGTCGAATCTCGGCGGCAGGGCGGCGGTGCGCTCGTTGTGGGCGGTGACGGTTTCGCCTGTCTCCTGCCACACCTCCAGCGCCCGGAGGATCCGACGGGGATTGCCCTGACTTTTCTCCAGCGCCGCGGGATCGATGGCCCGGAGCTCCTCGGAGAGCACCTCGATGCCCTCGGTTTTCAGCCGCTCCTCCAGCAGTTCCCGGCAGCCGGTGGACGGCGTGGGGGCGAATTCGCCGCCCTTGATGAGATTGTCCACATACAGCCCCGTGCCGCCGGCGATGACCGCCGTTTTGCCCCGGGACAGGATGTCCTCCACAATGGGCGTGGCCATTTCGACGTAGCGGCTGACGGAGAAGTCCTCGTCGGGTTCGCAAATATCGATCATGTGGTGGGGGATGCCCTGCATTTCTTCGACGGTGGGCTTGGCGGTGCCGATGCTCAGACGGCGGTAGATCTGCATGGAGTCGCAGGATACCACCTCGCCGTTTGTGCACTTGGCCAGCTCCACGGCCAGCGCCGTCTTGCCCGAGGCCGTGGGGCCCACCACGCAGATGATTCTGTCCATGGGCGGCACCTTACAGCGCCAGGATCAGGCAGACCACGGATGCGGCGAGCATGGCCAGAAATACCACCAGACAGACGGTAAACAGCCCGGGACTGCTCAGCAGCGTCTCCCAGAAATACTTGCCCGTGGCCTTGTACTCATTCCATGCGTCCCGGAAGAACATGAACAGGAAAAAGCCCGGCATCAGGGCGGCGATCAGAAAGAAGATAGAAAACGTGATGGGCATAAGTTGTTCCTCCGAATTGAGAATTGTATGGGACGGCGTCCCACATGAGAAGATATCGGAAAATTTAGGTCCGCTTGAACTGTTTCTCCAGCTGCTTTTTGCTTAAGGTGATGCAGATGGGCCGTCCGTGGGGGCAGTATTTCAGCTCATCCCGGCCCATGACCTCTTTGACAAGCGCCTGAAGCTCCTGCTCGTCGGTCTTCCAGCCGGCCTTGATGGCGGCCTTGCAGGCCATGGTGTGCAGCAGCTCGTCCCGGACGGTATCCGTGTCGGCGCTGCGTCCGTCGAGGAGGTCGTCGGCCATTTCCAGCAGGGTGTCCGCCACATCGCCTTCGCTCAGATCCATGGGGATCTGCCGGACGAGGACGGTATTCTCGCCGAATTCCTCGATTTCAAAGCCCAGCTCCTCCATGAGCTGCTGCTTTGCCATCAGCTGGGCTGCCGCATCCGCCCGGAGCCGGACGGGAATGGGGGCCAGCAGGGACTGGGAGGTGATCTCCGTGTGGCTGGAGCGGAGCTTTTCAAAGAGGATCCGCTCGTGGGCGGCGTGCTTGTCGATGAGAAATGCCTCATCCCCCTGCTCCACGATCACATAGCTGCGGTACAATTCCCCCACCATCCGCCATGGAATCTCCTTGGGCATGGGCAGCTCCTGCTGAATGGATTCCATTTCAGGAATGCTGATCTGCTGCTTTGCAGCAGCCGGAACGCCGGGGACGGCATTCTCTGCGGGAGGAACGGGAACGGGGGGCGGCGGTGCCACCGGCTGCATGGGCGGCAGGACGCTCTGGCGGACAGTCGGAGCGGCGGGCCGCTCGGCATTCATGGCCTGCAGCACGGGCCGGGCCGCTGCGGACTCGATTTTGGGCGTATTGGAAAGGGCGGCGGTGAAGTTTTTGTACTCCTGCGCCGTCATGGTGCGGAAGAACTCCTGCTTTTTCGCAGGCTCCCCTCTGAGGGGAGCTGTCTGCGGAGCAGACTGAGGGGTGGGTGGCTGGTTGATCGGGGCAGTCGGTTTGAGCTGCACCTGCGGGCGGTCGGGCGTCCGGTTCAGGGCACCCAAGACTCCGTAGTGGACGCAGTCAAAGACGGCTTTTTCCGACAGGAATTTCACCTCCGTCTTCGCCGGATGCACATTCACATCCACGCTGGAGGCGGGCAGGGTCAGATGCAGCACACAGGCGGGAAATTTGCCCACCATGATCTGATTGCGGTAGGCCTCCTCCAGCGCCTGGATCAGCAGCTTGGACTTGACGGGCCGGTTGTTGACGAAGAAGGTCTGCAGACTCCGGCTGGGCCGGGCATCGGTGGGCTTGCTGACGAAGCCCCGGAGGGAGTAGCCCTCCCATCGGGAGGTGACTTCCACAAATTTGGCAGACTCCCTGCCGTAGACGCAGTAGACGGCGGCGCCCAGCTCCCCGGAGCCGGGGGTCTGGAGGGTCTGCTTTCCGTCGCGGATGAAGGTGAAGCTGACCTCCGGATGGGCCAGCGCCTGCATCTGCACGGCGGCGGCGACTTTTCCGCCCTCCACGGAGTCGGATTTCATAAATTTCATTCTCGCCGGGGTGTTGTAGAACAGATCCCGGACGATGATGGTGGTGCCATCGGGACAGCCGGCCTCGTCCTCCTCGGTGACGGTTCCGGCCTCCAGCATCAGGCTTACGCCCGAGATGCTGCCGGGGGTCTTGGTCATCAGGTCGATGCGGCTGACCGACGCGATGGCCGCCAGTGCCTCGCCCCGGAAGCCCATGGTGTTGATGGCGGCCAGATCCTCAGCGGTGCGCAGCTTGCTGGTGGCGTGGCGCAGGAATGCGGTCTTGGCATCTCCGGCGGACATGCCGCAGCCGTTGTCCGTGACCCGGAGATAGGTCATGCCGCCGTTTTTGATCTCCACGGTGACCTTGGATGCACCCGCGTCCACGGCATTCTCAAGGAGTTCCTTGACTACGCTTGCGGGGCGCTCCACCACCTCGCCGGCGGCGATGAGGTTGGCGATATGGGGGGATAATTGGATGATTTTGGGCATGATGTTACCTCGTAAGCAGACAGGCGATCGAATTGATGAACATGTGCATCAGCAGCGGGGCGCAGAGACTGTCGTTTTTCCGGCAGGCCCAGCACAGCGCAAAGCTGGGTGCCAGATACTGCACAAAGCACAGCGCCAGTGTCCGGAAGTCATACAGGCCGATGTAGCCCACCACATGGACGGCGGAAAACACCGCGCAGGTTACTGCGTAGGCCCGCGGCAGGCTCCGCTTGGAAAGCCCCGTGAAGAGCCAGCCCCGGAAGAGACATTCCTCCGCCAGCGGCGCGGCAAAGATCACCGCGACGGTCATGAGCAGGGGCGACTCCTTCAGCATGGCCCCGACCTGCGCGTCGTTGACGTTGCCGAACTCCGGCTCGATGAGCAGGATCAGCGCAGTGGCGGCCACATTCAGCACCCAGTACAGGCAGAAGCCCTCCACCGCGGTGAGGAGCGTGTCCTTCCAGCTCCGGGCGGCATTGCGGAAAGAGGCGGCCAGCAGCTCCCGGAAGATCCACACCGCCAGCGCGGCGTTTATGTAAAAGCAAATGAGATTCATCGCCGTCTCGGAGGTGATGCCCATGAGGACACAGATGTTGGCCACCAGAAAGGGGATCACCAGCATCTGCAGCGCAAAGTAGGGCAGACCCCAGCGGCGTTCAGATTTTGTCAGAGTCAGTGTCATTTCAGCATCAGTTTCAGCTTGTACAGCTCGTTCATGGCTTCGATGGGGGTCATGGTCTCCACGTTCAGCGCCTCCAGCGCCATCCGGACATTCTGGGCGGTCATATCCATCATGGAGACCTGATCTTCAAATTCCGTCTCCATGGGCTTCTGGGCGGGCGCTCTGTGGGGGTCGCCGCTCTCCAGCTCCCGGAGGATCTCTCTGGCCCGGGTGATGACGGTGTTAGGAAGACCCGCCAGCTTGGCGACTTCCACGCCGTAGCTGTCATCGGCGGCGCCGGGGACGATCTTACGCAGGAAGATCATGTCTCCGCCCCGCTTTTTCACGGCGATGTTGTAATTTTTCACATTGGGAAGCTCGTTCTCAATGGTGCTCAGCTCATGGTAATGGGTGGCGAAGAGAGTCTTGGCACCCAGTTTTTTGGGATTGGCGGCGTGCTCCAGAACGGCACGGGCGATGGCCATGCCGTCGTAGGTGCTGGTGCCCCGGCCGATCTCGTCGAGGATCAGCAGGGAGCGGGCGGTGGCGTACTTGAGGATGTTGGCCACCTCGTTCATCTCCACCATAAAGGTGGACTGACCGGAGGCCAGATCGTCGCTGGCACCGATTCTCGTGAAGACCCGGTCGACGAGGCCGATCTTCGCGCTTCGGGCGGGGACAAAGCTGCCCATCTGGGCCATCAGCACGATCAGGGCCACCTGACGCATGAAGGTGGATTTACCTGCCATGTTGGGACCGGTGATGATGGACACCTGATGGTCGGCCCCGCCCAGATGGGTGTCGTTGGGCACGAACAGGGCGTCCTTCAGCATCACTTCGACCACGGGATGGCGTCCGTCCCGGATATCCAGCTCCGGCCCAAGGGTAATCTCCGGGCGGCAGTAGCCCCGGGAGACAGCCACGTTTGCCAAAGAGCACAGGCAGTCGGCGGTTGCCACGGCGGCGGCGGTGAGCTGCACCCGGGCGGCCTGACGGGCCAGATGCTCCCGCAATTTGGTGAACAGCTGGTATTCCAGCGCCACCAGCCGATCCTTGGCGGTGAGCACCTGTGTCTCCAGCTCCTTGAGCTCCTGGGTGATGTAGCGCTCGCAGTTCGCCAGCGTCTGCTTGCGGACGTAGGACGCGGGCACCTGATCGGAATAATTCTTGGAAACCTCGATATAATAACCGAAAACCCGGTTAAATCCAACTTTCAGACCCTTGATTCCGGTCTTTTCCCGCTCGCTTGCCTCGATGGCGGCGATGGCGCCGCTGCCGCCGGACATGATGTCGCGCAGGTGGTCTGCCTCGGCGTCGGCGCCGGGGCGGATCAGACCGCCCTCCCGGACGGTGATGGGGGGCTCGTCCACAAGGGTATTTTCAATGAGATCCGCCACATCGGTCAGGGCGTCGATGCTCTGCTCCAGCTTCCGGAGCATGGGGGCCTCCAACCGCTGCAGCTGCTGTTTGACCTCCGGCAGCGCCCGGCAGCCCCGGGCCAGACCCAGCAGCTCCCGTCCGTTGACGGAGCCGGTGACGATCCGGGTCTGGATACGCTCCAGATCGGAAACCTCGCCCAGCGCCTGACTGAGCTCGCCCCGGACGATGGTGGAGTTTACAAGATCCTCCACCGCTCCGTGGCGGCGGGTGATCTCCACGGGATCCAAGAGGGGCTTTTCCAGCCAGCTGCGCATCAGCCGGCCGCCCATGGGCGTCCTGGTCTTGTCCAGCACCCACAGAAGCGTCCCCTTTTTCTCCTTGCCCCGCATGGTCTCGCAGAGCTCCAGATTCCGGCGGGCATCCAGATCCAGCTCCATGAACCGTCCGGTGGTGTAGAACTGCAGCTGGCGGATGTGGGCCAGATCGTTCTTCTGGACGTGCAGGAGGGTGGAGAGGAGGGTGCCGCAGGCGATGACGGTGGCGCTCATGCCGGAGATGCCCAGCTCGGCCAAGCTTTTGCCGAAGTGGCGCTGCAGCAGCTCCTCGGCACGGACGAGGTCGAATTCCTCGGGCTTGCCCTCGTCCACGCAGCAGCGCAGCCGCAGGAACAGGGCGGTATTCAGCTCCTCGGCATCGCAGCCGTTGCCGCCCCGGATGACCTCGCTGGGGGAGAACCGGCCCAGCTCGCCCGCCGCCGCGGCGGCGTCGGCGCAGACCGTGGCGAAAAAGGCGCCGGTGGATACGTCGCAGAAGGCAAGGCCGAACCGGCCGCCCTCGCCGTAGAGGCAGGCCATGTAGTTGTTCTTCGTCTCGTCGAGCATGCAGCTCTCGGTGACGGTGCCGGGAGTGACGATGCGGGTGATGTCCCGCTCCACGATGCCCTTGGCGGCGGCGGGATCCTCCATCTGCTCGCAGATGGCCACCTTGTAGCCCTTGGCCACCAGCCGGGCGATGTAGCTGTCCACGCTGTGGTAGGGAACGCCGCACATGGGGGTCTGCTCCTCCTTGGGCTTGTTCCGGTCCCGGGTGGTCAGGGTCAGATCCAGCTCCCTGGCGGCGGTTTTCGCGTCGTCGTCGAACATCTCATAAAAATCGCCCAGGCGGAAGAACAGAATGCAGTCCCGGTTCTGATCCTTGATCCGGTTGTACTGCCGCTTCATGGGCGTGAGCTCGGTTTCGGGTTTTGCCATGCTATCAGTCCTTGTGAGAGTGTAGGGG
>JAFWAZ010000006.1 GCA_017507425.1 Oscillospiraceae bacterium | reverse complement strand
GGATGAAGCGGTCATAGGAAATGTTCATCAGCTTCCACAGATCCAGAACGCCCCGGTCACCCAGAACGATATTGTCAACGAACTGCTGGGGGGTGACACCAGCCTCCTTGGCCTTCTCCTCGATCTTCTGGCCGTGCTCATCGGTGCCGGTCAGGAACTTGACATTGTAGCCCTGCAGACGCTTGTAGCGGGCCATGGCATCGGTAGCCACGGTGCAGTAGGCATGGCCGATATGCAGATTGGAGCTGGGATAATAGATGGGGGTGGTAATGTAGTAATTACCCTTGCATTTGGTGCACATTGTTGATTTCCTCCTGTATGGAAGATATAAGATATTAGATATTAGATATGTTTCGTCCCAAAATATCTAATATCTCACAACTAATATCTTATATCTAAAAAATAAACGCCCCCGGAATACTCCAAGGGCGTAAGTTTACGCGGTACCACCTTGTTTCGTGCCCTGCGGGCACCTCTTTGGCGCGGTTACGGGCGCACCCGGCGCGGCCTACCTATCGACCGCACGGCTCCGAGACCATGTTCGCCGCTCCTTCCCTGCCCGTTCTCAGCATCCGGACTCTCTGTGAGGTATCTTACGGTTACTCTTCTCTTCATCGCCTTTTGTGGGATTGTACCCGTTCATATTGCCACAAAAGTTCGGTTTTGTCAACCATTATTTCCGACAATTCCCAGAATCACCGCATCCACGGGCAAGTCCTGACACAGCCGTCCGGCGCACTCCCCCGCCATCAGCAGAACTGATTCCCCCGTCTGGGCCCCAACGGGATCAAGGGCAGCCAGAATTCTATCGCCGCAGCGCACCTGAACAAAGCGCTTCTCCCCCGCCCCGGGCACCGCCCGGTCGAGCTTCACCGGACCCAAAACAGAACCGATCATCATATCCATTCCACCTTTCGGGGGTAGTTTGTCCCGGTTTTGGCGAACAATACAAAAAGCCTGTCATTCCGAGGAGCGAAGCGACGTGGGAATCTCCTGGTACCGCGTGCAGATTTTGAACGCAGTACCAGGAGATTGCCACGCCCTTACGGGCTCGCAATGACAGCAGTAGGCGTAGCCTGATCCTTCTATTTTGGATAGGACAATCCTCAAAGCTGGTCGGCGGGGTCATAACCCCGCCCTACAGATCGAAAACAGACTTATTTCTGATGGAACTTCCGATCCTCGCTGTATTTGAGCTTCACCAGCAGGTCGCCGATCTCGCCCCGGGCAGACTCCACGCTCTCCCGCAGCTCCCGGGCAGACATTCGCAGCAGGCCCGAGCGGAAAGAAGAAAGCTGCACCAGAGAATCGGAGGTGACGACCCGGGTGGAATAGTTGGGGCCGATGCGGGTGGCGAGGGACTCGATGTAGGCATCGCCGGTCTGGCCCTCCTTGGTGTAGACGATCTCCACCTTCTCCCAGCGGGATTTCTGGCCGGGATTGCCCTTGGCCCGATATCCGTCGAAAACCAGCACCATGCGGATATTCTTGAATGCCGCATAGTCGCCGAGGATCTCGGTCAGCCGTGTCCGGGCCATACCGAGGTCGATCTTCGCCAGTTCGCTGAGTTCCTCCCAATTGAAGAGCACATTGTAGCCGTCGACGATCAGCAGCTGCTCCTTGGGCGGCGCGATGGGGTGCTTGTCCGATGCCGACTGGTTCCGGGGCGCGGTGTACTGCCGCCGCTTCACCGGGCCGAATTCCCGCTCCATGATTTTTTCCAGCTCTTTATCGTCCATGGCGAGATTGCGCACCACCAGCTCCGGCTGCTTGGGCTTTTCCAGCACCGAGGCGATGTGCATATACTCCGGCACCTCGTTCCACTTGACATTGAAGCCTGCGCCGTGGGCGCAGAAGACGGAGTCCGGGGTATTGTCCAAATCCGCCTCGGGGTCATAGCCCATGGCCGCCACCACCTCTGCCTCGTTGTGGCAGGGCCGGTAGCCCAGAAGCCGGGTCTGGAAGACGCCGGTGCCGTGGGTATAGGCAGCCACGTCGGCGGCATAATCCCCCACCTCTGCCACGGGCACGGTGCCCCGCAGGGTCGAATTGGCTCCCACCGCCTCCGGCGCGTCAAATTCGCCGGCCATGGCCCGGATGTCCGTGATGGCCCGGCCGATCTGGGGCGTGGGGACCGTCAGGGTAAATTCGTACCACGGTTCCAGCAGCCGGGATTTCGCCTGCATCAGTCCCTGCCGGACGGCCCGGTAGGTGGCCTGCCGGAAATCGCCGCCCTCGGTGTGCTTCAGATGGGCCCTGCCCGCCATGAGGGTGATGCGGATGTCCGTGATGGGCGAGCCCGTGAGGACGCCCAGATGGGTCTTCTCAGAGATGTGGCTGATGATGAGCTTCTGGTACTGCCAGTCCAGCACGTCTGTGGAGCATTTCGTGTCAATGATGATGCCGCTGCCCGGCTCGCCGGGCTCCAGAAGCAGATGGGTTTCCGCATAGTGGCGCAGGGGCTCAAAATGGCCCACGCCCTCCACGGTATTTTCAATGGTTTCCTTATAGGAGATCCGCCCCTGATCGAAGGTCACGCTGATCCCAAACCGCTCGGCGATCAGGCTTGTCAGGATCTCCAGCTGGATCTTTCCCATGAGCCGGACGTGGATCTGCCGCAGCCGCTCGTCCCACTGCAGGCGCAGCATGGGATCTTCCTCCTCCAGCTGCCGCAGCTTGGGCAAAAACAACAGCGGATCCTTGTCCGCGGGCAGATTCAGCCGGTAGCTCATGACCGGCTCGAGGATACTGCCGTAATTCTCCCGGCCCAGTCCCTGACCCGCGTAGGTGGCGGTCAGACCCTGCACCGCAACAACGGTGCCCGCCGCCGCTTCCTCCACGGCAGTGAACTGGGCACCGGAGTAGCTCCGGAGCTGGACGCATTTTTCCGTATATTCCCGGCCATCCCGATCTTTGTAGCTCAGGGTCGCCCGGACTTTCAGGCTGCCGCCGGTGATCTTCATCCACGTCAGCCGGTTGCCCTGCGGATCCCGGCTGATCTTGTAGACCAGTGCGGAAAAAGCATTGCCGTACTCCCCCACCGGGGCACAGCGATCCAGCACCGACAGAAATTCCTCTACGCCCTGCAGCTTCAGGGCCGAGCCGAAGCAGCAGGGAAAGAGCTTCCGTCCGCCGATCAGGCCCCGGATATTCGCTTCCGTGACGGTTCCCGTCTCCAGATACTGCTCCAGCAGCGCCTCGTCGCAAACTGCCGCAGCCTCGGCGATCTCCTCCGCATCCGCGCCGAAATCGACAATGTGCTCCGAAAGCTTCTCCTGCAGCTCCCGCAAAAGAGCCTCCCGCCCCTTTCCGGGCAGATCCATTTTGTTGATGAACAGCAGCGTGGGCACCTGATAGCGCTGCAGCAGCTCCCACAGGGTCAGCGTATGGGCCTGCACGCCGTCGGTGCCGTTGATGACCAGAATCGCGCAGTCCAGAATCGGCAGCGTCCGCTCCGTCTCCGCGGAGAAATCCACGTGTCCCGGCGTATCCACCAGCGTCACGTCCAGATTTTCGGTCTTCATCAGAGCCAGCTTGGAGAAAATGGTGATGCCCCGGCTGCGCTCCAGCGCATGGGTGTCCAGAAAGGCGTCCTGATGATCCACCCGCCCCAGCTGCCGCCGCATGCCCGTCAGGTAAAGCATCGCCTCCGACAGCGTTGTCTTGCCCGCATCCACATGGGCCAGCAGAGCAATACTACACAGCCTCTTTTTATTTTGTTCACGCATAACAAACGGCCCCCTGACCTGCAAAGTAAACGTATTATAGCAGGTCAGGGGGCTTTCGTCGATAGATTTTTATGAAATTTCAGTGAAAATGCAGATTTGTGCAGATCTGGCAGCGCACGGAGCATACTGCTATTGCGGCAGGTTCGGATACAGGTGGATGGATCGCTCATCGTTCTGTGACCGATACACCGTGACTTTTTTCAATACCAGCACGGTGCCGATTTTCCCCACTCTGCCATCTCCTGCTTTTTGAGTTTATTGACAGCTCTGTAACGGAGAATCAGAAAGTTTGCATTTGGGGCGATCATTTGACAAACGTTTTACGACTCTGTGGTTTCCCATTTTACATACGGGCGATATGATAGTCCCATAAGAACGCAAGTTCAATACGCAACAACAAAGGAGATAATACGTATGAAAAAGTTTATCAGCATCGCACTGGCGGCTGTTCTGGCACTGAGCCTGACCGCCTGCGTCAATTCCGATTCCCTGTCCGGCAAGGTGGCCACCGACGGCTCCACCTCCATGGAGAAGGTCATCGGTGCCCTGAAGGAGACCTTCGAGGGCGAAAACAAGGGCGTGGAAGTCACCTACAACCCCACCGGCTCCTCCGCCGGGATCACCGCCGTGCTTGAAGGACGCTGCGATATTGGACTCTCCTCTCGTAATCTGAAGGATTCCGAGATCCAGCAGGGTCTGACCGGCACCGTTCTGGCCTATGACGGCATCGCTGTGGTCATCCATCCCGAGAACACCGTGGAGGATTTGACCGTCGAGCAGATCGCCGCCATCTACAAGGGCGAAATCACCAACTGGAGCGAGGTGGGCGGCATCGACGCCGAGATCGTCTGCATCGGCCGCGAGGCCAGCTCTGGCACCCGCAGCGGCTTTGAGGAGATCGTGGGCGTAGAGGATGCCTGCGCCTACCGCCAGGAGCTGAGCTCCACCGGCGATGTCATCACCGCCGTGTCCCAGAACCCCGGTGCCATCGGCTACGCCTCCCTGGCCTCCGTGAAGGATACCGTCAAGGCCATCAAGGTCGGCGGCATCTCCCCCACCAACGAGAGCGTCAAGGACGGCAGCTACGCCATCCAGCGGCCCTTCCTGCTGGTGACCAAGGGCGAGCTGAGTGAGACTGCCAAGGCTTTCTTCGACTTCATCACCAGCGAGGCTGCGGGCGAGGTCATCACCGCCGCCGGTGTTGTCCCTGTCAACTAACTCCGAAGCCCCCTCATCTGAGGGGGCAAATGGTTCAATGCTATGAAAACAAAACATAACATTCTCGAAAATATCATTCAGTGCGCATTTTTACTCATGGGTCTGATCACCGTGGGCTGTGTGCTGCTGATCACCGTCTATCTGATCATCTCCGGCATCCCAGCGATCCGCCGGATCGGTCTGATCGAATTTCTCTTTGGCGATATCTGGGCACCCACGGCGGCGCAGCCCCAATATGGCATCCTGCCCTTTATCCTGACCAGCATCGCCGGTACTGCGGGCGCGATCCTGATTGGGGTACCCATCGGATTTCTGACCGCAGTATATCTGGCGAAGATGGCTTCGCCCAAGGTGAAGGAGATCATGGGACAGGCCGTGTCCATGCTGGCAGGCATCCCCTCCGTGGTGTATGGCCTTGTTGGCATGATGGTGCTGGTTCCCGGCATCCGGAAGCTGTTCGATGTCCCTGACGGAGCCAGCCTGTTGGCGGCCATCATCGTACTGGCCGTTATGATCCTGCCCTCCATCATCAAAATGTCTGTCACGGCACTGGAAGCAGTTCCCAAGGAATATGAGGATGCGTCCCTTGCGCTGGGCGCAACCCCGGAGGAGACATGGTTCCGGGTATCCGTTCCTGCGGCAAAGAGCGGCATCGCCGCCGCAGTGGTGCTGGGCGTGGGCCGTGCCATTGGCGAGGCTATGGCGGTGATGATGGTGGCAGGCAATGTGGCCAATATGCCCGATTCCCTCTTTCAGTCCGTCCGGTTCCTGACCACCGCCGTGGCCTCCGAAATGTCCTACGCCGACGGTCTGCAAAGACAGGCTCTGTTCTCCATCGCACTGGTGCTGTTCCTGTTCATCATGCTCCTCAATGGGGTGCTGAATTTCTTCCTGAAAGGAGAACGAAAATGAGCCGAATCACGAAGCACGGGCTGTTCCGGTGGACACTCCGGGGAAAGCCCTATATCATTTTAGCCGGAACCGGTCTGGCTGTTTTGATCCTGCTGATGGGAGTGAAGTAAGATGACAAGAAAAAGAACGATGTATGTCTGGGCCATGCGCGTGCTCCTGTGGCTGGCCACGCTCCTCACGGCGTCACTGACCCTGTTTCTCGTGGGCTATGTGCTGCTCCGGGGTGTCCCCAATCTGAGCTGGGAGTTCATCAGCACAAAGCCCAGCTATCTGAGCGGCGGCATCGGCATCCTGCCCGACATTCTGAACACGGTGTATATCGTCATCGCCACCCTTCTGATCGTCATTCCTTTGGGTGTCGGTGCAGCGGTCTATCTGACGGAATATGCAACCAATCAAAAAGTGGTGGGCATCATTGAGTATGCCGCCGAGGCCCTCTCCGGCATCCCCTCCATCATCTACGGATTGGTGGGCATGCTGATGTTTTCCAATCATTTCGGCACCTGCCTGCTGGCGGGTGCACTGACTCTGGCGATCATGAATCTGCCCACCATCATGCGCAATACCCAGGAGAGTCTGAAAACTGTACCTCAGTCCTATCGCGAGGGTGCCTTCGGTCTTGGCGCAGGAAAATGGCGGGTCATCCGCACTGTGGTTCTCCCCAACTGCATCGACGGCGTCATCACCGGCTGCATCCTGTCCGTGGGCCGCATTTTGGGCGAATCCGCCGCACTGCTCTTCACCGCCGGCTTTGCCCACAGCCTGAACGGCTTCTTTGAGGGCTTAAGCAGTGCCGGTGCGACCCTGACCGTCGCCATGTATGTCTATGCCAAGGAGCAGGGCGAGTTCGGCGCGGCCTTCGGCATCGCCGCCATTCTGATGGTACTGGCATTTGGCATCAACCTGACCGCAACCGCCGTGGCAAAGCATTTTCAAAGGAGGAATACCATTTGAACAGACCGATTATCTCCGTCCATGACCTGAACCTCTGGTACGGCCAGAGTCAGGCACTGAAGAATATCCATATTGAAATTCCCGAAAAGTCCATTACCGCCCTCATCGGCCCCTCCGGCTGCGGAAAGTCCACCTTTCTGAAAACCCTGAACCGGATGAACGATCTGATCCCCGGCGTGAAAATCACCGGCGAGGTGATGTACAACGGACAGAACATCTTCGAAACCGATGTGAATGACCTCCGCAAGGAGGTGGGCATGGTGTTCCAGAAGCCCAATCCCTTCCCCATGAGCATCTACGATAACATCGCCTACGGCCCCCGCACCCACGGCATCACGGGCAAGGCACAGCTCGACGACATCGTGGAAAAGGCCCTCCGGGGTGCGGCCATCTGGGACGAGGTGAAGGATCGTCTGAAGAAGAACGCACTGGGCATGTCCGGCGGTCAGCAGCAGCGGCTGTGCATCGCCCGGGCTTTGGCGGTGGAGCCCAAGGTGCTGCTGATGGACGAGCCAACCTCTGCCCTTGATCCCATCTCCACTTCCAGAATCGAAGACCTTGCCATGGAGCTGAAAAAGAATTACACCATCGTCATCGTCACCCACAATATGCAGCAGGCCGTCCGTATCTCCGACCAGACCGCCTTCTTCCTGCTGGGCGATCTGGTGGAGCACGGCAACACCGAGGAGATGTTCTCCCAACCCCGGGACAAGCGCACCGAGGATTACATTACAGGAAGGTTTGGTTGATATGAGAGACTTTTTTCAGGAACAATTGAAGGAGCTGAACCGGGAACTGTTGAAGATGGGTGCCGACTGCGAGGAGATCATCGCGCTTGCCTCGGATTCCCTGACCGGTTGGAATGAAGAACTGGCAAAGAACGTGACCATCATCGGTGCCCGGATCGACGAGGGCTACCGTACCGTGGAAAATATCTGTCTCAAGCTGCTGCTGCGCCAGCAGCCCGTGGCCCGGGATCTTCGCGTGATCTCCGCTGCCATGAAGATGATCACCGACATGGAGCGCATCGGCGATCAGGCGGAGGATATCGTGGATCTGGTGCCCCAGATGGAGCACCGGGCGGATGAAAAATACCCCAAGATCCGGGAGATGGCAAAGGCAGCTCAGCAGATGGTGACGGAAGCGGTGGATGCCTACGTCAGACAGGATCTGGAGCTGGCCCATGCCGTGATGCAGCATGATGACATTGTGGATGATTACTTCAGCCGGGTCAAGGCGGGCATCATCGGCATCATCGCCGAAAATCCTACCGAGGGCGAGTACGCCCTGGACCTGCTGATGATCGCAAAATACTTCGAGCGCATCGGCGACCACTGCACCAACATCGCCGAATGGGTGGAGTTCTCCGTCACTGGCCAGCACAGAGACTGCCAATAATTTAGTGCGCGGAAGATGCTCCAAAGAATACTGTGGAAACGGCCCCCCAGTTCATTGACTGGGGGGCTTTTCAACCAACGAATCCTACAAGTTTTTTCTGAGAATAATGGAAGCCTTATTGCTTGTCCTCTTAGTATTTACAGGTTCGAAGAGAGAGCGTGGTCATTTGGAAAGCGTGAACACCCCCGGCCTTGTGAGCCGGGGGTGCCCGCGGAAAAAAGAAAATAAGGAGGAGAAAAAGCTATATGCAAACGGGCAGATGCCCGGTGTATTCATGATTGGTGACAGGCATCCCGGCTTGCACCGGGATGCCCAGCGAAAGAGGAAGAAACAACATCGAAGCGACGTGTTTGGTCAAAGGTAATTCCAGAAGTAATTCTGCATGGCGATGGTGGCGGCCATCTCATCGGGTCCCTCGCAGGTGACCGTGACTCGGTCACCGGTTCGGATGCCCAGAGTCATCAGCCGCAGCAGGCCATCGCATCGGACCGTGCGCTCCGCACGGGACATGGTGATGGTGGTATCGGCGAACTGGCGGGCGATCTTGACGATCTCCCGGGCGGGCTTTCCGTGGATGCCATGGGCGGCGCGGATGGTGTGCTCAAAACGTTTCATGTCAGATTCCTCCTGTTCAGAGTCGGATGGCGTTACTTGTCGGTTCTGCCGTAGCGGCGGGTCTGATCCAGAATGTCCCGGCACAGCTCCTGCGTGAACTGGTCATCGGTCATGCGCCATCTCCAGTTGCAGCCGATGGTGGAGGGGGTGTTCATCCGTGCCTCGGCGCCGAGGCCGAGGTGGTCCTGCATGGGGATGATGCACATTCTGGCAACACTCTGCATGGCCAGAGCCACGAAGGGCTGATCCATTTCCTCATCGGGGGTGTAGAAATCGCACAGGTACTCCCGGGCCAGATTCCAGTCATCATCGGAAACGGCCTCGAACCAGCCGATGGTGGTATCGTTATCGTGGGTGCCGGTGTAGACCACGGCGTTTTCTGTGTAGTTGTGGGGCAGATAGTCCCGGGCGGAGCCGGTGTCCCGGCTGTCAAAGGCAAACTGCAGCACCTTCATGCCGGGAAAACCGGAGTCCCGGACCAGCTGACGGACGGAATCGGTGACGAAGCCCAAATCCTCTGCAATGACCTCGTGCCAGCCCAAAACCTCCTCGGCTCTGCGGAACAGCTCGATGCCGGGTCCCTTTTCCCAGTGGCCGAATTCGGCGGTTTTGTGACCGTAGGGGATGGAGTAATACTCGTCAAAGCCCCGGAAGTGGTCGATGCGGGTCACATCGTAGAGCTGGTAGACATACCACAGCCGGGTCAGCCACCAGTCGTAGCCGGTTTCCCGGTGGTAGTCCCAGCGGTACAGGGGATTGCCCCAGAGCTG
>JAFWAZ010000051.1 GCA_017507425.1 Oscillospiraceae bacterium | reverse complement strand
AGGCGCGCAGCATATCCTGCAGGGAAGCGGAGGACAGGACGTACTGCTGCTTGATGCGCAGGCGCTTGCCCTCGTCGTTGGAGTCGTTGGGGTACAGGACGCGGGTGATGTCCTCGGCCTTGTTCTTGGCCTCCAGAGCTTTGGCGTAATGCTGGGCGTTGAAAGCGTCGAAGTCCAGATCGGACAGGGGCTCGCACTGCCACAGACGCAGGGTGTTGATGTTGTTGGTGCCGTAGCCGATGACGGGCACGTCGTAGGGGACAGCCTTGACGGTCTGGTCGGGGAAGTCGATGGTGACGGTGTGCTTGGCGCGGCGGAAGGACCAGGGATCGCCGTTGGCAGTCCAGTCGTCGGCAGCCTGCTTCTGGTTGCCCTTCTCGTCGAAGGACTGCTTGAACAGGCCGTGCTTGTAGCGCAGGCCGTAGCCGCTCAGGGGCAGGTCGCAGGAGGCGGCGCTGTCCATGAAGCAGGCAGCCAGACGGCCCAGACCGCCGTTGCCCAGAGCGTCGTCCTCGACGTCCTCGAGAATGGCCAGATCCACGCCCTTGGAGGCGAAGAGGGCCTTCATCTCGTCCAGAATGCCCAGATTGAACATGTTGCTGTAGACCAGACGGCCGATCAGGTACTCGGCGGAGATGTAGTAGGCCTTGCGCTTGGGGGCGCGGGCCTTCTTGCTGGCGCTCCAGTTCTCGTTGATGGACATCATGATGGCCTCGCTCAGAGCGTTGTGCAGCTCATTGGCATTGGCCTCCTGCAGCGTCACATCATACTTGTACTTGAGCTGGGACTCGGTCCAGTTCAGGATGTTTTCGCAGTTGTAGCTCATTGATATACTCCTTCATTTATATCGCGGAAATAGCGATTGGTTATTCGGTGACTTCCTCGGCCTTGGGCTCGATGGGGGCGCGGCCGTAGCGCTTGGTCAGCGCGGCGATGCGCTGGGCCAGCTCGTCGCTGGCAAAGCCGTCCCATGCGCGCCAAGTCCAGTTGTTGGTGGTCATGGTGCCGGGGAAATTCATGCGGGATTCCTCGCCCAGAGTCAGGTAGTCCTGCATCTGCACGATGCACAGATCGGACACGGAGGCCATGGCGGTCTTGATCAGGGACCAGACCAGCTCCTTCTGGGTCATCTTGTCGGCCACATCCTCCAGACCCATGTACTCCACAATGTAGTCCAGAGCCTCGTAGGAGGCGGTGTGGAACCACTGCAGGGAGGTCATGTTGTCATGGGTGCCGGTGTAGCAGACGGAATTGGTGGGGTAATTGTGGGGCAGGTACTCGTTCTCCTTGCAGCCGTCGAAGGCGAAGCCGAGCACCTTCATGCCGGGGTAGCCGGAGTTGTCCCGCAGGTCGAGGACCTCCTGAGTCAGGGTGCCCAGATCCTCGGCGATGAACCGAACCTCGGGCAGCTGCGTCTTCAGAGCGTTGATGAAGTCCATGTCGGGACCCTTGATCCACTTGCCGCTCTTGGCGGTCTTCTCGCTGTAGGGCACGGACCAGTAGGCCTCGAAGCCCCGGAAGTGGTCAAGACGGATGACGTCATAGAGCTTGCCGGCGGCGGCCATGCGGCGCACCCACCAGGCGAAGTTCTGCTTCTTCATCTTGTCCCAGTTGTACAGGGGATTGCCCCAGAGCTGGCCGTCGGCGGAGAATGCATCGGGGGGACAGCCGGCAACGGCGGTGGGGGTCAGGGTCTTGTCCAGCTGGAACAGGCCGGGCTCTGTCCAGACTTCCACGGAGTCATAGGGAACATAGATGGGCACGTCGCCGATGATCTCGATGCCCTTGGCGTGGGCGTAGCTGCGCAGGGCGGTCCACTGCTTGTAGAAGACGAACTGCACGAAGCAGTAGAAGCGGATCTCGTCAGCCAGACGCTTCTTGGCCGCGGTCAGGGCCCGGGCCTTGCGGAACTTCAGGCCATCCTCCCAAGTGTACCATGCGGCGGAGTTGTTCTCGCCCTTCAGGGCCATGAACAGGGCAAAATCGGGCAGCCAAGCGTCGTGCTCGGCCATGAAAGCGTCAAAATCGGTGCCGCCTTCAAAGCGGGCGTAGGCCAGACGCAGCACAGAGAGCTTGTTGTTGTACTGGCGGCCAAAGTCGACCCGATCGGAAGACCACTGCCAGTCGCGGCCTGCGACCTCGTCGGCGGTCAGCAGACCCTCCTCGATGAGAAGATCCAGATCGATCAGGTAAGGGTTGCCTGCGTAGGCGGAGTTGGACTGATAAGGGGAATCACCGTAGCCGGTGGGGGTCAGAGGAAGGATCTGCCAGCTCTGCTGGCCGGACTTATGCAGGAAGTCCACAAAATCAAAAGCACTTTTGCCCATGGTGCCGATGCCGTAGTTGCCCGGCAGGGAGGTGATGTGCATCAGAATGCCGCTCTTGCGCATAACGAAGTCTCCTTTGCTCATGCCAAAATTCTTTTTATTTGTATGGTCAGGGGCGGGAGGGCAGAGTATGCCCATTCAAACCGCCTGACTAGAATAATCGTTTTTTCCGGATTTGTCAAGTGTTAGGTGGTGCGCAACCGGGTGCGCCTTGCTTTTTCAGAAGAATTTACAAAATTTGTTGGAAATACCCATAGCTTTCGTGAAAGAAACCGGGAAAACACCGGGAAAGGAATGGGGAATTCATAATGGCGTATGCAAAATGAAAAGGCAGGGAACGGACATTTTCCGCTCCCTGCTGTTGGGATCAAAAGATCAGCGACTCGCCGCAATTAGATCCCCGTGGCGGAATCGCAGGATGCCCGACCACTCGTGTTCGGCTCGACTGCCGACGGGCACAATTTACGACAGTTTGTCAGCGGCGACTTGCCGCAAAAAGCCCTCCGGCGCAAGCCGGAGGGCTCGGAGGGGTTATGGCGATTAGGCCTCCAGATTGACGCCGGTCTCCTTGGAGAAGACGTGGCAGACGTGGCCTGCGAAGGTGTAGTTGATGGTGGAACCGTTGGCCAGAGCAGCGACCTCGGCGCCGGTCATGTTCATGGTGGAAACGACCATGACCACGTCCTGACCCAGAGAGCTGACATGCAGGTGGACGGAGGAACCCATCATCTCGGAAACGTCGACCTTGCCGGTCAGGCCCTTCTCCAGAGTGATGTGCTCGGGACGGACGCCCAGAACGATCTCCTGAGGCTGGACGTTGTTCTTGGCCAGCTTCTCCTGCTTCTCAGCAGACAGCTCGACCTTCATGCCGCCGACCTCGACAGCGTACTTGCCGTTCTCCTTCAGCAGCTTGGCGTCGTTGTAGATGTTCATCTGGGGAGTGCCGATGAAGCCGGCGTCGAACAGGTTGTGCGGCGTATCGAACACTTCCTGCGGCGTGCCGATCTGCTGGATGAAACCGTCCTTCATGATGACGATGCGATCGCCCAGCGTCATGGCTTCGGTCTGGTCGTGGGTGACATAGATGAACGTGGT
>JAFWAZ010000050.1 GCA_017507425.1 Oscillospiraceae bacterium | reverse complement strand
TGGCGCGGGTGATGGCCTGACGGATCCACCAGGTGGCGTAGGTGGAGAACTTGTTGCCCTTGGTCCAGTCGAACTTGTCCACGGCGCGGATGAGGCCGGTGTTGCCCTCCTGGATCAGATCCAGAATGTGCAGACCGCGGCCGGAGTACTTCTTGGCGATGGAGACGACAAGACGCAGGTTTGCCTCGGTCAGCTTGTTCTTGGCGTACTGGTCGCCCTCGGAGACCCGCTTGGCCAGCTCCACCTCTTCCTCGGCGGAGAGGAGCTTGACCTGACCGATCTCCTTCAGGTACATGCGGACGGGGTCGTCCAGATTATACTCGGCGGCCAGATCCACGGGGTCGATGAGGTCTTCCTCGTCCATGCCGCTCAGGTCAATGTCGCCGTCTCCGTCCACGATGTCCAGATCGTCACCCAGATCCAGCTCAGCGGCCACCACCTGAATGTTCATGGCGTCCAGCTGGTCGTAGATCTTCTCGATGGTCTCGGGGCTCAGATCCAGCTTGTCCAGATGGGCCTGAAGGTCGGCGGCACGGATCATGCCCTCCTTCTTTCCCTTGGCGATCAGGCTCTGGATGGCGGCCTGCAGGTCGGTATTATTGGGCTTGGCGTTCTTCTTCTCGTTTGCCATATAAAATCCTCAACTTTTCTTTTTAGTGTTTCGCCTAGACTATACTCCGATTTTTCCAAACCGACAAGGGGGGACGGTGGATTTTTATAAAAATTTTTACGAATTCGACGTTTTCATCCCCCACAGCCAGTATCCCCGCAGGAAATCAAAAGATACAGTTTACTTTTTGGAAATTATTTAGTATATTATATCGTATGAAACTATCCGTAAATTTCGTGTGTGAGAATCATTTGAACGAACACCGTAGGGTCGATGTCCCGCCCCTACAGCTTGGGTTTGTTCAGCAGGCAGTGATCCATCAAATCGAACTTTACGAATTCCAAGAGGTGTAATATGACCGATTTATCCAAGATCCGTAATTTTTCCATCATCGCCCACATTGACCACGGCAAATCCACGCTGGCAGACCGGCTGCTGGAGGAGTGCAAGGCCATCACCCAGCGGGAGATGGAGAGCCAGATCCTCGACTCCATGGACTTGGAGCGCGAGCGCGGCATCACCATCAAGGCCACCGCCGCCACCATGGAGTATACCGCTGCCGACGGCGAAACCTATGTCCTGAACCTGATCGACACCCCGGGCCACGTGGACTTCAACTACGAGGTCTCCCGCTCCATGGCCGCCTGTGAGGGCGCCATTCTGGTGGTGGACGCCTCTCAGGGCGTGGAGGCCCAGACGCTGGCCAACACCTACCTCGCCATCGACGCGGGCCTCGAGGTGCTGCCCGTCATCAATAAGATCGATCTGCCCTCTGCCCGGCCCGCCGAGGTCAAGGCAGAGGTGGAGGACATCATCGGCCTGCCCGCCGAGGATTCCCCCGAGATCTCCGCCAAGAACGGCATCAACATCCCCGCCGTCCTCGAGATGATCGTCGAGCAGGTGCCGCCCCCCACCGGCGACCGGGAGGCCCCCCTGCAGGCGCTGATCTTCGACAGCCAGTATGACTCCTACCGCGGCGTCATCGTCTACACGAGGATCAAGCAGGGCACCGTCCGTGCCGGTATGGACATCAAGATGATGGCCACCGGCGCCCAGTACAAGGTCGTCGAGGTGGGCACCATGAGCCCCCGGGGCCTGATCCCCTGTGATGCCCTGGGCGCCGGCGAGGTGGGCTACATCACCGCCTCCATCAAGACCGTGGCCGATACGCAGGTGGGCGACACCATCACCGAGCTGAACCGTCCCGCTGCCGAGCCTCTGCCCGGCTACCGGGAGGTCATGCCCATGGTCTTCTCCGGCGTGTACCCCGCTGACGGCGCCAAATATCAGGATCTGCGGGACGCCCTCGAAAAGCTGAAGCTCAACGACGCTTCCTTCGTCTACGAGCCTGAGAGCTCCATCGCCCTCGGCTTCGGCTTCCGCTGCGGCTTCCTTGGCCTGCTGCACATGGAGATCATTCAGGAGCGTCTGGAGCGGGAGTATAATCTGGACCTGATCACCACCGCCCCCAACGTCGTCTACCGGGTCACCAAGACCGACGGCACCGTGCTCATGGTGGACAACCCCCTCGATTACCCCGATCCCATGGAGATCGCCAAGGCTGAGGAGCCCTTCGTCAAGATCAATCTGATCGCCCCCCAGGAATACGTGGGCAACATGATGGATCTGGCCACCTCCCGCCGGGGCGAGTTCCGGGACATGGTCTATCTGGACGCCAACCGGGTGGAGCTGCACTATGACATGCCCCTGAACGAGATCATCTACGATTTCTTCGACGCCCTGAAGTCCAGAACCAGAGGCTACGGATCCCTCGACTATGAGCTCATCGGCTACCGGGACTCCAAGCTCGTGAAGCTGGACATCCTCCTCAACGGCGACATCGTGGACGCCCTGAGCTTCATCCTCTTCGCGGACAACGCCTATCCCCGGGCCCGGAAGATCTGCGAGAAGCTCAAGGAGAACATCCCCCGTGCCCAGTTCGAGATCCCCGTGCAGGCGGCCATCGGCGGCAAGATCATTGCCCGCGAGACCATCAAGGCGGTGCGCAAGGACGTCCTCGCCAAGTGCTACGGCGGCGACATCACGAGAAAGAAGAAGCTGCTGGAAAAGCAGAAGGAGGGCAAGAAGCGCATGCGCACCTTCGGCACCGTTTCCGTGCCCAGCGAGGCGTTCATGGCCGTCCTGAAGCTGGACGAAGACTGATAAAATGCAAAATTCAAAATGCAGAATGCAAAATGAAGGAATCCAATTTTGCATTTAGCATTTTGCATTCAGCATTTCCAATAACCAACGAGGTATTTCCATGGCTATTATCACAACAAACAAAAACAAGACTCCCCTCGGCATCTATATTCACATTCCCTTTTGCAAGAGCAAGTGTGAGTACTGCGACTTTTACTCGATCCCCGGCAAGCATGAGGATCTCTACGCCGACTACACTGAGGCCGTCTGCCGGCACATCAAGGAGACGGGCCCTCTGGCTCCGAAGCATCGGGTGGATACCATCTATTTCGGCGGCGGCACCCCCAGCTACTTCGGCGCGGAGGGGCTGGCCACCATTCTGACGGCAGTGCGAAAGCATTTCGACGTGGCGCCCGACGCGGAGATCACCTTTGAGGCCAATCCCGACTCCGTCACCGACCAGCTTCTGCGGCGGCTGAGAGCCGAGGGCTTCAACCGGGCATCTCTGGGCATCCAGTGCGACGACGACGAGATCCTCGCGGCGCTGGGCCGCCCCCACAACTATAAACAGGCTGTCACGGCCTTCCAGAAGCTGCGCAAGGCGGGCTTCGACAACATCTCCGTGGATCTGATGTACGGCCTGCCCCGGCAGAGCCAGTTCACGTGGCGGGACACCCTGCAGAATGTGCTCTCCCTGCACCCCGAGCACGTCAGCTGCTACGGCCTGAAGGTGGAGGAGGGTACGCCGCTGTACTCCTATCAGAACACCGCGTTCCTGCCCGGCGACGACACGCAGGTGGACATGTATCTGGCGGCCTGCGAGATCCTGAAGGACAGCGGCTACCGCCAGTATGAGATCTCCAATTTCGCCCGCCGGGGCAAGTATTCCCGGCACAATATGAAGTACTGGACCGGCGGCGAGTACATCGGCTTCGGCCCCAACGCCGCTTCCGATTTCGCGGGCAAGTATTTCACCATGGTGGGGGATCTGCAGGAATACATCGACGGCATCTTCTCCGGCGGTCAGGTCATCGCCGACGTTATGGAGATCCCCGTCCGGGAGCGGGCTGGGGACTATCTGATGCTCCGTCTGCGCACCGTGGACGGCGTTTCCGCCCAGGAATACGAGCGCCAGTATCTGCTGCCCTTTGCCCCGCTGGAGGAGGAGCTCCAGCGCTGTGCCGACCGGGGCCACGCCGTTCTTGAAAACGGCCGCTGGCACCTGACCCCCAAGGGCATGATGATCTCCAACTCCATCATCTCCGAGCTGCAGCTCATTCAGGAGCGCAGCATCCCTCTGAACAAGCGGAGAATGTGATCTGCTTCCATCAAAAAGTGTCCCTCCCGATTCCGGGAGGGACATTTTTGTGTATCGATGCAGGTTACTTCCTCTGGGCCTCGATCTTTTCTGCCAGCTCCGTCAGGTACATCCAACGCTCGGTCTTGTACTCGAGCTGGGCTTCCAGCTCGGTCAGCTCCTCCTGAAGCTGTTGGAGCTTGACGAAATCTGCGCCGCAGGCTTCCTGATTTTTCTGGTTTTCCTCGATGGCGGCTTCGAGATCTGCAATGTCACCGTCGATCGTGGCGAATTCCCGCTCCTCCTTGAAGGAGAATTTCAGCTTCTTCTCCCGGGGCCGCTCCTGAACGGCTTTGGGCTTTTCGGCTTTGACGGCCTGCTCCGCGGGGCGCTTTTGCATCCAGTCCGACCAGTTGCCGGTGAACTGCTCCACGGCGCCGCCGCCCTTGACCTCGAAGACGGTGTCCGCCAGCTTGTCCAGCAGGAACCGGTCATGGGACACGGTGAGGATGGGGCCGGGGAAGGACTGGAGGTAATCCTCCAGAATGGACAGGGTCATCACGTCCAGATCATTGGTGGGCTCGTCCAGCAGGAGCACGTTGGGGGCCTCCATCAGCACCGAAAGGAGATAGAGTCTGCGCCGCTCGCCGCCGGAGAGCCTGCCGATGGGCACGCTCTGCAGATCGGAGGGGAAGAGGAAGCGCTCCATCATCTGCTTGGCGGTGAAGGTGCCCTCGGCGGTTTTGACGGTGGCGCCGATCTCGTGGATGAAATCGTAGACCCGCTGGCTCAGGTCAAGCTCCCGGCCCTCCTGAGAGAAGTGGCCGATTTTGACGGTGGTGCCGAATTCCACCGTGCCGGAGTCGGGCTGCAGGGTGCCCGCGATCATGTGCAGCAGGGTGGATTTTCCGGCGCCGTTGCGGCCGACGATGCCGATGCGGTCGCCCCGCAGGAGGTTGTAGGAGAAATTTTCAATGATCTTTTTCCCGTCAAAGGCTTTACAGACGCCGTGCAGCTCGATGATCTTCCGGCCCAGACGGCTGGAGGCAGCCGAGAGCTGCAGCACGTCGTCGGTCTCCGGGGCGTCCTGATTGAGAAGCTCCTCGTAGCGCTGGATCCGGTCCTTGGATTTGGTGGTTCTCGCCTTGCAGCCGCGCATGATCCACTCACGCTCGG
The DNA here is from genome assembly GCA_017507425.1 of Oscillospiraceae bacterium. Taxonomy (GTDB): domain Bacteria; phylum Bacillota; class Clostridia; order Oscillospirales; family Oscillospiraceae; genus Faecousia. The sequence continues at coordinate 4,124 of JAFWAZ010000050.1, read as the reverse complement.
TGCGCAGGATGGACTGGCGCTTGCGCTCGCTGGCCTCAGCCATCTCGGCGCGAAGCTCCTTCAGCTCCAGATATTTGGAGTAATTGGCCTCGTAGTGGTAGAGCTTGCCCCGGCTGAGCTCCGTGATCTGGTTGACCACCCGCTCGAGGAAGTAGCGGTCGTGGGTGACCATGACGATGCCGCCCCGGAAGGCCCGGAGCCGATCCTCCAGCCACGCCACCATCTCGCTGTCGAGGTGGTTGGTGGGCTCGTCGAGGATCAGGATGTCCGCCGGATGCACCAGCGCGGAGACGAGGGCCACCCGCTTGCGCTGGCCGCCGGAGAGAGTACCCACTTTCTGGTCAAAATCGGTCAGTCCCAGCTTGGTCAGCATGGATTTTGCCTCGTATTCGCTCAGCTCCCGGAACTCGCGGGGGAAATGGAGGAAGACCTGCTCGAGGACGGTGGCGCTGTCGTCCATGACGGGATTCTGGGGCAGATAGCTGATCTGGGTATTGGGGTTTCGGGTGATGCGGCCCGCGTCGGGCTCCAGAACCCCCGCCAGAACCTTCAGAAAGGTGGACTTGCCCGTGCCGTTGATGCCGATGACGCCGGCCTTTCTGCCCTCCTCCAGATAGAAATTCACGTCGGACAGAAGCTGCCGGGTGCCGAAATTGATGGAAAGATGCTCTGCGGAAAGTAACATGATTGCCTCCGAAAATTGGGTTTTTCCCATCATATCACGGATGGGGGCGGATTGCAAAGAAAAACATCCCTGCTTCCGAGAAAGCAGGGATGTTATTTCAAATCGTACCGACAGGGTGGATATCGCCGGACGAAGCCCAATTACAGGCCGGTCATGGCGTCGAGGACGTCCATTTCCATGCGCTGCATGTTCTTCTTGGTGGACAGACCCTCATCCATGTCCACATGGGTGAAGCCGCCGTCCTTGGTGCAGACGATGCGGTTGGTCAGACCCTGATTCAGCAGATCCACGGCCAGATAGCCCATCTTGGTGGCGGCAACGCGGTCGCGGCCGGTGGGATCGCCGCCGCGCTGGATGTGGCCCAGAACGGTGACACGGGGATCCAGACCGGTGGCCTCCCTGATGGCATTGGCCACCTCGTCGCCGGAGGCTGCGCCCTCGGCCACCACGACCATATAGTGGCTGAAGCCGTTGAGACGGGCCTTGCGGATCTTCTCCACCAGCTCCTCGTAGCTGACGGGATGCTCGGGAACCAGAACGGCGGTGGCACCGGCGGCCAGACCCACGTACATGGCGAGGAAGCCCGCATGGCGGCCCATGACCTCCACCACGGAGCAGCGCTCGTGGGACTGCATGGTGTCGCGGAGCTTGTCGATGCACTCGATGGCGGTGTTGGCGGCGGTGTCGAAGCCGAGGCAGTAGTTGGTGCAGCCGATGTCGTTGTCGATGGTGGCGGGGATGCCGATGACGTTGACGCCGAACTTGCTCAGGGCCTGAGCGCCCCGGAAGGTGCCGTCGCCGCCGATGGCGATGACGCTGTCAAGACCGAGGAACTTGCAGGTATTGGCGGCCTTCTGCTGGCCCTCCGGAGTCATGAACTCCTTGCTGCGGGCAGTGTAGAGAATGGTGCCGCCGCGGTTGATGATGCGGGACACGTCACGGATCTGCAGACGAACCACATCGCCCTGAATCAGACCGTGCCAGCCACGGCGGATGCCGTAGACCTCAAAGCCGTGGTGGATGGCGGCCCGGACCACGGCCCGGACGCAGGCATTCATACCGGGAGCATCGCCGCCGGATGTGAGAACGCCGATTCTTCTAACCTTCATAAGAGTACCTCCGTTATTTTATTCCGCTGTGCGGTATTGTCTGATTTTCTGGCGATGACGAACCAAGTGGCCACCTCGGGGCCACCGTCATCGCTGAGCCGGTGGGCACATTTGAGAAGCTCGAAGCCCTGCCGCTGCAGCATGGAGAGAACGGCGGAGCGGTCATGGACGGTTTCGAAAATATCCTCGGTGAAACTGTGGACGCCGTCCTCAAACACCTCGGTCTGCAGGTGGACTTTGTCAGCAGCGGGGCGGGTGATCCGGAACCGGGCACGGATGTGTTCGTCGAAATCCAGATCAAAGGGCTCGGAGGTGGAAATCTCCTTTTCGTCCAGCAAATCGAAGATGAAATGCCCGCCGGGGGCGAGATAGGCGTGGACATTGGCGAAAATCCGCTCCACGTCGGCAAGGTCGGGGATGTGATTCAGGGCGTCGCCGGTACAGGTGACCAGATCGAACTGCGCTTCGGGCCGGTAGGTGGTCATGTCCGCCACGTCGTAGGGGATATCGGGGTCGGCCTCCCGGGCAATGGCGATCATGCCGGTGGAAAAGTCCATGCCGTGGGCGCGGATGCCCTGCTCTTTTAAGATCCTGCACAGCACGCCGGTGCCGCAGGCCAGATCCATGGCGGATCCCACAGAAACATTGTGGTCGGAGAGCCACTGCAAAAGCTGCTCGCCGAAGGCCTCGGGGTAGTAGTTCCAGCCGAATTCGTTGTAGACCTTGCAGAATACGTCGCTGTACATAGTCTCACCTCGCATATCTTGATTATACCATGGATTTCCATGGAAGCAAGAGAAAAATCCTGCTGTAATGTAGGGAACGGCTATGGCCGTTCCGCGGAGCTGTCCGAGAAAAGAACCATGCTGGGCGAATTCGTACGAATTCGCCGGAGAAGGCTGCTTGACGGACGTTGTACTGCGGAACGGTCATAACCGTTCCCTACGATGGATATGCAATTAAAGGCCCAGATAATCCTCGGCGGTCTTGTGGAAGATCCGGTCGAACTGGTCGTCGGTGAGCTTCAGCTGAGAGAACCGCTCCACCTCCCGGACGGGATCCCAGAGGGGGTAGTCGGTGCCGTAGGCCATGCGCTCCGCGCCGTAGGCGTTGATGTACTTCTCCGCCACGCCCTCCTCCATGAACATCAGGGAGCTGGAGGTGTCGAAAATGCAGTCGGTGTCCCACAGCAGCTCCCGGGCGGTGTGGTACATGGCGTAGCCGCCGAAGTGGGCGGCGATGACCTTCAGGTGGGGGAACAGATCCAGCACCCGGCGCAGCCGGGAGGGATGGGAGAAATTGTAGCGCAGATCGCCCATGTGGAGCATGACGGGAATTTTGTCCTGCAGCAGCTCATAGACCGGGAACAGCCGCTCGTCGTCGATGTTGAACTGCTGGGAGTCCGGGTGCATTTTGATGCCCCGCAGGCCGTTTTGGAGGATCCATTCGGTTTCCTCCATGAGCCCCTCCATGGCGGCGTGGAGGGTGCCGAAGCCGATGAAATCCTCGTATTTTGCGGATTGCTCCAGCAGAAATTCGTTGATGTGCCGCACCCGCTTGGGGGAGTTGGACACGGGCAGCACCACATAGGTGCCGATGCCCGCCTGGGCGCCCCGGTCGCGGAGCATTTCCACGGTGCCGTCCATGCCGCCGCCGTCGAGCTGGTAGAATTCCTCGATGGAGTGGGTGGCTTTCCGGGCGATGGCGTCGGGGTAGATGTGGGTGTGGATGTCGATGATTTTCAAGGAGATCGCCTCTGTTGTCTATTTTTCAACAATATAATCGTAGGGGACGGCGTCCTCGACGTCCCGCCGGAAAATGCGCAGCATTTTTCGGCAAACCGTACCGAACTGCTGCTTCGCAGTCGGGTCGTCGGGGACGCCGACCCCTACATGCAGTTTTCGGCGTGGTCGGGGGACTCGGGAATGCCATACAGCCCCACTTTCGTGGGGCTGTTTTTGGTTTTTTACAGCAGCTTCATCAGATCCTCGGCGTACTCGGCGCCGGTGGCGGCGGTGCCGTCGGATTTGACCTCGGTGGTGCATGCAGCCATGGCCTTTTCCAGACGCTCGGCTGCCTCGGTGCGGCAGATGTGGCGCAGGAGCATGGCGGCGGCCTTGATGATGGAGGCGGGGTTGGCGTAGGCACCCATGCCGCGCTCGATCATGCGGGGCGCGGAGCCGTGGATGGCCTCAAACATGGCGTAGCGGTCGCCGATGTTGGCGGAGCCGGCGGTTCCCACACCGCCCTGAATCTGGGCAGCCTCGTCGGTGATGATGTCGCCGTAGAGGTTGGGCAGCAGGACCACCTGGAACTTCTCCCGCAGAGGG
>JAFWAZ010000049.1 GCA_017507425.1 Oscillospiraceae bacterium | reverse complement strand
GCGTCTACGGCAAGACCGTCAAGAACAACCCCGACATCTCCGAGGAGGACAAGAAGTACATCTTCGAGCAGCTGATGGCCAACTTCAACGGCGAGTGCGCCGAGGTCGGCATGTACCTGTGCATGGCTCGCATCGCCCATCGCGAGGGCTACCCCGAGATCGGCCTGTACTGGGAGAAGGCCGCCTACGAGGAGGCCGAACACGCCGCCAAGTTCGCCGAGCTGCTGGGCGAGGATCTGGAGCCCAACATGAAGGCCACCACCAAGGACAACCTGCGCTGGAGAGTCGACTGCGAGTTCGGCGCCACTCAGGGCAAGTTCGACCTGGCTGTCTGCGCCAAGAAGAACGGTCTGGACGCCATCCACGACACCGTCCACGAGATGGCCCGCGACGAGGCCCGCCACGGCGTCGCCCTGAAGGGCATGCTGGAGCGTTACTTCAAGTAAGGTCGGCAGGGCCGACAGGTAAGCTGTCCGACATACTGCGCGTCGGAAGACGAGCAGAACACGTGTGGTCTGGCTGCGGAAGCAGTCGAACCATGGAGGGACATCCATGAAAAAGTACGCCTGCAACAACTGCGTTTTTACCATCACCTGCGAAGAACTGCCGGAGGATTTTGTGTGTCCCGTCTGCGGCTCCGGTCCGGAGGAATTCGTGGAAATTCCGGAGTGATGCCCGGAAAAAAAGAATCAACTTAGCCCGTGCCATGCACCCGCCAAGCTGATGTGAACTCAGGAATGAAGCGGAACCGGCTGCCCGGTTCCGCTTTTTTTCAAAAAATCCGGCGGTAAGAAGAGGCCGCCAAATATCCAAGGAGGACGACAATGCCCATCAAATTCATTGCATCAGCGTTAATTGCCGCCCTGCTTATGACCGGCACCCCCACCGGGGTGTCACCTGCTTCCGGTCAAGGCGCGCAGTTAACCCAGACCACCGCGGCAGAAACAGCCGCCCTGACAGAAGCGGAAGCCGTCACCGCCGCGCTGGCACACGCAACGCTCACCGAGGAGGAGATCACCGGGCTCCGGGCCCGGCTTGACCGGGACGACGGCCGCCAGCACTGGGAGGTACACTTCCGCAGCGGCGACTGGGAGTATGAATACGACATCGACCGGAACACCGGCGCCGTGCTGGAGTGGGATCGGGACTACGAGCCCGCCCGCAGGGAGACCTCCAAGCCCGCCGAGCCAAAGCCCACGGAGCCTCCCGCGACCGAGCCTCCCGCCAAGGAGCCCCCTGCGACCCAGCCGCCCAAGGCGGAGAAAACCTATTTGTCCGCCGATGAGGCCAAGTCCATCGCCCTGCAGCACGCGGGCCTCTCCGCCGGTCAGGTAAAGGGCCTCCGGGCAGAGTTCGACCGGGACGACGGAAAGCCGGTCTACGAGATCGAATTCCGGGCGGACGGATACGAGTACGACTACGAGATCCACGCCGAGAGCGGCAGGATTCTGGAGCACGACAGAGAAAGAGACGACTGAAAGCGAAGGGAACGGCGAAAGCCGTTCCCTTTTGTGTACACAAAATTCTAGGTTGACTTCTACCTATTTTCGCATATAATAAAAGCAGAAAGAAGGTGCTTTATATGCAAATCGATACCAACACCATTGTCTCCGCAACGGAGGCCAACCAGAATTTTTCCCGGGTGACCCGGATCGCCGAGAAGAACGGACAGGCGGTGATCTTCAAGAACAACCGGCCGAAGTATATGGTCATCGATCTGGAACACTCCCCCATCCTCGACCTGACCGACGATGAAAAGATCGATATTGTTGCGGCACGGATTCTGAAGCGGTTCAAGCCCGCCTTTGAGGAGCTGGCCAAATGATCAGGTTTTCCAAGGAAAAGGTGAAGCTGCTCCACAAAATGATCGCGCAGGAGACCGGCGGAAGCGTCGGCATCCGGGACGAGGGGCTGCTGGATTCCGCTCTGGAAGCGGCCTTTTCCGGCTTTGCCGGACAGGAGTTCTACCCCACCAAGGAGGAAAAGGGCGCGCGCTTGGGCTACAATCTGATCTCCAATCACGCCTTTGTGGACGGAAACAAGCGGATCGGCATGTATGTGATGCTGACCTTTCTGGAGGTCAACGGCATCCGCATGGACTGTACCAACGAGGACGTGGCCACGGTCGGACTGGCGGTGGCCGCCGGCAGTATGGGATATGAGGAACTGCTGACTTGGGTACGGGAGCATCGGTTGTATTGAAAAATCAAGGGTCTGTTGCATTGTGCAGCAGACCCTTTCTGTTTGTTTGCTATTTCAAATGTTTTCCGAACCGCATGGCAATTTTGACGGATTGAAATTCCAATTCATCCCGGATATCCAGATATGCTTCGATGAGAGATCGCTGTTCCATGGGCAGTGCGGCGGCGAGAATGCGGACTTTTTCCTCCAAAACAGCGCAATGCTCGCTCAGATCCAGAAGATAGATATCCTGCTCCACCACATGATGGGGAATTGTGTACAGATCTTTCAGTCTGCTGTCCATCTATAATCACCTCGGTATCTATTATAGATACTTTTTTCAGTATAGTAAAGACCCATTTTTGCAAAGATAATGATAACAGCTTTGTGAAAAGGGGTGAGGGATTTGATCAGCTATGAACCGCTGTGGAAAACCATGGAACAAAAAGGGATTACCACCTACGTACTGATCAACAGGTATGGCATCAATCCCCGCACCATCCACAATCTCAAGCACAATAAATCCATCACCATGTTTACACTGGAGAAGCTTTGCGCTATTCTGGAATGTCAGGCGGATGAAATTGTTCAGTTTTTGCCGGATACAGATCCATAAAAACACCCCCGGAGTTCCGGGGGTGTTTTTGCATCAGATTTCGTACTCGCCCAGCTTTTCCGCCGGGCCGGTCATGAGGATGGAGGTGATCTGGTTTGCGGTGCCCTCCAGCTCGAATTCCAGCGTGCCGCCGGGGTTTTCCACGGCGATTTTGCCCCCGGGGAGCTTTCCGGTGAGCCAGAGCACCGCCGCCACGGAGCCGGAGCCGGTGCCGCAGGCGAGGGTGAAGTCCTCCACGCCCCGCTCAAAGGTCAGGATCCGCACCCGATCCTCGGAGAGGAAGTCGTAATAGTTGACGTTGGCGCCCTTGGGGAAGTAGCTTGCGTACCGCTCGGCCCGCATCCGCTCCCGGAGGGCGTCCCGCATGGACCAGTCCAGTCCCTCGAAGCGGTACACGCCGTGGGGCACGCCGGGGTCGCCCAGCTCCACGTAGGCCATATCCCCATGCCGGTGCAGGTCCACGATGCCGGGGTTGTTCAGCCGGACCCGGTACCGGTTTTCACTGATCCGGTCGGCGGTCAGCAGGCCCGCGTCCGTCTCGACGGTCATATGCTCGGGCGCAATGCCGTGGTCATAGGCGAATTTCGCCACGCACCGGCTGCCGTTGCCGCACATCTCGCCCCGGGAGCCGTCGGCGTTGTAGAAGTGGAGCTTAAAGTGGGCGACAGAAGAATTGTCCACCGCCATGAAGCCGTCGCAGTCGGCAAGTTTACATAATTTCAGCGCCAGCGCAGAAAAATCCAAAGAAAGTCCCCGGGCGTCGATGACCATAAAATCGTTGCCCGCACCGGACATGTACCATGCGTTCATAAAGTATCCTCCTGAAAAAGAGAAGCCGAAGGCTTCTGAAAATCCCTTCCCCCGGGGGGAAGGTGGCCCCCGAAGGGGGTCGGAAGAGGAATGCGGGCGGAAAACCCAAAGTCAGCACAGCATCACAGACCTGTAGAAAGGTTGGTTACAAACTTGAAAGCAGGAGTAAGTCTTTGGGTATGTGGTCATCACAGATCGCCGCCCGCATTCCTCTTCAGTCAGAAAATCGGTTCCGAAGAGCCGATTTTCTGACAGCTTCCCCCCGGGGGAAGCGACTTGAGTGCTCCCGCACCAGAATGGAAAAGCGTGGAGATACAAACAATCTCCACGCTCATTTTATCCTATTTTTCCGGGAAATGCAAGGGTTTACCGGGCGTTCAGGATGCTCTCCATGTCGTACAGGCCCTTTTCCCTGCCCACCATGAATCTGGCGGCGTCCACGGCGCCGTCGGCCAGCATGGCCCGGGAGCCGGACTCGTGCTTCAGCGTCAGGGACTGGTTGGCGGTGTGGATGTGCACCTCGTGGATGCCCACCACATTGCCAAGACGCAGGGCGTGGATGCCGATTTCGTCCTTGGTGCGCTTGCCCTCGCCGCTTCTGCCGCAGTTTTCGACGGCATTGGGGCGGACTTCCTTGATGGCGTTGAAGAGCATGTGGGCGGTGCCGCTGGGGGCATCCACCTTGCGGGTGTGGTGGGCCTCCACGATCTCGATGTCCGCGTCGGGGAAGAAAGCGGCGGCCTGCTTCACCAGCCGGCACAGCACCGCAATGCCGAGGCTGACATTGCCCGCATAAAATACGGGAATTTCCTCGGCGGCGGCGAAAATCAGGGCCTTTTCCTCGGGGGTGTGGCCCGTGGTGCCGATGACGGCGGCGGCGCCGATCTTCCTGGCATAGGCCAGCACGTCGGCCACGGCGGTGTGGTGGGAGAAATCGATGACCACGTCGGCGCTGACCTCGCCCAGCTCGGTGAAGGTCTTGGGGACATTGTTCTCGCCGTCGATGGAAACCTTGCCGATGACGCTCTCACCCAGAGAAGCGCAGATCAGTCGGCCCATGGCGCCGTTGGCGCCGCAGACGATGGCTCTCACTTCAGCACCCCCAGCTTCCGCATCTCCCGCAGGAGCATCAGCTCGTTCTGGGGCTCCATCTGGGTCAGGGGCAGGCGCAGGCGGTTCTCGCAGTAGCCCATGGCGGCCATGGCAGCCTTGATGGGGATGGGGTTGACCTCGCAGAACAGCAGCTTGATCAGCTGGTACAGATCCTTCTGCATCTGGGCGGCGCCGGCCACGTCACCGGCGAAGAACTTGTCGACAATTTCGACCATCTGGCGGGGGGCGCAGTTGGAGGCCACGGAGATACAGCCCTTGCCGCCGATGGACAGCAGAGGCAGGGTGATGCCGTCCTCACCGGAGTAGATGTCCAGCTTGTCGCCGCAGAGGGCGGCCATCTCCACGGCCTGAGCCATGTTGCCGGAGGCCTCCTTGATGGCGGCGATGTTGGGATGGTCGGCGAGGATGGCGCAGCTCTGGGGAGCCAGATTGCAGCCGGTGCGGCCGGGGACATTGTACATGATGACGGGCTTGGCGGAGTAGTCGGCGATGCGCTCGTAGTGCTTGATCAGGCCGTTCTGGGTGGCCTTGTTGTAGTAGGGGGTCACCACCAGCACGGCGTCGGCGCCGTCGTCACAGGCGGACTTGGTGAAATCCAGCACGTGCTCGGTGTTGTTGGTGCCGGTGCCGGCCACCACGGGGACCCGGCCTGCGGTGCGCTCCACGGTGAAGCGGATGACCTCCTTGCGCTCGGCGGCGGACAGGGTGGCGCTCTCGCCGGTGGTGCCCACGGCGATCAGGGCGGCGACGCCGTTCTCGATCTGGAAGTCGATGAGCCGGGCCAGATTGTCGTAGTCCACGCCGGTGGAGGTCATGGGGGTGATCAGGGCAGTACCGATGCCGCGGAAAATGGTCTTTTTCATAATGGTGGTTCCTTTCTTTTCGGATGAATGGACAATGTGATTGTAGGGGTCGGCGTCCCCGACGACCCGTCGGGTGCGGTGCGCTTTTCACCGTGCCCGCAACATATACCGAACTGCCGCCTAACGGCGGACGGGATGTCGAGGACGCCATCCCCTACAGTCGGTAGTTATAGACTGCGGATAAATCGTTCCAGCCGGTCGAGGCTTTCCCGCAGCTCCTCGTCAGAATAGCAGTAGCTCAGCCGGATGTGGCCCTCAACCCCGAAGCAGCTGCCGGGGACTGCCGCGAGGCCACCCTCTTCGATGAGCCGGATGCAGAATTCCTCGGAGCGCAGGCCGAAGCGGGAGATGTCCGGGAAGACGTAAAAAGCGCCCTCGGGCTTGGGATACGCAAGGCCCATCCGGTCCAGACGGGCGCAGACATATTCCCGCCGTTTTCGGTAGACCGCCGCCATGCCGGCCACGTCCACCTGCAGGGCCGTTTCCGCGGCCTTTTGCAGGAACGTGGGGACGGAGGCGATCTGGGCCGCCTGCAGCAGGGTGAATTTGTCGATGAGTGCTGCCGGCGCCGCCAGCCAGCCCAGCCGCCAGCCGGTCATGGCCCAAGGCTTGGAGAAGCTCTGGCAGAGGATGCAGCGGCTTCGCAGCGCAGGCCGGAGGGTCAGATCCGGCACCTTTTCGGCGGACAGGGCTGCGTAGACGTTGTCGCAGATGATATAAAAATCATGCTTCTGCGCCGATTCTGCCACGAGATCGAGGGAGCTTTCGGAGAGCACACAGCCCGTGGGATTGTTGGGGGAATTGAGGATGATGGCCCGGGTTTTCGGGGTGATGACCGCCTCCAGCGCCTCTTTGGTGATCTGAAAGCCGGTTTTGGTCAGGTCGAGGAACACGGGCTTGGCCCCTGCCGCCACGGTGATGGACTCATACAGGGGAAAGGCCGGAATGGGGATGATGACTTCGTCCCCGGGATTCAGAATGCCGGTCAGGGCGGTATTCAGAGCCCCCGTGGCGCCCACGGTGACGAGGATGTTCTCGGCGGTGCATTCCATGCCCCGTTTGGTTTCGTAATCTGCGATGGCCTTTCGCAGGGAATCGGTGCCCCTGTTGGGGGCGTAGTGGGTCAGGCCGGACTCCATGGCCCTTGCAGCCGCTTCCCGGATGGGGGCGGGGGTGTCGAAATCCGGCTCGCCGATGGTCAGCATTTTGCAGCCGGGGGTGGCCTTGGCCAGTGCGGTGAAGCGGCGGATACCGCTTGGCTTCATATTCAAAATGTTCTGATTCATACCCAACCCTCCGCGATTTTCTCAAAAAAGTCTGCGCCGATGTTCAAAACGCTTTCGTCAAAATCGAAATCATTCGAATGAAGGGCGGGATTCTCCCCCAGACCGAGGAAGAAGAACATGCCGGGGATATACCGCTGATACCACGAAAAATCCTCGGTGGTCATGCTGGGCTCCTCCAGATATTCGAAGGGCGCGATGGAGAAGACCCTGTCATAGAGCGATTGGGGATTGTGGATGGCGGGGTAGCCGTTGGAGGTGTGGAGCTTGACGGTGCAGCCGAATTGGCTTTCCACCTCGGCGGCGATCTGAAGCAGCCTGTCCCGGAGGCCGAAGAAGACCTCGTCGGAGAAGGCCCGCAGGCCGCCCTCCAGCCGGGCGTGGGCCGACAGGGCGTTGCGGACGGTGCCGCTGTCCATTCTGCCGAATTTCAGCAGCCGGGGGATGTCTGCCGGGACGCTGCGCTCCAGTTCATATGCCCTCTGCAGGAAGCTGCAGGCGGCCTCGGTGGCGTCGATGCCCTCCCAGCTCCGGCCGATGTGGGCGGACCTGCCGAAAATGTCCACATCCAGCTCCGCGCTGCGGCTCATCATGGGGCCGGGTCGGGAGAATAGCTTGCCTTTTTCAAGGCCCGGCCACAGGTGCAGGCCGAAGATGGCTTCCACGCGGTAATCGGAAAAAATGCCGGTGTCGCAGATGGGCTTGGCGCCGCCGGTGGCCTCCTCGGCGGGCTGGAAGACCAGCAGGATATTTCTGCTGAGATGTTTTCGCTTGCTCAGACGGCGGGCCAGCTCCAGCGCGATGGCCATGTGGCCATCGTGGCCGCAGGCGTGCATGGCTCCTGCGTGGCGGGAGCGGTAGACTGCGCCGGTTTTTTCCTCAATGGGCAGGGCGTCCATATCCGCCCGGAAGGCGATGGCGGCTTCCGCGCCAAAGTCGAACCACGCGCAGAGGGAACCCTCGATGGGGCTGAAGAGCTGACAGCCCAGATCCTCCAGCTCGCTGCGCAGATAGGCAGCCGTCAGCGGGAGATCCCGGTCCAGCTCGGGGATTTGGTGCAGTGCCCTGCGGTTTTCTAGGATCCGAATGGCAAATGCCCCCTCTCTGTGGATGAATGTTTTTCTATTATAGACGATGTTGACGGATGTGTCAATTTCAACCTTGCTTTTTTGTGAAAAGAATGATATGGTATACATGGATACAGGAATGGTTTGTGGAAAAGGACAATGTCCGCTCACAGACTTTATCTGTAGGGTGGGGTCATGACCCCGCCCTACAGGGATACCGTCGTAAAATGAATCAAAAGGAGTCACCTGCCATGAACGCTCAGGAAATCATCGAATACATCCGCACCTCCGAAAAGAAGACCCCTGTGAAGGTCTATGTCTGGGAGAAGACTCCCGTGGAGTTCCCGAGTTGTCACGTTTTCTGCGCCGCTCCCGGCCAGAAGATCGTCTTCGGCGACTGGAAGGACGTGTCCCCCGTTCTCGCCGCCAACGAATTTGCGCACGTGGAGATCGAAAACAACTGCCGCAATTCCGCCATCCCCATGCTGGATCTGAAGGACATCCCCGCCCGGATCGAGCCCGGCGCCATCCTGCGCGAGCAGGTGGAAATCGGCAAAAATGCGGTGATCATGATGGGCGCCATCCTGAACATCGGCGCCGTCGTCGGCGAGGGCACCATGATCGATATGGGCGCCGTCCTCGGTGGCAGAGCCACCGTGGGCAAGAACTGCCATGTGGGTGCCGGTGCCGTGCTGGCCGGTGTCATTGAGCCCGCCTCCGCCACCCCCGTCATCGTGGAGGACAACGTCCTCATCGGCGCCAACGCCGTGGTCATCGAGGGCTGCCGCATCGGTGAGAATGCCGTGGTGGCCGCAGGTGCCGTGGTGGTGTCCGACGTGCCCGCCAATGCCGTGGTCGCCGGCTGCCCCGCCCGGATCATCAAGATGAAGGACGGGAAGACCGCAGGAAAAACCGCACTGGTGGATGCGCTGAGGGAGCTGTAAATAAAAGAGAAAGGGCGCACGTACGTGCGCCCTTTTGCGTGTCAAAAAGGTAGTCTGTAGGGGCGACCACTGGTCGCCCGCTGATTTTGCTCCGGCAAAATCAGTCGCCGCAAGGCGAAAAAAACAGTGATTTCCCTTCGGGAAATCCGAAAATCAAGGATTTTCGGCGGGCGAGCAATGCTCGCCCCTACGTTGTC
>JAFWAZ010000048.1 GCA_017507425.1 Oscillospiraceae bacterium | reverse complement strand
ATGGAGAAGGGTCTGAGCTTCCTGGAGTTCAACTACATGCCCATGCAGTCCTACGACTTCTACTACCTGTTCCAGAAGTACGGCTGCAACATGCAGTTCGGCGGCAACGACCAGTGGTCCAACATGCTCGGCGGCACCGAGCTGATCCGCCGGAAGCTGGGCAAGGACGCCCACGCCATGACCATCACCCTGCTGCTCAACTCCGAGGGCAAGAAGATGGGCAAGACTGCCAAGGGCGCCGTGTGGCTGGATCCCAACAAGACCACCCCCTTCGATTTCTACCAGTACTGGCGCAACGTGGAGGACGCCGACGTCCTCAAGTGCATCCGTATGCTGACCTTCCTGCCTCTGGAGCAGATCGACGCCATGGCCGACTGGAAGGACGCCCAGCTGAACACCGCCAAGGAGATCCTCGCCTACGAGCTGACCAAGCTGGTCCACGGCGAGGAGGAGGCCGACAAGGCACAGGCCGCAGCTAAGGCTCTCTTCGCAGGCAACGGCGACGACGCCAATATGCCCACCACCGAGATTTCTGCCGCAGACCTGACCGACGGCAAGATCGGCTTCCTAAACCTGATGGTCAAGTGCGGTCTGGCCCCCTCCAACAAGCAGGCCCGTCAGCTAGTCCAGCAGGGCGGCGTCTTCGTGGGCGGCGAGAAGATGACCGACGCCACCTTCGCCGTCACCGAGGACATGCTCAAGGCCGGTCTGAAGATCCGCAAGGGCAAGAAGGTCTTCCATAAGGCTGTGCTGGCATGATTGAGCTGGCAAGACTGTCTGACCGGGCGGATGTCAACCGGATCGCCCGGCAGGTTCATGCGCTCCACGTCCAGTGGCGTCCCGATCTGTATACCATGCCCGAGGAACTGTTCCCCGAGGATCGCTTCTCCGAGCTGGTGAAAAACCGGGAGCTGTATGCGGCAAAGCTGAAGGGCACCGTGGTTGGCTTTGTGCTGGTTCGAATCCGGGTATCCGAGGGCGTGGGCAAGGTCACGCGAAAGGTCATGCTCATTGACCAGTTCTGCGTGGATGAGGGATTCCGAAACCACGGCATCGGAACCCAGATGATGACAGAGCTTCGGGTGCTGGCAAGGGCCTTTGGCTGCACCGATCTGCAGTTGGGTGTCTATCCCCAAAACGACGCCGCCGTCAGCTTCTACCAGAAGTGCGGGTTCATGATCCGCTCCATCGATATGCAGCGGAAAGTTTAAGATCTTAAGACGGGATTCAGGCTTGCCTGAGTCCCGTCTTTGTGGTAGAATATGGTCGAAATGAGGTGAAAACATGACTCCCATCACAAAAACCATCCTGACGGAGTATGAAGTCCGAAAAACAGCGAGGCAGAAGCAGGCTTTCCGCCGTTGGCTGATTCCTGTTTTGCAGGAGAACGGCTGGTCTGTCCGGGCGGAGCAGAGTGCCTTCGGTGTCTGCAATCTGGTCATCGGTGACCCGGATACGGCGAAGGTCATTTATACAGCCCATTATGATACCTGTGTCCGTCTTCCCTTTCCCAATTTGATCACACCCAAATCCCCTGCCCTGTATGTGCTGTACCAGATCCTGCTCACGCTGGCCATTTTGCTGATCGCAGGCGCTGCTGCCTGCCTTGGCGGCTTGCTGCTGGGTGATTTTGGAAGATTGCTGTGCCTGTACGGCATCCTTGGACTGCTTTATTTCGGCCCGGCCAATCCCCACAACGCCAATGACAACACCTCCGGCGTCAACACCGTGGTGGAGCTTGCGCTGTCCATGCCTCCGGAGCTTCGGGAGAAATGCGCCTTCATCCTGTTCGATCAGGAGGAAGCCGGCCTGCTCGGTTCCTCCGCTTTTGCCAAGAAGCACAAGCACGTGAAGAAAAACACCCTGCTCGTCAATATGGACTGCGTTTCCGACGGCGAAACCATGATTTTCTGCTTCCGGAAGGACAGCCGCAGCGCGGTTGACCGCTTCCGCGCCGCATTCCCCGCCGACAGCCGCATCCGCCCGGAATTCCTGACGAAAGGGTATGTCTACCCCTCGGATCAGGTCGCATTCAACTGGGGCGTCGGCGTCAGCGCCATGCGCAGCACCAAAAGCGGAATTCTTTACATGAACCGCATCCATACAAAGAACGACACCGTCTACCGCGAGGAGAATATCGCATGGCTGGTGGAGGGCTGCATCCGCCTTGCCGAAGAAATCTGAATATGGAAAATGCCCGGACTTGCGTCCGGGCATTCATTTTTGGAAATTACAGCTTCTTCATCGCCTCGAGGCTCTGCTCCAGCTGCTCGATCAGGGTAGCGGTCTTGGCGGCCTTCTCCTTCTCGGCAGCCACAACGGCCTCGGGAGCCTTGGAGACGAACTTCTCGTTGGAGAGCTTGCCCTCGATGGACTTCAGGAACTTCTGAGCCTTCTCCAGCTCCTTGGTGATGCGCTCGATCTCCTTGGCCACATCCACCAGCTGACCCATGGGGATATACAGCTTAGCGGCGGCGGTGGTGCAGGTGACCATGCCGTCCAGATTCTCGGGCTCGGCGGTCAGGATGGTGACCTCGTCGGTGTAGGCCAGACGCTGGAAGAAACCGGTGCCCTCGGCGAAGAGCTCGGGGGTGGCGGACAGGATGAACAGCGCAGCCTTCTTGCTGGGGGGCACGTTCATCTCGGCGCGGCGGGCGCGGATGGAGCCGATGGCCTCCATGACGGCCTCCATCTGCTCCTCCTCGGTCTTGAAGTTCAGCTCCTCCCGATACTCGGGCCACTGGGCCAGCATCAGGGTATCGCCCTCGTGGGGGATGGACTGCCAGATCTCCTCCGTGATGAAGGGCATGAAGGGGTGCAGCAGACGCAGCATCTGATCCAGCACGTAAACCAGCACCTGAAGAGCGGTCTGCTTGCGGCTGTCATCCTCGGCGTACAGGCGGGCCTTGGCCAGCTCGATGTACCAGTCGCAGTAATTGTCCCAGATGAAGTCGTAGATCTTGTGGACAGCCATGCCCATCTCGAACTTGTCAAGGTTCTCCTTGACCTCCTTGGTCAGGGTGTTCAGCTTGGAGAGGATCCACTTATCGGAAACCTCCAGAGTCTCCAGTGCGGGCAGCTCATTCTTGGCGCCCTCGGGCAGACCCATCAGCACGTAACGGGAGGCGTTCCAAAGCTTGTTGGCAAAGTTGCGGGCGGCCTTGACCTTCTCCTCAGAATAGCGCATGTCGTTACCGGGGGTGGAGCCGTCGACGAGCATGAAGCGCAGAGCGTCGGCGCCGTACTCCTCGATGACCACCAGCGGATCGATGCCGTTGCCGAGGGACTTGGACATCTTGCGACCCAGTGCGTCACGGACGATGCCGTGGATGCAGACGGTGTCGAAGGGAGCCTTTCCGGTGTAGGCGAGGCCGGAGAAGATCATACGGGACACCCAGAAACCGATGATATCATAGCCGGTGACGAGGGTGTTGGTGGGATAGAAGTACTTCAGATCCTCGGCGTCCTCGTTGGGCCAGCCCAGAGTGGAGAAGGGCCACAGAGCGGAGGAGAACCAGGTATCGAGTGTATCGGGATCCTGCTGAAGGTGCACGGAGCCGCACTTGGGGCACACAGCGGGTGCCTCCTTGGCAACAACAGTCTCGCCGCAGTCGTCGCAGTACCAAGCGGGGATCTGATGGCCCCACCAGAGCTGACGGGAGATGCACCAGTCGCGGCTGCCCTTCATCCAGTTGATATAGTTCTTGGTGAAGCGCTCGGGGACGAACTTGATCTCGCCCTTTTCCACGGACTCCACAGCGGGGCCGGCCAGAGGCTCCATCTTCACGAACCACTGCTTGGAGATCATGGGCTCGATGGTATTGTGGCAGCGGTAGCAGGTGCCGACCTCGTGGGTCAGAGGCTCGATCTCCTTCAGATAGCCGCCCTCGCGCAGATCGGCCACGATGGCCTTGCGGCACTCAGCGGTGGTCATGCCGGCGTACTTGCCGCAGTCGAGGACCTCTGGCTCACCCACGGTGGCGCGGCCGGAGGCGAAGAGCTCGTCACAGGCGGCCTTGTCGGCAGCGCCGGTCATCAGGCCGTCGTAGGTGAAGACCCGGACGCGGGGCAGATTGTGGCGGTTGCCCACCTCGTAGTCGTTGGGGTCATGGGCGGGGGTGATCTTGACGACGCCGGTGCCCTTGGTCATGTCGGCGTGCTCGTCGCAGACAATGGGGATCTCCTTGTTCAGGATGGGCAGGATCACGTGGCAGCCGTGCAGATGGGCGTAGCGGGGATCCTCGGCGTTGATGGCAACGGCGGTATCGCCCAGCATGGTCTCGGGACGGGTGGTTGCCAGCTCCAGCATCTCGCCGGTCTCCTTGACGGGGTACAGCAGGTGCCAGAAGTTGCCGGCCTGCTCCTCGTGCTCGACCTCGGCGTCGGAGATGGAGGTGATGCAGTGGGGGCACCAGTTGACCATACGGTTGCCGCGGTAGATGTTGCCCTCCTTGTACAGGCGGACAAAGACCTCTTTGACGGCGTCGGAGCAGCCCTCGTCCATGGTGAAGCGCTCGCGCTGCCAGTCGCAGGAGGAGCCCAGCTTCTTCAGCTGCTTGACGATGCGGTTGCCATAGGTATTCTTCCACTCCCATGCACGCTCGAGGAAGCCCTCGCGGCCCAACATGTCCTTGGTCAGACCTTCCTTGGCCATGGCCTCGACGACCTTGGCCTCGGTGGCGATGGAAGCGTGGTCGGTGCCGGGCAGCCACAGCGTGGCGTAGCCCTGCATCCGCTTGGCGCGGATCAGAATGTCCTGCATGGTGTTGTCCACGGCGTGGCCCATGTGGAGCTGGCCGGTGACGTTGGGGGGCGGCATGACGATGGTGTAGGGCTTCTTTTTGGCGTCCCGGATGCCGGCGAAGCACTTGTTTTCCTCCCACTGGGCATAGATGCGGCCTTCGACCTCCTGGGGTTCGTAGACCTTGGACAGT
>JAFWAZ010000047.1 GCA_017507425.1 Oscillospiraceae bacterium | reverse complement strand
GGTATTGATTGTGGTGAGGGTCCACCTGTTCCCATCCCGAACACAGAAGTTAAGCTCACTTACGCCGACGATAGTTGCCTGGTGACGGGCCGTGAAAATAGGTAATGCCAACACAAGCTCCTGCGAAAGCAGGAGCTTTTTCTTTACCCGCATACGAATGGATTTGGAACAGCCCCGCCAAACGGCGGGGCTGTTGTCATCCGTAAATAAACATCAAATCGATATCCACGTCCCCGTCGATGCCAGGGACGGTGCCCTCCTCGGTGTACTGCCAGAGGTCGACCCTGTGGGGGTAGTCCATCTGATCCCGGTACTGGGCCAGCCAGAAGGGGTATTCGGCGATGGCCTCCAGATCCAGCAGATCCCGGCTGACGTGGTTGTTGAAGTAGACCATGCTCTCGTAGCCGCTGCTCTCGATCTCGGCGCAGAAAGCCTTGACGCAGGCGGTCAGGGTTTCCCGATCCATGCCGCCGGTGCGGGCGGAGGGGCTGACGTACTCCCAATCGTAGACCACCGGCAGGTCGAGGGCTTCGCCGTCCAGAAACTCCAGACACCAGCGGGCCTCATCCAGCGCCTCCTCTGGGGAGATTGCCTGTGCGTAGAAGTAGACGCCCACTTCGAAGCCGGCGGCTTTGGCGCCTGCCAGATTCTCCCGGGCCCGCTCGTCGGGGAAGAGCTCCCCCACGCTGTAGCCCCGGTAGCCGATGCGAATGAAGGCAAAATCGAAGCCTGCGGCGCGAACCTTATCCCAGTCGATCTCCCCCTGATGTTCGCTTACGTCAATGCCCCGTCTGGTGGGACCTGCGGTGCAGGTGACGTAGCCGCCAGTAGTGGAGAAATCCGATGGCGCGTAGGGATTTGGCACCAGCGCGGAGGTGCTGCCGAGGGTGCCGGGGTTCAGGGTGATATATATAATGTAGAGGGCAGCTGCGAAGACAGCCAGACAGACCGTGAGGAAGCAGCCGTTGGCCTGCCGCTGCTGCTGTTCTTTCTTGGCTTGCCGCCGCTTATTTTTGTCGTCCATGGCGAGCTCCTGTCGAAAAGATACGTTATTATAGCACAAAAGCTCAGCTGTGCCAAGCCCCGGAAGAAATTTCCGGAATTACGCCCTTGTGCACAGCGGGCCTTTCGTGTATAATGATACCGTTAACATAAATTTCGGGGATGCGATTCGATCCCTTTCGTCTATTTTCGGAGGCATGACCATGACACAGCAAGATCCCAGACGGCGCACGCAGGCCCGTCGTGCAAAAAAAACCAAGAACCGCCGGCGTCGCAGAAGCCCGTTTCCGGTGCTGGCGCTGATCGCTGCGGTTCTGGCCGTTGCGGCGGGTGCGGTTTTCTTCTTTGCGACCCGCGGCGGCGGGGAACCCACGGAGCCTGTTCAGGCGGAAAGCGGCCCCGTCCAGACCCAACCCCGGCAGACGGAGCCCGAGGAGCCCAAGTCCGGCACCACGGTGATCCATGTGGCGGCGGCGGGCGACCTGAATGTGACGGACTATGTACTGGAAAATGCGGCCCATGAGAACGGCTATGATTTTTCCCAGACCTTTCTGGACGTGGCCCCCATTTTCAGCGGTGCGGATCTGGCGCTGCTGAATTTTGAGGGCAACCTCAGCGGCGGTGAGTACGGCTATGCCACCGGCGCTGCCCCCCTCGAGCTGCCCAAGGCCCTGAAGGCCATGGGTGTGGACGCCGTCCAGACCGCCAACTCCGCTGCCATCCGGCAGGGCGTCTCCGGCCTCGTGGCCACGCTGGACGCCTTTGAGCGGGTGGGGCTGACCACCCTCGGCACCTTTGCGGATACCGACGATTTCCGCAGAAGCGGCGGCTATGAGATCGTGGAGGTGGAGGGCATCCGCATTGCCCTCATCGCGTTCACCAAGGGCATGGACAATCTGGGTCTGCCCGCCGGCAGTGAGAACTGCGTGAACCTGCTGTACGAGGATTACTCCACGGACTACAAAAAGGTGAACACCGATGGCATCGCCAGAATTCTGCGCAATGTGGCGGAGGAGCAGCCTGATTTGACCATCGCCATGGTACACTGGGGCAGCGAGTACAACGACGAGCATCCCTCCACCATGAAGAAGATCCGCAATCAGCTCCTCGACGGCGGCGTGGATGTGATCCTCGGCACCCATCCCCATATGGTGCAGGAGATCGAGTATGACTCTGTCAAGAAGACGCTGGTGGCTTGGTCGCTGGGCGATTTCTTCGGCGATGCGGTGATGGCAGGTACCAATTATTCCATCATCGTGGATCTGGAGATCACCAAGGATCACGCTTCCGGCGAGGTGTTCCTGTCGGGCTACGAGTATATCCCCATCTTCACCCTGAAGCCCGAGGAGAGCGCCTCCGGCGGACATCGGGTGGTGCGCATCCGGGAGGCCATGGAGCGCTACGAGGAGAATTACGTGGGCCGCATCACCGAGGAGGCCTACGGCGATATGGAGTATGCCCTGAAGCGCATCGAGGCGAGAGTGAATCCGCCCAAGGAAAACAAATAATGCAAAGCCCGGAACCGTCGGTTCCGGGCTGTTTTTTTGCCCATAAACTGCAAAGTCCGCAACCGTTGCCGGCTGCGGATATTTGCAGAAAGGAGAGGAAAAAATGAAAAAGAATGATGAAACTTAGTATCTTTATGGTACCCTGAAATTGTGAAGAAAAAAAGGGGGAAATTATGAAAAAAGTATTAAGTTGCGGTGATTCATTTCTTTTTTATCGGTTCAGCACCTTGACCTGAAACCCCTCCAGCACATCGAGCACCTTTTCGTGCATCTGAGGATCCATGGAGGCGGTGAGCCTGGCGTCCACAAGGATCCGGGCCTCGGGATACTTCGCCTGCAGGACGCAGGCATTGGACACCACGCAGATGTTGCTGACCAGTCCCACCAGCTCGATTTCGTCGGCGGTTTCGGGGAGCACTGCGGCGGTGGCAGGGTCGGTCACATCCATGCCGAAGACCAGCTTGTCGATGCCGGGGGCACCGACTTCCTCGATGGCCTTGGCGGTCTCGCCGTAGAGCTCCCAGCCGTGGGTGCCCCTGATGCAGTGGACCACGGGCAGAAGACGGCCCTCCCGGGTGTCGAGGTAGTTGTCAAAATGGGTGTCCCGGGTGAAAAGCACATGGCCGGGGCCGTAGGCGCGGATCTTGGCGGCGATGCCGGCGTCCAGCGTTTCGGCACCGGGGAAGCCGAGGGCACCGTCGACGAAGTCGTTCTGATAGTCGATGACGAAGAGATAGCGTTCCATGGGGATTCCTCCTTAGATTTCATTACATCCAAGATATCAAATTCCCGGAAAAAAGTCAATCGCCGTTGCAACCGCCGCAGTTATTTGCTATAATATCCACACTTTCTACTTTCCGATTTCAACCGGCTTTCCGGAGGTGTACTATGGACAAACATTCGTATATTGCCGTTTTCGACTCCGGCGTGGGCGGCGTCAGCGTGCTGCGGGAGCTGCGGCGCCTGATGCCCGGGGAGCGGTTTTACTATTTCGGCGACAGCGCCAATGCCCCCTACGGAAAGAAGACTACGGAAGAAGTCCGGGCGCTGACGCTGGCGGCGGGCAGGAAGCTGCTCGTTGACCGGGACTGCAAGGCCCTCGTGGTGGCCTGCAACACCGCCACGGCAGCGGCCATCACCGATCTGCGGGAGCGCTACCCCGACCGGATCATCGTGGGCATCGAGCCCGCCCTGAAGCTGGCCTGCGACCGGCACCCCGGCGGCACCATCGGCATCATGGCCACGGACGTGACCCTGCGGGAGAAGAAGTTGGCGGCCCTGATGGAGCGGGTGAAGCGGGACTGTACCGTCATCCGCCTGCCCAGCCCCGGCGTGGTGGAGCTGGTGGAGGCGGGAAAGACCGAAACGGCCGAGGCCGTGGCGCTGATGGAACAGATCCTCGGGCCCTATGCGGAGCGACTGAATGCGCTGGTTCTGGGCTGCACCCATTATCCCTTCATGAAAAACGCCATGCGGCAGGTGGTGGGAGATTCCGTGGAGCTCCTCGACGGCGGTGAGGGCACCGCCCGGGAGACCCGGCGGCGCCTGCAGGAGGCCGGACTCCTCGGGGAGGGGCCGGGGGAGCTGATCATCGAAAACAGCTCGGGTGACCCCGCAAAAATCCGCCTGACGCAGGAGTTATTGGAAGCAAAATAATACAAAATGATAAAATAGACAGGCGCGGCCCCGGCCGCGCCCTTATCTTTGGCGAAAATCACGGCGGAATTTCAGTGGACAATCGTACGCCGGTGGTGTATACTTGTACTCACGTACAAGACTCTGGAGGTATCGCGGAACATGGAACCTAGACTTTTTTTGACAGGCCCCTTGGGGGAGGGAAAAAGCAGCATGATCCGCCGGGAACTGGGTGATCGCATCCACCGCGCGGGCGGCTTTGCCACCGTCCGGGACCGGGATGAAAATGGTACCGTCCGGGGCTTTGACATCATGTCCGCCGACGGCTACGGCCCCCATGACCGCTTCCTCGACCTGACCGGGGAGAAGCCGTGGATCAATCTGGAGATCTTTGACCGGGTGGGCGCGGATTATCTGCGCCGGGCCGGGGAGCAGCCCTTTGCGGTGCTCGACGAGATCGGCGGCGTGGAGGTGCTCAACGAGGCCTTCATGGACGAGCTGGCCCGGTTTCTGAGCGGCAGCCAGCCCTGCATCGGCGTCATGAAGGGCCCCGGACCCGCCGGAAAGCTGGTGGAGATGATGGGCCTGACCCTGCGCTACGAGCTGGCCCGACGGGCGCTGTACGAGCATCTGCGCAACGACCCCAACACCCTGCTGCTGGAGCTCACCGAGGGCAGCGAGGAGACCGCCCGCAGCGCCGTCCGCGCTTGGGTGGAGGAGTACGCAAAGTAAATTCCAGCCTCCCCGCCTTAGGGGAGGTCTTTTCCGGCTCAGAAAGTGAAATTTCCTATTGATTTCGGGGCTCGGCTATGCTATAATACCCCGTGTGTCCAAGTCGTGGTGTATATTGGGATGTCGCCAAGCGGTAAGGCACCAGACTTTGACTCTGGCATTCGTAGGTTCGAATCCTGCCATCCCAGCCAATTTGATACGGTTCGCTAGCTCAGTTGGTAGAGCAACGCCCTTTTAAGGCGTGGGTCCAGGGTTCGAGTCCCTGGCGAGCCACCAAGAACCGGCAGACCCCTTTGGGGTCTGCCGGTTCTTAATGGTATGCGTGGACTCGAAAGGGCGGCCCCGGCGCAGCCGGGGCAAAAAAGTGTCCGGGAGACACTTTTTTAGCCCGTGGGAGAGTCCCTGATGCTCCGAATGCATCCCGTAGGGATGTAGGCGGAGCATCAGTATTTTATTGCACGGAGGGATTCGAACATTCAGATCCAACACGCCGGGATTTGCAAAGGATAGACTTACCGAGTATAGATATATAGCTTATCGTCTACCCACTTACTGGGATTTCCCTCAATATAGTTCCATATATCCCGATAATCATTATCATTTCTGATTACATGATCATAAAAGCCCTTCTGCCAAACAGAGAAACCAGCTTTCTTTGAGATAACGCCTTTGGTCTGGTTGATTACCGTCGAGATCGTAGGGGCGGCCATTGGCCGCCCGTTAATGTCGGTATTGATCTGCAGCAACAAATGTACGTGATTTGGCATAATCACAGCATGATCAACTGTAATTGTGGGATAGTGCATGGGAATATCATGGATGACCTGTTTTACCATCATGCCGAGACTGCTTAAGGGAATATTCTCCGGACAGCAAACGGCCGCTCCCGCAGCTGTCCAAAAGAGATTTTTCCGATTCTGAGTGCAAACTGTGATAAAATAGGCATTGGGTGTACTGTAATCATATTCCGTCAGGCGGTTTGCTTTTCGATTTGGTAATTCCATGTGGATCACCTGCTCCATATTCTTTAGAAACATGATAGCAAAAAACGTCTTCCGTTTCAAGAGCGCACTTACTCACTGCTGACAAAAGCGGCAGTGCAGTGCGGGCGGCCAATGGCCGCCCCTACAATTTCAAAGAGAAACCATTTAAATTGCCTATTGACAAACTAGGCTTATATATGGTATCATCTGGTTAGACAAGACTAACACCTTCCCAAAATGTTTGTCAGATCTCCTAAAGTATGGCGAAGTCCCCCGCAGTGTGCAGGCGCTGCGGGGGATTTTGTATGAGCGCTTGACAAAGCCGCGCAGCCTGTGATACTTTGATGGAAAGGGGGGAGTGTCATGATCAAACAGCCGAAGACCCAGTCCGCCGCCGAACGGCAGGCCCAATTGGAAAACGCGCTGCTGGTGCTCATGCGCAGCAAGGGCTATGCCAAGACCACGGTGACGGACGTCTGCCGGGAGGCAAACATCCCCCGCCGAACCTTCTACCACTATTTCGACTGCAAGGAGGCGGTGCTCCATGCGGCGGTGGAGAATATGCTCCGCGAGTGTATGCTGAAGGTCATGCTGGAATTCGACGGCGGCATGGAGGCGCTGCGGGACAGTCTGGTGCGAAATTTTCGTTTTTGGCAGGGTGAGGGCCGGGCGAAGCTGGATCTGCTGCTGGACAACGGTCTTGCTGCCGAGATGACGAATTGCGCCATGGGCTGGCTGGCCCGGGAGCACTTCAGCCTGCCCCGCCGCGACGGCCTCAATGACAAGCAAATGGAAATCGCCATCATGCTGGGCGCTTCGGGTTTTTTCTCGCTGCTGATTTACTGGCGCGGAAGCGGATACCGGGAAAGCCCCGAGGAAATGGCGGATTACGCCGTTCAGTTCCTGTCCGAACCCCTGTTCCAGCCATAAATACTGCCGGATTGTGAAAATGCACAATCCGGCTTACGCTTGGCGGAAAAGGCCTCCGGCCTTTACCACCAGCTTTTTTGCAGTCTGCTGCGCGCATAATTTGTCTGCCTGCGGCAGCCAAATTCCACACTTGCAGCCTGAGCGGTATTTTCTGTCAGGTACACGCCCCGACAGAAAATGTTTTTGATTCTATTTGTCGCTGACGCGGCAAACTCTGAGAGGCTTTTTGAACTGATTGAGGCCGGATTGTGAAAATGCACAATCCGGCTTTGAAACTTTTTTCTGAAAGTGGCACACTTGTGCAAAAGTGCGGATAGCCCTTAACAATTTGGAAATATATAATAGTATAGATATTATGTGGCCGTGTTATCCGTCGGCCGCACAAAAGAGGAGGAACCTTCCCATGGCAAAACCTTATAAAGAGGAAAAGAAGGCCTATAAAAAGGCCAAGCGGAAGCACGTCACGCTTTGGAAAACCGTCGCACTGATCTGCGCGGTTCTGCTGATCATCATGCTTCCCCTGAACATCGTTTTTGGTATGTTTGACAACACGATCTCCCTGCTGCTGGCTGGCAACAGCTTCTGGGAGCTGGAAAACCGGGATGCAAATGCCGTCTACTACCCCGGCATGGGCGTTTCTCAGGCAGACAGACTGGCTGCGGGCAATGCTCTTTGCTATGAGGTCGAGTCCGAGGGCGCAGCACTGCTGCTGAACAACGGCGCGCTGCCTCTGGCTTCCGGCGCAAAGGTCTCCACCCTGTCTGTCAACTCCGTGGACCTGACCTACGGCGGCACCGGATCCGGCAACGTGGACGCCTCCAAGGCCGACAACCTGAAGGCAGCTCTGGAAAAGAGCGGCTTTGAGGTCAACGCCACCCTGTGGGACTGGTACAGCAGCGATGAGGCCGAGGGCCTGAAGGCTGCGGCTGCAGAGGGCGGCACCGGCGGCGAGAACGCTACGCTGGGCGGTCAGGCTCCCATCTCCGAGATCGATCCGGCAAACTATCCCGAAACCGTGAAGGACTCCATCGCCTCCTACGGCGATGCCGCCATCATCACCTTCTCCCGCGTGGGCGGCGAGGGCTATGACTGCGCATTCCCCGGCTACGTGGACGGCAACGGTGTCACCAGCCAGTTCAACTATCTGGCGCTGAACGACAATGAGCGGGCTCTGATGGCCTACGCCGACGGCCTGAAGAAGGAAGGCAAGATCCAGAGCATCGTCGTTCTGATCAACACCTCCAACTCCCTGCAGGTGGACTTCCTGAATGACTACGACGTGGACGCCTGCCTGTGGGTCGGCGGTCTGGGCATCAGCGGCACCAATGCCGTTACCGACATTCTGGCAGGCAAGGTCAATCCCTCCGGCTCTCTGGTGGATACCTACTGCTACGACAACCTGTCTTCACCTGCCATGCACAACTACATCGCGCTGGAGTACACCAACTTTGACGGTCAGGTCCCCGATCAGGCCTCTTCCTACATGGTCTATCAGGAAGGCATCTATGTGGGCCACAAGTACTATGAGACCCGTTATTTTGACGCCGTCATGGGTCAGGGCAATGCCGGTGATTATGCCGAGCAGTACGGCAAGGAAGTTGCCTTCACCTTCGGCTACGGCCTGTCCTACACCACCTTCGAGTACAGCGGCATGACCGTTTCCAAGGGCGTGAATGAGCACGGCGAGAAGTGCTACAAGGTTTCCGTGACCGTTACCAACACCGGTGACGTGGAGGGCAAGGAGACCGTTCAGATCTATCTGTCCTCTCCCTACACCCAGTACGACATCGACAACAAGATCGAGAAGGCTGCCGTTCAGCTGGTTGGCTTTGGCAAGACCCGGATTCTGGCTCCCGGCGAGGCTGAGACGCTGACCATTCAGGTGGACGAGCGCGATCTGGCCGCCTATGACGCCTACGGCGCCAAAACCTATATTCTGGATGCAGGCACCTACTACCTCACCGCCGCCACCGACGCCCATGACGCTGTGAACAACGTTCTGGCCGCCCACGGCAAGACCACCGCCGACGGCATGGATGCCGAGGGCAAGGCCCATCTGGTTTACGGCTGGGATATGGCCTTCGACAGCGAGACTTACTCCAAGTCCCTGAACGGCACCGAGATCACCAACCAGCTTGATCATGCAGATCCCAACCTGTACTACGGCGAGGATGTCGTCACCTTCCTGTCCCGTAACGACTGGAGCGGCACCTGGCGCGAGAACATCGAGCTGGAGATCATCGAGCAGATGGTGGACGAGCTGGCCCTGAACCGCTGGACCGGCATCGGCAAGGATTTCTACGACTACCCCGCCGAGTGGGAGGCTATGCCCGTTCTGGATGCCGCCAACGGCCTGACGCTGTATGATATGTTCAGCAAGGACGAGGACAGCGACGGCGTCATGGCCGACAAGGACTACGACGATCCCGCATGGTCTGCCCTGCTGGAGAATCTGACCATGTCCGAGCTGATGAGCGTTGCCGACTGCTTCCACTGGCGTCATCCCGTTCCCTCCGTCAATGCCCCCGGCTCCCGTGATGAGAACGGTCCTCAGGGTCTGACTGTCTCCCTGTTCGGCGGCGGTCTGGTCACCATGGAGGGCGAGTCTGCCGAGGCTACCGCCTTCACCTCCGAGGACGTGATGACCGCGACCTTCAACACCGATCTGATGTACCGGATCGGCCAGATGATCGCCTACGACTGTCTGGACGCCAGCGTCTCCTGCCTCTACGGCCCCGGCGCCAACACCCACCGTACTTCCTACGGCGGCCGTAACTTCGAGTACTACTCCGAGGACGGCTTCCTGGCCGGTGAGATGGCCTATGCGGAGGTTTCCGCACTGATCGACCACGGCATCGATGTGGTCTTCAAGCACTTTGCTCTGAATGACACCGAGCAGGACCGTCTGGGTCAGGCCGCATGGCTGACCGAGCAGGCTGCCCGTGAGGTTTACCTGAAGGCCTTCCAGAGAGCTCTGGAGGAGAACGGCGGCCGCGGCGGCATCATGACTGCCTACACCCGCTGGGGCACCACATGGTCCGGCTTCAACCAGAAGCTGATGAACGGCATCCTCCGCGGCGAGTGGGGCAACAAAGCCATGTATATCACCGACAACATCCTGACCGAGTACTGTGACGCCTCTGCCGCCATCGTGGCCGGCGGTGTCACCTGCTTCGACGCCATGATGTCCTACGCCACCGATGACCTGAAGGAAACCGTCGGCGGTGAGAATCCCGATCCCATCGTTGTGAATGCACTGGTCGAGGCCATGCACCACAACCTGTACACCATCATCAATTCCGCCGCCATGAACGGCGTCGGAGCGGATACCGTCGTCAAGGCAACGACTCCCGCGATCATCAACACCCTCAGAATGGTCACCGGCGTCCTCGCCGTCATCACGCTGGTCTTCGGTGCTCTGTGGTTCCTTGGCAGCAGCAAGCTGCGCAAGACCCCCGAGTACGCCGCCTACAAGGCTGCAAAGGCCGCCTATAAGGCTTCCAAGAAGAAGTAATTCCACCCCCCAGCCTCCCCGCGAAAGCGGGGAGGCTTAGCTTGGCGAAAAAGGCCTCTGGCCATTTTCGCCAGTTTTTTGCAGTCTGCTGCGCGCACTCCTTGTGCGCCTTTGGCGCACAACTCGCACACTTGCAGCCTGAGAAGTATTTTCTGTCAGGTACACGCCCCGACAGAAAATGATTTTGATTTTATTTGCCGCTGACGCGG
>JAFWAZ010000046.1 GCA_017507425.1 Oscillospiraceae bacterium | reverse complement strand
TCCGAAGATGTAATTGAGAGAAGCATAGCAAGAAAACCGATGTATCAAACATTGGATACCATAATAATTTAAACAAACGCAAAGGATGTGGCTGTGATTGCCAATGAGATTAAGCAGTTGTAATACTGACAAATTCCAATTTGCCACTCAGATGCTTTCCCCGCCGCCACACTGTATCACCCCCGAAAGGAGCACCCCCATGCCCACCATCGCTGAAATCCTCTCCGCCGAGCTGAATCAGAAGCTCGCCCACATCGAAAACGTCATCGCCCTCCTCGATGAGGGCAACACCGTCCCCTTCATCGCCCGCTACCGCAAGGAGCATCACGGTGCCATGGACGATACCACCCTGCGCACATTGGAGACCCGTCTGGCATATCTGCGGGGCCTGCAGCAGCGCCGGGAGGAGGTTCTGCGCTCCATCGAGACGCAGGGCAAGCTGACCCCCGAGCTGACCAAGGCCGTCAGCGCCGCCCAGACCCTCGCCGAGGTGGAGGATCTCTACCGTCCCTTCAAGCCCAAGCGCCGCACCCGGGGCACCGTGGCCCGTGAGAAGGGCCTCGAGCCCCTTGCCGCCGCCCTGTTCCGGCAGGACGGCACCGCCCCCGAAGCCCTCGCCAGGAATTATGTAAACCCCGAGTTGGGCGTCAACTCCATCGAGGAGGCCCTTGCCGGTGCCTCCGACATCATCGCCGAAGACCTCAGCGACGACCCTGCCATCCGTAAGGAGCTCCGCTCCCTCTACCACCGCAGGGGAAGCATGGCCTGTCAGGCCGCCGACCCGGACACCGACTCCGTCTACCGGCTCTACTACGACTTCAATACCCCCGTCTCCCGGCTCCTCGACCATCAGATCATGGCCATCAACCGGGGCGAAAAGGAGGGCTTCCTGAAGCCCGCTCCCGCCCTCCCCGCCGGTGTAGGCTCCGCCATCGTCTGCCACGCCGCCCTGAAGCCCCGCTCTAGCAGCGCCTTCGTCCGGGCCGCCGCCGAGGATGCCTTTGACCGGCTCATCGAGCCCTCTGTCAGCCGGGAAATCCGGGCCGCCCTGACCGAGCGTGCCGCCGCCGGTGCCATCCGCAACTTCGCCCTGAACCTGCGCCCCCTGCTGATGCAGCCCCCGGTCAAGGGCTTCGTCACCATGGGCCTCGACCCCGGCTACCGCAACGGCTGCAAGGTCGCTGTCGTCGACCCCACCGGCAAAGTCCTCGACACCGCCGTGGTCTACCCCACCTTCTCCGAACGGAAAAAGCAGGAGGCCATCGCCACCCTCTCCCAGCTCATGCGCCGCCATAAGGTTCGCCACATCGCCATCGGCAACGGCACCGCTTCCCGGGAAACCGAGGCCATGACCGTGGAGCTTCTGAAAAGCTTCCCCGACGCCGGCTACGCCATCGTCAGCGAGGCCGGAGCCTCCGTCTACTCCGCCTCGGAGCTGGCCGCTGAGGAATTCCCCGATTTCGACGTAAACCTCCGCTCCGCCGTGTCCATCGCCCGCCGGCTTCAGGATCCTCTGGCAGAGCTGGTGAAGATCGATCCCAAGGCCATCGGCGTGGGCCAATACCAGCACGACTGCCCCCAGAAGGAGCTCTCCGCCGCCCTTGACGCGGTGGTGGAGGACTGCGTCAACGCCGTGGGCGTGGACCTGAACACCGCCTCCCCCAGCCTCCTGCGCCGGGTGTCCGGCCTGAACGGCACCACCGCCAAAAACATCGTGGCCTACCGGGAGGAAAACGGCCCCTTCACCTCCCGCGCCCAGATCAAAAAGGTGCCCAAGATCGGCCCCAAGGCCTTCCAGCAGTGCGCCGGCTTCCTGCGGATCCCCGAGAGCGCCGACATCTTTGACCGCACCGGCGTCCATCCCGAGAGCTACGCCGCCGCATGGGATCTGCTGAAATACTGCGGCTACACCCCCAAGGACGTGCCCCACAACCTGACGGAGCTGGATGCACGCATCGAAAAGCTGGGCGCCGAAAAGCTGGCCGACGCCTGCAAGGTGGGCGTCCCCACCCTCCTCGACATCGCCAAGGAGCTCCAAAAGCCCGGCCGCGATCCCCGGGACGAGCTGCCCAAGCCCGTGCTCCGCAAGGACGTGCTGGAGCTGAAAGATCTGCAAAAGGGCATGATCCTCACGGGCACCGTCCGCAACGTCATCGATTTCGGCGCCTTTGTGGACATCGGCGTCCACCACGACGGCCTCGTCCACATTTCCCAGATCGCCTCCCGCCGGCTGAACCACCCCAGCGAGGCGGTCAAGGTCGGCGACGTGGTCAAAGTAATGGTTCTCGATGTGGACGAAAAGCGCCACCGCATCAGCCTCACCATCAAGGGCATTCCCAAAGACGCATAAAAAAGGCCGCACCCGATTGGGTGCGGCCCATTTTTCGCATATACGCTTACTTTTCGGAGGGGAACTGATACCGCGCGGTATACTGTCCGATGCGCTGGTTGTAGTTGGCGGACTCGTCCAGCTCGCCGGCGCGCAGAGCGTTCAGATACTCGTGGACGTCCATCTTGTCCTCGGCGGACTGGAGCATCTCCAGAGCGATGTTGGAGCAGTGGTCGGCGATGCGCTCGTAGCTGGTCAGCAGATCGTCCAGCACGAAGCCGTACTCCACGGTGCACTTGCCGTCCCGCAGGCGGCGGACATGGCGGCTCTTGACCTCCCGGACGAGGGCGTCGATGACTTCCTCGTGGGGCTCGATCTTCATGGCCTTGGCAAGGTCGGTGTTCTCGAAGGCGGAAGCAGTCTTGGCCAGCATATCGGCCACAGCCTGTTCCAGCACAGCCAGCTCGGCCTTGGCGGCATCGGAGAAGGTGATGTTCTTCTCCTGCATTTCCTTACCGGCCTCGGCGATGTTGACGGCGTGGTCGGCGATGCGCTCGATGTCGCTGATGGTGTAGAGCAGATTGTTCAGGATCCGGTTGTCGGCATTTGCCATCTCCTCATTGGAGAGCTTGACAAGGTAGCTGCCCAGCGCATCCTGATACTGGTCGGTGAGATTCTCCAGCTCCAGAACCTTTTCCATACCCGCCTCGGAGTACTTCTTGGTCAGCTCCACGGCGGCCTGAACGGCCTCGCAGGAGGCGGCCATCATGCGGCCGGTGATCTCATGGGAACGCTGCACGGCAACCGCGGGAGTAGCCAGCAGACGCTCGTCCAGCAGCTCCTCTTTCTGAGGGGTGTACTCGTGGGGGATGATCAGATAGGCCAGCTTCACGAGCAGACCGTTCATGGGAAGCAGCACGGCGGTTGCACCCAGATTGAATGCCGTGTGGATCAGAGAGATGTCCCATGCCTGAACGCTGTCGTTCAGGAAGCTCCAGGGCATGATCAGGCCAACCCCGTAGAACACCAGAGCAAACAGCGCCACGCCCACGATGTTGAACAGCAGATGCACCATAGCGGTGCGGCGGGCATTGCGGTTGGCACCGATGGCGCCCATCATGGCGGTGACACAGGTACCGATGTTCTGGCCCAAAATGATGGGAATGGCGGAGCCGTAGGTAACTGCGCCGGTGACGCACAGGCCCTGCAGGATACCCACGGAAGCGGAGGAGGACTGAATGACCGCCGTCAGCACCGCGCCGAAGAGGATACCGATGACGGGATTGGTGAAGGAGATCATCAGATCGGCAAACCATGCCTCATGCTCCAGAAACTCCATGGAGTCGCCCATGATGTCCATACCGGTCATCAGCGCCAGGAAGCCCAGCATGATGGTGCCGATGCCCTTGTGCTTCTCCTTGCCCGTGAACATGAACAGCACGATACCGATGGTGCCGATGACGGGAGCAAGGGTGGAGGGCTTGAAAAGCTTGATCAGGAAGCTGTCACCCTCAAGACCGCTCAGGGACAAAATCCACGAGGTGATGGTGGTACCGACGTTGGAGCCCATGATGACGCCCACCGCCTGCTTGAGTGTCATGATGCCGGAGTTGACGAAGCCGACCACCATGACCGTGGTGGCGGAGCTGGACTGGATGACCGCGGTGACCGCCGCACCCAGCAGGAAGCCCTTGATAACTGTGGAGCTCATCTTCGCCAGAATGGTCTGCAGCTTACCGCCCGCCTGACGCTCCAGCGCCTTGCCCATGGTGTCCATACCAAAGAGGAAGAGCGCAAGACCGCCCAGCAGGGAGATGATATTGAAAATGTAAGTGCTCATCTGTTGTCCTACTTTCTCTCAATTTTACCGGTTCTTTACCGGATACCTTTTGATTATAGCAGTTCCATTTTCTCTTGTCCACCACAAATCTGCGAAAAACTTCCCCCGCTGTACTTTCCCGCCATTCCGTGCTAAGATACCTCAGTATCCTTAACCAAATCTTTACCGCCCTTATGGTATACTAATGTCGAATAGTGGAGGTATGTCCTGTGAAAAGACCCATCCGTGACGCGCTTGTGACCGCCGGCATTCTGGTGGTTTCCTTTTTGTTCAGTCTCATTGCCAACATCCGCAAAAAGCTGGGCGAACGCCCCGGCGACCGGAAGTACATCTCCAACGAACTGGGCGTGGGCTACCGGATGATTTCCGACGGCGAATAACGCATATCCCCGGAGCAGTTCAAATGCTCCGGGGTTGCTTTTTTCCCGAAATCCGCCTATAATAACTTCGTAGGGAACGGCCTGCGTGCTGTTCCCTGTCTGCTTCACATTTTCCGGAACGGCACACAGGCCGTTCCCTACAATAAAAACGGACGGTGAACCAATTATGACCCTCTTCCTCACCTCTTCCCCCTGTGTCTATAAACACTCCCCCGCGACCCTGACGGAAGCCAACGGCTTCCTCCTGCGCATCCGCTCCAAGCTGCCCCCAAAGCCCAACACCCTCTTTGTGGCCTCCTCCCCAGCCGATCATGCCCGCACCGACTTCTACTGCGGCGATATGGCGGGAGCCTTTCTCCGCGCTGGCATCGACGTATCCGGCTGGCAGATCCTCGACGACCTGACCGCAGACCGGGCCCGGGAGCTCATCGCATGGGCGGATTTCATCGTCCTAATGGGCGGCCATGTCCCCACACAGAACGAATTTTTCAACCGGATCGGCCTGAAGCGCCTGCTGTCGGGCTACCCCGGTGTAGTCATGGGCATCAGCGCCGGCACCATGAACGCCGCCGCCACCGTCTACGCCCAGCCCGAGGAGGACGGCGAATCCGCCCCCTCCTTCCGCCGGTTCTACACCGGCCTCGGCCTGACGGAGCTCAACATCTGCCCCCACTATCAGGAGGTCATCGAGAAGAACATGACCGTCGACGGCAAGCCCATCTACCCCGACCTGACCGCCGCCGACAGCATGGGCCACACCTTCCACATCTTCCCCGACGGCACCTACCTCTACCGGGACGAAACCGAGTACGCCATCTACGGCGAATGCCTGCGGATGAAGGACGGCATCCTGGAGCTCCTGTCCGAAGACGGCGAGCACATCGACCTCAAATAACCACAAAAGCTCCCCCGTGTCGTAAGGCACAGGGGAGCTTTGCGTGTCGTATAAGATGTCTGTAGGGGACGGCCTGTGTGCCGTCCCGTGGATTTTGGTCCGCAGGGGCAAAATCCACAATATTTGCAGCCTTCCGGGAGATTGGGGAACGGCACGCAGGCCGTTCCCTACGGATAGATCCCTTCAGTTTTTGGTATCGGACATCGGCCCGTCCCTACAGGTGTTACTCGAAATGGGCTTTCTCGTACTCCAAAAACACCGGGCTTTTCCACCAGTAATCGTTCCCCCAATGTGCAAAATCCCATTGCTCCATATATTCATTGCACTCATAATCGATGTAGAAGAGTTTCCCCTCCTGCACGATGAAATTGGTGGGGAAATAGTCGATGTTCAGCCCGGCGGTGTACAGCATTGCGCACATGGCCCGGACCTGATCATAATAATCCGGGATCATCCGCTCCTGCCTCACCAGCTCATAAATGCTGGGCCCATCGATGTACTCCTTCAAGATCAGCTCCTGCTCCCTGTCCACCTCCAAAAGCTCCGGCATGGGGATCCCCACAGAGCGCAGCCGCTCATAATCCCGCAGCTCGGAAGCCAGCTTGTCACCGAAGGTATAATAATCATAGGGCTCATGGTGAATCCGCTTCAGGGTATACTGCCCAACGCCATCCGTCACCAGATAGCTGTAGCCGCCCTTTCCCTTCCCAAGAAACCGGATGACCTCATATGCACGCCCGTTCAGCACAAATTGCATATTGTTCACCTCCGTTCTACCATACCACAGTATACACAAAAAGTCCACAGCGAAACTGTCGACCTCCCCAATTGCATTCCTCACAAAAATGAGGTAAAGTTAGTTTTTAAGATCATCCCCCGAATCTGCATTTCCTGAAAGGAGTCGATCCCATGGAACCCAGAACCCTGCTTGACATTCTGACCGTTGCCGAGCGGCTCAAGGACACCACCCGCCATTGCTATACCAGCAAAGGCCGCCACGAGTCCGTGGCCGAGCACAGCTGGATGATGACCCTGATGGCCTTCTTCCTTCGCCCGGAATTTCCGGACGCTGACATGGACAAGGTCACCAGAATGTGCATCATCCACGACCTCGGCGAATGCTTCACCGGCGACATCCCCGCCTTCGACAAGACCGCCGCCCATGAAGCAGCCGAGGACGCTCTCCTCGCCGCATGGGTCGACTCCCTCCCGGAGCCCCACCGCAGCGAGATGACGGCTCTGTACGCCGAAATGGCCGCCCGGGAAACTCCCGAAGCCAAGATCTACAAGGCCATCGACTCCCTCGAGGCCGTCCTCCAGCACAACCTCTCGGACCTCTCCACATGGATCCCCCACGAATATCAGCTGAACCAGACCTACGGCTTCGACAAAGCCGCCTTCTCCCCCTACCTCACGCAGCTGCGTCAGGAGCTGAAAGCAGACACCCTGAAAAAGATTGGTGAGGGGGAAAACCAATGATCAAGGCCATCCTACTCCTCGCCGCTCTCACCGCCGTTTTTCTGATTCTTTATGATCAGGGCTACATGGTCATCAATTCCAAAACCGCCGCATCCTATATCGGCTCTGCAAGGGGAACCGGCGCGCGCTTCACCTCCTGCAGCGGCAGCGTCAAGCGCATCGTCCGATTCAAAGCCGATGGCACATACACCTTCCTTCTGAATGCAGCGCTCAGCAAAGGCGACATGTCAGTGGAGCTGCTGAATTCTGCCAGAGAATCTATCATGCATCTGGATCCAGCACACCCAACCGCAACCGTCGCCGTGGAACAGAAAAAGAAATACTATCTGATTACCAGATTCAAAACCGCAACAGGATCTTTTTCCCTGATACGCGAATAACAAAACTCCGCTGAAATGCTTCCTACGATTGTCAAACAGCCCCGCCGTTTGGCGGGGCTGAAACGCTGCAGGGAGCGGTTTGCTCAAAAACAAGAAAAAAGCTCCTGCTTTCGCAGGAGCTTGTGTTGGCATTACCTATTTTCACGGCCCGTCACCAGGCAACTATCGTCGGCGTAAGTGAGCTTAACTTCTGTGTTCGGGATGGGAACAGGTGGACCCTCACCACAATCAATACC